>JAGZFB010000004.1:0-151524 GCA_018368055.1 Collinsella sp. | reverse complement strand
GCTGAAGAAGATGGCCCGCATGGTGGCCGAGGGGGTCATGACGCCCGAGCAGGTGCAGCAGAGCTACCAGAGCTGGCGCGGCGGCATGGCTCACTTGGACGCGCACCGCAGCGTGCTGGCCATGGACGCGCTGTACCGCAGCCTGTTCGAAAATCTCGCGGGGGGGCTTGGTTGCTCAATGCAACCAAGCCCGAGAGACGATTCGGGCGGAACGCCCTCGCCATAGCGGAAGGGCGGCAACTCAAAACGGCGGCCTAGACGGGTCGAAAACGAAATAACCAAGACAGCGAAGGCGTGCTGCGGCGCGCCTTCTTTCTTCGCGCCCGCCCAAACGGCCAGGCAATCTCACGGCGCTAATACGATGGCGGCACATTCCCCGACAAGAGAGGAGTCCGCATGGACACTGAGGAAGACACGTCGCGCCCCAACGAGCTTCAAGATGGCACCATGGCCGAGGTCAACGCCCTGCGCGATCTGCTGTCGCAGATCGGCGACCCCGACGCGGCGCACGACGCGGGCGTTATCGACGATGACGAGTACGCTGAACGGAAGGCACGAAAGCTCGCCTACACCGCGGCGCTCGCCGCCTACGACAGCGGCGAGACGCTCGACGTGTCGGCGCTGCTCGACCAGATGCGCGAGCGGGCGTCGCAGCCGACGCAGACCGAACAGAACACGGCAAACATCGACTACCTGCTCATGACGGTCGGAGGTGACCAGTAATGCCGACGAAGAAGACCGAGGGGCACTCCAAGCACTTCGCGCTCGTCAAGAAGTACTACGACCGACCTCTTTGGAGCAAGGCGCGAGTACACAAGGCCGTCGAGTGCAAGTGGATCACCGCCGACGAGTACAAGGAGATCACCGGCGAGGAGTACACGGCCGAATAGGCGGAAGGAGGGCGCTCAGGATGGAAGTGCTCAAACTTTTTGCGCCTTACGGACCGGCTTGGCTTGGAGGCGTGCTCCTGACGCTCGTTGCGTTCTACTTCGGGAGACAGTTTCTCGAGGAGTACAAACGCCAAAACCAGCGGAAAGGCGAGCTCGACCTGAAGCGCGAGGAGCGCAAGCAGGCCGAAGTCGACGAGAGGGCGCAGCGCGACCGCGAGCGGTCCCAGATGGAGGGGCGCATCGCCGCCCAGATGGAGCGCAGCAACACCCTGATCGAAGGAATGAAAACGCTCATGGAGTCGGTCGTCGCGTCAAATGACGTCCTCCACGCGGATTTGGTCCACAGCCAGGCGAGAAGCCAGGGAATGGCGGAGAAGGTCGACCACATCTGCGACCGCGTCGACCTGATCTACAGCAAGGAATCCGACAGATAGGAGCAATCGAATGACAGAGATCCAGGCGGGCCTCACGGTATGCACGGTGCTGGTCGTGCCGTACATCGTGCAGGCCATCAAGACGAAGGCGATGACGGGCAATGTCGCCCGCTGGACGGCCATCGCCGTCTCGGCAGGATGCGGCGCCCTCACGGCCATGTCGGGCGGCGTACCGACCGAACCCTCGGCATGGGTTACGTCCATCTTCGCCGCGGTAGGCGGCGTGCAGGTGGCCTATGCGGCCTTCAAATCGGTCGGCATCACGGACAAATGGCTGGACGCCCTGCTGGCGCTCGGCGACATCAAGGAGGACTAATGGCAGACTTCGCAAACGTCCAACCGGACGAGTACAAGCTTCTGGGGCGCAACTTCTCCGCAGGCCGCCCGTTCGGCATCAAGGGCGTGACCATCCACCACATGGCCGGCGACCTCAACGCCGGCCAGTGCAACGGCATCTGGGGCGCCAACGGCTGCTCGGCGCACTACTCGGTCGACCGCAACGGCTACATCGTGCAGCACGTCAACGACACCGACCGCGCCTACGCCTGCGGCGACGGAATCGGCACCGGACGCGGCAACGACACGACCATCTCCATCGAGCACGCGAACAGCGGCAGCAACCCGTGGACGGTCCACGAGAAGGCCATCGAGAGCGGCGCGCACCTCGTGGCGGCCCTGTGCCTGTACTACGGCCTTGGTCGCCCCGAGTGGTGCAAGAACGTGTTCCCGCACCGCTACTGGAGCGCCACGGCTTGCCCCGGCGAGCTTGCGGGCTCCCAGCGCGACCATTACATGCAGCGCGCCCAGGCGTGGTACGACGCGATGAAGGGCGGCAAGGCGCCAGCCCCCTCCGCCGCCGCTAAGCCTGCCGCGGCAAAGCCCGCTCAGGCGGCATCTGGCGGCTTCACAAAGGCATCTGGCAAGCGCATCCCCGTCCACTACTCCCTCCACCTCAAGGGCGGCGGCTGGCTGGACGAGGTGACCGACTTCGGCGCCGGGGACAACGGCTTCGCGGGATACCCGTGCCGACAGCACGACCTCCTTTGCGCCCGAGTCGATCGCGGCACGCTCAAGTATCAGGTCCACACCATCGAGGACGGCTGGCTTGACTATGTTTCCAAGGGCGACCGCAACGATACCGTGAACGGTTGCGCCGGCATCGCCGGCCACACCATCGACGGTGTACGCATGTACTACGTGACCCCGGGCGGCGAGGAGTACAAGCAGGCGTGGTATCGCTCGCAGACCACCGCGCGCGCCGGATGGCTCGACACCGTGTGCGACGACGGCTCCACCTACGGCGGCGACGACTACGCCGGTTTCTACGGCGAGCCGCTCGACCGACTCCAAGTCTGCGTCACCGACGGCAACCCGTACTAGCATGATCGCGCTGGCTTTCGTCCTCGGCGCGCTCTTCGGCGGCACCGTGGCGACAATCGGCCTGTGCCTCGTGAGCATCAACGGGCGCTAGCCGCGGCCCGCTCGGGTTATCCCGGGCGGGTTTTTTCTCGAGAAAAGGTGTTGCTACGCCGCCCGTGGTATCCTGAGCAGCACGACGGTCCCAACGGCGCAGATCTCGGTTCTAGAATCTAGGCAGACGGGGCACCATCGAACGTAAGACCGTCCGAACCTCGCATGGTCCGGGCGGTTTTTCTTATACCGACGCGACGTGATGGGACGTGGTATGGCAGCAACGGATATCGAGCGCGGACTCTCAACCGCCGAGGTCGAGGAGCGTATCGCCGCCGGTAAAATCAACCGCAACATGGAACTCAAGACCAAGTCGGTCAAAGAGCTCATCATCGAGAACCTCTGCACGCTGTTCAATTTGATCAACGTGATCTTGGCTTTCCTGGTCATTTTGACCGGTTCGTTTAAGAATCTGACGTTCCTGTTCGTGGTGTTCTTGAACACCGCTATTGGCGTCATTCAGTCCATGCGTTCCAAGAAGATGGTCGATAAGCTCACGCTGCTGACCTCCAAGAAGACCATCGCGGTGCGCGACGGCGCCGAGGTGGAGCTCGGCCTGGACCAGATCGTGCTCGACGACATCATCCGCTTGGGGCGCGGCGACCAGATTCCCGCCGACGCCGTGGTGGTGTCGGGCGAGGCGCTCGTGAACGAGAGCCTGCTGACGGGCGAGAGCGACCTTATTAAGAAACAGCCAGGCTCTGAGCTCATGAGCGGCAGCTTTATCGACTCGGGCCTGCTGCGCGCCCGCGTGATCCATGTCGGCGCCGACAACTACGTGGCCAAAATTAATAACGAGGCCAAGTACGTCAAAAAGGTTAATTCCGAGATCATGAACGCGCTGAACGCCATCGTGCGCTTTGCGAGCATCATCATGATCCCGCTCGGTTTGGCGTTGTTTGCCTCGAGTGTGAGCGAGCTGTGGGATGCCGCGGGAACCCCGGGCGATAGCGCGCTTTCGTGGTGCTTCTCCGAGCTGTTGGCCGGTCATGTGCCTTCGTCGGCGCTGCTGTCCACGGTGGGCGCCCTGCTGGGTATGATCCCGCAAGGCCTGGTGCTGCTGACTTCGTCGGTGCTCGCCATCGCCACGGTGCGCCTGGCCCGCCGCAAGGTGCTGGCACAGCAGCTCTACTGCATCGAGACACTCGCTCGCGTCGACGTGCTGTGCCTGGACAAGACGGGCACCATCACGTCGGGCCGTATGGAGGTCGAGGGCACGTATCCGCTGCCTGTTGAGGGTGTTGGCTTTGGCGTGGACTCGGACGAGGCGGCTGTTCCCGTCGATACCACAGTGCTCGATTTTGCGCTGGCTAACGTGGCACGTGCGACTTCGGCCGATGCCAACGAGACCTGCCAGGCGCTGCTCAACTATTACGCCGATCGCCCGGTCGAGGTGTCCGAGCCGCTGTCGGTCATTCCATTCTCGTCGTCTAAAAAATGGAGCGGCGCTTCTTTTGCGCAGGGCTCCTACGTAATGGGCGCCGCGCAATTTGTGCTCTCTGATCGTGCGTTTGCCCAGGTCGAGAACCGTGTCGCCGAGCTTGCCGATACCTGCCGCGTGCTCGTGGTGGCGCGCGTGGACGGCTTTACGCCCGATGGGGATATGGTGGGCGAGGCCGAGCCCGTGGGATTTGTGACCATCCGCGACGAGATTCGTACCTCGGCGGCCGAGACCATCGGCTACTTTAACGAGCAGGGCGTGACCCTCAACGTGATCAGCGGCGACGACCCGCGTACGGTGTCGTCGATCGCGCGCGTGGTGGGCGTGCCGGGGGCGGACGCTTATGTGGACGCCACGACGCTCGATACGCCGGCCAAGCTCGATGCCGCAGTGGACCGCTACCATGTCTTTGGTCGTGTGACCCCGCAGCAGAAGCGCGAGCTCGTGCAGGCGCTCAAGCGCCGCGAGCACACCGTGGCCATGACGGGCGACGGCGTCAACGACGTGCTGGCGCTCAAGGAGGCCGACTGCTCCGTCGCCATGGCGGCCGGCTCCGATGCCGCGCGTAATGTGGCCGAAATCGTACTCGTCGACAACGATTTTGCCTCGATGCCCGCCGTGGTGGCCGAGGGCCGTCGCTCCATCAACAACCTGCAGCGTTCGGCCTCACTGTTCCTGACCAAGACGCTGTTCTCGATGGGCCTGGCGGCGCTGTGTATCGCGCTGCCGCCGTACCCCTTCGAGCCCATCCAGATGACGCTCATTAACTTCTTCTGCATCGGCGCGCCGGGCTTTGTGTTGGGCCTGGAGCCCAACAATGCTCGTGTGAAGGGTGCGTTTTTGAGCGACGTACTCAAGCGTGCACTGCCGGCGTCGATTGCGGTCATTTTGGCTGCGGCGCTCGACATCTTTGTGGCGCGCGTGTTTGGCTTTAGCCAGCTCACGCTGTCTACGATGTGCCTGCTTACGTCGTGCGCGGCGAGCGTCAGCCTAATCTGGCGCATCTCGCAGCCTCTCACGCCCTTACGTGTGGTGCTCTTTGTGTTTGTAGTCGCCGGCATCCTGGTGGGCGTTATCGGATTCCCGGAGCTGCTGTCTATTGCCAACCTGTCGATGGGCCAGATGGTTATCTTGGCTGTTATCGTGGTCTTTACCTTCTCGGTGTTCTTTAAGCTCGCCACGATGATGGATTCGCTCAAGCCGCGTCGTCGTCATGCCGCAACTGGTTTTGGCCGCGGTGTGCGCGTCCGCCTGGGTCGCGGTGGCGGCAAGGTGAGCTCGACGGGCTCGACGGCCGAACGTTTTGCCAAGCGCGTCGCCGCCGACATGGCGCAGCGCCGCGAAGATCGCACCGCTCGCGAGGCCGAGGCCCGCGCACTCGAGGGCGTGGCCCAGGCCCAGCCCAAGAAAAAGAAGAGTACCGGAGCTAAGCGCTCTCGTGTGACCGAGTCCGCCCAAGGCATCAAAGTCTCGATGCCAAGCAAAAAGAAGAAGTAGCTACGCGCCCTGGCGATGTTGAATTGGTGCCTTGTTCCTGTGGGGCCGTGGCGATGTTATGCTCTAACCTCGATTGTTTGAATTGCTTCGAAAAGAGGATGCCGTGATCTGCCCGCATTGCCTTAAGACTATCGAGGACGGCGCCTCGTTCTGCCCCTACTGCAACGCCTATGTGGGTCCGGGCGATGGTCCCGAGCACACCGAGTTCGTGTTCTGCGAGGGCTGCGGTGCCCGTCTTTCTCCGCATGATCGTACGTGCCCCAAATGCGGACGCCCCGCTCCGGGTATCCTCTCCGAGGACGCGGCCGCATCCGACCTGGCAGCGGGCCGCACGGCGGGCTTTCCGCGCCTAACGCAAGAGCAGATCGATACCGAGGTGCCGCATGCGCCCGCCTCGGCAGCCGCGGTGCTTTCGGACGCCGCCGATCCTAACGAGACCTGCGTGTTGCCGGCTTTCGATAAGGATTTCGGTATCCCCAAGGTCGATATTCCCACGCCCGTTTCCCTGCATGACGATGCTCAAAAACCCAAGCGCAAGGTGCATCCCGACGAGGACGCCTATCACAAGCACAAGCGTCATATCCCCAAGCCGCTCATCGTCATCGCGGTCCTTGCCGTCGTTTGCGGCGGTGCCTATTGGTTCGTGACGGCCGATCCCATGGGTGTCATGCCTGGCTTCTATGACCAGTTTGGCCAGGCCGCGCAGACGACCTTCCCTACGCGCCAAAAGGGCGAGGCGACTGAGGACGATACCAAGCAGGACGATGCTGCCGAGGTGGTCCAGGAGGAAACCGTGCTCACCGATGATCAGCTCTATACCAGGCTCGACGGTCTGTATCAGACTATCGTGTCCTACGGTGACGAGGATCAGATCGGCGAGGTCATCGATTCCTTTAACAACGGCTATCTCCGAACGCCGCTGTCCACCCGTCAGGAGTTGTCGCAGAGTGCCTACGCCCTGCGCGACCAGATCAAAAAGACGCAAGATGAGCTTAACAACCTTAAGTATCAGGACGATACGGTCTATGCGGACGACATCGCCCACTTAAAGCAGCTTGCCGAGTGGATGTACGAGCGTGTCGACGTGATCTGCCAGAGCTGGGATATCTCGCTGGCCATTCCCGATGGCGAGTCGATGAGTTCCCACCAAAGCGAGATCCTGGCGCCCATCGCGCAGGGCGGCAACAGCGCGCTGAACCAGTACGACGCCAATGTGGGTTCTTGGAAGCCGCAGCAGCATTCCTAAAATTAGTTCGCCATAGTCGGCATAACCTACGTGCGCAATTGATGTAAGCCCGTGCTTATTGCTACAATTCGTACAAATATGCTTTAAACGCACGAGGAAGGAACCACATGTTTGGTTTTAAGAAAGAGCTCTACACGCCCGAGTATCAGCTTGCCGGCGACGAGTGCGCCGTAATCGAGACGTCGAAGGGTACCATCAAGGTCAAGTTTGACGGCGAGGGCGCTCCCATTCATGTCGCGAACTTCTGCGAGCTTTCCACGATGGGTTTCTATGATGGACTTAAGTTCCATCGCTATGTGCCCGGCTTTGTCATTCAGGGCGGCGACCCCAATACCCGCGATATGTCCGGCGCCGACGTCGCCGCTGGTCTTGAGGGCCCCGACGGCATGCCCGGTACCGGTGGCCCCGGCTACTGCATCAAGGGCGAGTTTGCCACCAATCCGCGCAACAGCCATGTCGATGGTGCCCTTGCCATGGCACGCTCCATGGACCCCGATTCCGCGGGTTCGCAGTTCTACTTCTGCCTGGGCGCCCAGCATAACCTCGATTCCGGTTACACCGTCTTTGGTACCACGGTCGAGGGTCTCGATGTGATTTCGCAGCTGCGTGCCGGCGACGAGATCGTCCATGTCGAGATCGTTCACGAGTAAAGGGGACTTCCTTGAATAGCCAGCTGATCCAACAGGGCCGCGCCGCTTACCGCGCGGGTGATTTTTCCGCTGCAGCCCAGATGCTTGGGGCGGCAAAGACTCCCGATGAGATTATGGGCGAGGCCGATCACCTTCGTGGCAACGCCTTGATGCACCTGGGCATGTATGCCGAGGCCGCCGAGGCTTATGCTGCCGCCCTCAACGACGGCACCTACGGCAAGCGCGGCGCGCTGCTCACCAACCGCGGCAAGGCGCTCGCCGCCGTGGGCGACTACACGACGGCCGCCCAGGCGTTCTCTGCTGCTACGCAGGATGCTTCCTATGCCACGCCGTTCAAGGCCTATCTGGGCCTGGGCAATGCGCTGTTCCAGTCGGGCGATTATGCCAACGCAGGTACTGCCTTCCGTCAGGCTGCCATCGACGGCGCCAATCCGGCTCCTGCCGCCGCACTCGGCGAGCTCGGTCGTTGCTTCATTAAGCTCGGCCGTCCGGCGGATGCCGTGGAGACCTACCGTACGGCTATCGACTTTGCCGGTCCCCGTGACGACACGCGCGCGCTCAACGCCGGCATGGGTCAGGCGCTTTCTGCCGCCGGCCGTCCCTCCGACGCACTCGACGCCTTTAACGCCGCTACTGCCGATGGCATCTACCAGCTTACCTCCGAGCAGGCCGATGAGCTTGCCCGCGTGCACGATTCGCTTGCTGCGCTGTCTGCCCAGACGGCTATGGCCACGGCTCCGGCGCCTGCGATGGACGCTCCTGCCGTCGATCCGCTCGATCCTACGGGCGCGACCGGTCAGTTTATGCCCGATCCCTCGGACACCGGCTTCTTTACACTGTCAGAGTCCGAGATGGTCCAGCAGGACCGTCAGGATCGTAAGCAGGCCAAGGTCCGTCGTCGCCATCGCCACACGGGTCTCAAAGTCTTCATCGTGCTGCTTCTGCTCATTTTGATTGCTGCGGGCGGTCTGGGCTTTGCCTACACGCGCGGCTTTGGCTTCCCCTCGCAGGAGTCGGTTATCACCGATCTGTTCCAGGCTGCCGGCGACGGTGACACCGCAAAGGCCGAGTCTTGCCTGGCCTCGAGCCTGTCCGAGGACGCCAAGTCGATGATCATCTCCTCGATTCCGCAGGGCGCCACCGTGTCCGTCGAGGGCATGGATCAGTCCATGACCGAGACGACTGCCAAGGTCAAGGCTTCGCTGTCCAAGGGCGGCGAGCAGGAGTACACCGTCAAATTCGTGCGCTCCGACAATCATATCGGCTGGGCCGTTTCCTCGCTCGATATGGATTTCTCGGCTGCTGACAACCAGTAGTGACCTTATGGGATTTAGCTTTGCCCGGCGCTTCACCGCAAGTGAGGTGCCGGGCTTGCGCTAGTATCATGAGCTAGTAGTTTTCCAGCAATCATCCAACACATCAGGAGTTGCGTTGTTTTCTTTGATGGATATGTTCTTCGGTAGCTATGCGGGCGATCTTGCCATCGACCTCGGCACCGCAAATACGCTTGTCTCCGTGCGCGGCAAGGGCATTGTCATTCGCGAGCCCTCTGTTGTCGCCATCGACAAGAACGACGAGCGCATCCTGGCGGTCGGTATCGAGGCAAAGCGCATGCTCGGCCGTACGCCCGGCAACATCGTGGCCGTTCGTCCCCTGAAGGACGGCGTCATCGCCGACTTCGATGTTACCGAGGCCATGCTTCGCTACTTTATCGACAAGGCTTCCGAGAAGCGCTATCCGTGGACCCCGCGTCCGCGCGTTGTCGTTTGCGTTCCCTCCGGCGTCACGTCGGTCGAGAAGCGTGCCGTCTTTGAGGCTACGATCCAGGCCGGCGCTCGCCAGGCCTACCTGATCGAGGAGCCCATGGCTGCTGCTATCGGCGCCGACCTGCCTGTCGAGGAGCCCACCGGCTCCATGGTCATCGACATCGGTGGCGGTACCACCGAGGTTGCCGTTATCGCTATGGGCGGCATCGTCGTCTCGCAGTCCATCCGTATTGCCGGCGACGAGTTCGATCAGGCCATCCTCACGCACGTTCGCGATGCCTACAACCTTGCCATCGGCGAGCGTACGGCAGAGGACATCAAGATCAAGGTCGGTTCCGCCGTGCCGCTCAAGGACGAGCTCGACGTCGAGGTCAACGGCCGCGACGTGATCACCGGTCTGCCCAAGACCGTGCGCATCGAGAGCGAGGAGATTCGTCGCGCGCTCAACAAGCCGCTCGACGAGATGGCCAAGGCCGTCAAGGACGCACTCGACGCTACGCCTCCCGATCTTGCCTCGGACCTTATGTACTACGGCATTTTGCTGACTGGTGGCGGCGCGCTGCTGCGCGGTCTCGACGTGCGCCTGCGCGATGAGACCGGTGTTTCGGTCAACGTCAGCCCCACGGCGCTCGATAACGTCGTTAACGGCTGTGCCCGCGTGCTCGAGGCCAATGCGTTTGATGGCGGCTTCGTCCAGACCAATGCTTAATTTCCAAAAGGTGGATTCCATTTGGCACGATCTTCGGGTTTCTCCACAAATCTGAATACCAAGCGACAATCAACGGGTATGCGCCCGTTGATTGTTTTCAGCCTGATTTCGGTGTTGCTGCTCACGTTTTACATCCGCGAGGGCGAGGCAGGGCCGATTCATGCCGTGCGTTCGGGCGTAACGACGATTACCTCTCCGGTGCGCTTTGTGGGCTCGGCTGTGGCGGCTCCCTTCAATGCGATTGGCAACGTGTTCTCTAACCTAACGGCGTCGCAGGACACGCTCGACGAGCTCAAGAAGCAAAATGAGGAGCTGACCTCTAAGGTCGCCGAGCTTTCTGAGGCTCAAAAGACTGCCGAGCGCCTGGAGGGCCTGGTCGGGCTGCAATCGACCTACAACCTCAAATCGACCGCAGCTCGTATCGTTGGTGCCTCCGGCGATGCCTGGACCTCGACCGTTACCATCGACAAGGGCTCTGCCGACGGCCTTACCATCAACATGCCCGTGACGAGTTCTGCCGGTGTTATCGGCCAGATTATCGAGGTATCGGCCAAGACCTCTACCGTGCGCCTGATTGGCGACGAGAACTCGGGCGTGTCCGCCATGGTGCAGGACACGCGCGCCCAGGGTATGCTGCAGGGTCAGGCTGACGGCACGCTGCGTCTTGAGTACGTGAGCGTCGACTCCGATGTTAAGGTTGGCGATATCATCGTGACCTCTGGCATCGGTGGCGTGTTCCCCAAGGGCCTTCCGCTTGGCACCGTCTCGTCGGTTGAGAAATCGGCAAACGACGTGTACTACACCATTGTGGTGCGCGCTCAGACCACGGCCGAGAACAACGAGGAAGTGCTGGTCATCACCTCGCTGACCGACGAACAGTCGGCCTCGGATGAGGACGTGAGCACGGCCAACAGCACGCTGCAGGGAACGTCGCGCGATGCTGCGACCAAGACGAAGGACGAGAGCTCGGATGACAGTTCCGACACGTCCGAGACGACCGATTCTGGCTCGAGCGAATAGGGGGCATGTCCATGGATCTACACGAGCAGGGGATGAGCTCCCGCACGTTTGTAATCGCCGCCATTGTGTGTGTGCTGCTGCAGGCAGGCCTGGCACCGCAGATCTCCATTGCGGGAGGTCGCGTCAACTTCATGATTATCCTGGTGTGCCTAAGCGTGTTCTCGGGCGACCCGACCCGTGCCGTCGTGTGCGGTTTTTGCAGCGGCTTGTTTTATGACCTGTCCGCTGCCGTGCCGGTGGGCGTTATGTCGCTCCTGCTGACCGTGGGTTCTTTTGCCCTGGTGCACAGCGCCGTCGGTCAGACGGGCGGTACCCCGAGTGCGCGCGGCGTCACCGTGGGCGCCTTTGCGCTCGTCATTAATGTGATCTACAGCATCATCTTGCTGTTTATGGGTTTGGAGACGAGCTTTGTCGTGGCGATCTTCGGCCATGCGCTGCCGTCCTCGATCCTGACGGGTCTGGTTGCCATTCCGTTTTTGATGTCCGGCGTCGTGCCGCAGTCCGGCTATGGATTCTCCGCACGTGGCGGACGCCAGACGGGTATGCGCTTTAAGCCCAAGACCCGCAAGCTCAAATAGGGGAGGCCCGTAGATGTCTTCCCAGATGACGGTTATTATCGCCGGTATCGTGCTGGTTGTGGCCATCGTGGTCGCGCTGGTCATCATGCGTCGAGGCGATTCCCGTTTTACCTACGATACACAGCATGGAACGGCCCCGCGCGCCACCGAGGGCGAGGGCAATACCGCGGCGACCGCCTTTAAGGGCCGCTTTTCCATCCTCACCACGGGTGTGGGCGCGATGTTTGCGGCACTTGCCGTCAAGCTGTGGGGCATGCAGATGGTCTCGTCGGACTATTACGAGAAGCAGGCCAATAGTAATCAGACTCGCACCGTTACCACACCCGCTGTGCGCGGCCGCATCCTCGACCGCAATGGCGTGGCGCTTGTCCAGAACCGTCCCTCACTTGCTGTCGTGGCCTACCGCGACCTTGCCGAGGATGAGGTTCTGGTTCGCCATCTTGCCAACGTGCTTGGAATGCCTTATGTGGCGGTCCTTCGCAATATTCAGGACAATACAGAGGGCGCTCAGAGCCTGCATACCATCGCGACGGACGTCCGTCGCTCCACGGTTGCCTATATCAAGGAACACGCCGGCGAGTTCCCGGGCGTCAAGATTGCCGAGCGTACCGAGCGCCAGTATCCATACGGCGAGACGGCATGCCATATCTTGGGCTATACCGGCACCATTACCTCCGAGCAGCTCGAGGCCCAGAATAAGAAAACCTCTGGCGATGATGATGCTTCTGCTGGCAAGATTACGTACCAGTCGGGCGATATCGTGGGCCAGGCGGGCGTTGAGAGCTACTACGAAAACCTGCTGCAGGGTATTCGTGGCGAGCAGACCGTCAAGGTCGATGCCTCGGGCAATGTGACCGGTCAGGCCGGCGCCGTGCCCGCGAAGGCCGGCTCCGACATTAAGCTCACGCTCGACCTTAAGATCCAACAGGCCTGTGAGACGGCGCTGGCGAGCGCTATCGAGCTTGCCAAGACCACTGGCTACAGCAATGCCGGCAACGGCGCTGTGGTGTGTCTCGATCCCAACAATGGCGAGATCCTGGGCATGGCGAGCCAGCCCAAGTTCGATCCGTCCGTCTTTATCGGCGGCGTCTCAAATGACGTGTGGACCGAGCTCAATGATGACAAGGGTTCGCACCCGCTGCTCAACCGCGCCATTAGCGGACAGTACATGTCGGCCTCGACCATCAAGCCGCTCTCGGCACTGGCCGGTCTTGAGTTTGGAACCTACACTTCAACGCAGACAACCAACTGCACGGGTTATTGGACGGGTCTGGGCAAGGCTTGGGGCAAGCGCTGCTGGCTGACGTCTGGCCACGGCACCATGACGCTGCAGTCGGGTATCGCCAACTCGTGCGACCCCGTCTTCTACGACATGGGTAAGGCGTTCTTTTATGACGAGCAACATCCCGAGGGCCTGCAGGAGGTCTTTCGTCGCTGGGGCCTAGGCAAGACCTGCGGTATCGATCTGCCGAGTGAGGGCGCGGGTCGTATTCCCGATGCCGAGTGGAAAGAGTCATACTTCACCGACGCCTCTGCCGAGGACCGCAAGTGGAATGCCGGCGATATGACCAACATTGCTATCGGCCAGGGCGACATCCTGGTGACGCCCCTGCAGATGGCGTGCGCCTATATGGGTCTTGCCAACGGCGGCAAACAGTACGTGCCTCACGTATTTTTGTCTGCCGTGTCGCGCGATGGCGACGGCGATGCCTATAAGTACAATGGCAAGGGCAAGAAGAAGCGCCTGGAGGCCAAGATCAACAGCGATTCGGATTTGGCTCTTGTTCGCAACGGCATGCACGACGTGATTTACACGGCATCGACGTCCCTGGCGGCGCACTTTGGCACCCTGACGCCGCAGGTATACGGCAAGTCGGGCACGGGCGAGAAAAGTGGCGAGGACGAATACGCGTGGTTCTGCGCCTATGCACCGGCCGATGATCCCAAGTATGTCATCGCTACCGTCCTGGAGCAGGGCGGCGGTGGCTCAGATACCGCGATGCATGTCGTGCGCGACGTGCTCGGCGTGATTTATGACGAGCCCGATACCTCTTCGGCCTCGGGCGATTCTTCGGTTCGATAGGAGGTTGCGATGGATTTTTCTCCGGCGGATCTGTTCCGTTCAACCAAGACCGGCTCTCGCAGCAGCCTGGACCGCGTCAACAAGCAACTTTCGGCCTCGCGCGGCACGTTTCGCCAAAAGGTGCATATCGGTGTGCTCGTGGCTACTGTGGCGCTCGTCGCCTACGGTGCCATCATTATCTGGTCGGCTTCGCAGTTTAAGGCCGATGCTTCGTTCTCGCGCCATTTGCTGGGAATTGGCATCGGAGCGGTGCTGGCGGTGCTCGTCTGGCGAACCGACCTGCGCGGTATTTCCAATTTCTCGACGGCGTTGCTCGTCATCGACCTGATCGTGATCTTCTCGCCCAAGATTCCGGGTCTGTCCTATACGGGCGGTCTGGGCATGACGGGCTGGATCAAGATTCCCGGTATCGGCTTGACGTTCCAGCCGGTTGAGCTTGCCAAGCTCATCACCATCTTCTTTATTGCTACGCTTGGCTCGCAGTATAACGGTCGCATCGATACCGTTCGCGACTACGTCAAGCTCTGCGGCATGCTGTCCATTCCGTTTTTGGCCGTCGTTGCCATGGGTGACCTGGGCTCGGGCCTGGTCGTGCTGGTTTCGGGCGCCATCGTCATCTGCATGAGCGGTGCACGCCGCGAATGGGTGCTGTCGACCCTGGCCCTGCTCGTGGGCCTGGTGGCCCTCGTCCTGGCGCTTGATTCGGTCTTTGATTCGTTGCTCGGCCACGATGTGCTCATCAAGCAGTATCAGATGAACCGTCTGACGGTCTTTATCGACCCCGATAATGCCGATTCGGACGATGCCTACAACCTGCAGCAGTCGCTTATCGCCGTTGGCTCGGGCGGCTTCTTTGGTAAGGGCCTGGGGCATGCGACGCAGTCGGCCGGCGGCTTTCTGCCTGAGTTCCACACCGACTTCGTCTTCGCCTTCCTGTCCGAGACCTTTGGCTTTTGCGGTTCCTTTTTGCTCCTGTGCCTCTACGTGCTGCTGATCTTTTCGACGATTCGCGTCGCCTTTAAGTGCGAGTCGCTGTTTTTGCGTCTTTCGTGTGTGGGCATCGTTGGCATGTGGGCGTTCCAGACTTTCGAAAACATCGGCATGTGCATCGGCATGATGCCGATTACCGGTATTCCGCTACCGTTTATTAGCTTCGGTTCGTCTTCGATGATGATTCAGCTGCTGACGGTGGGTATCGTACAATCCATATGGCGGCATCGTTCGGGCGCCGCGTAACCGCTGGAGGGGTTTGCTATGAAAATTCCCGTAGATAAGCTGACCCGCGCTTTTAAGATGGGCGCGTCCGTTAAGAAGGATTCCGATACGCCGGTGCGCGTCTCGGTCTATCTGGATTCGTCCGCCTCGCGCTTTCTGGCCGAGACGGTGCGTGACGCCTTTGTGCCGCAGACGACCTCGGGCATTGTGCGCGTCGAGCGTCTGGGGGAGGAGCGAATTGCTCCAAAGACCGATACCGATGTGGTGCTGGTGCTCTCGTGTGGTTCCGACCGCTTGGAGAGTGCCGTGCAGGAGCTCGTGATCGCCGGCGCGCCCGTGTGCGTGCTTGCCGAGTCTGCTGTGGAGGTGCCGTTTATCGAGGAGTCCACGCCCATGCTCGGCGTGGTAGCGGCAATCGATAAGACGTATCTGCTCGAGACGCTTGCCCGCTGGATTCTCGATCGCACCGACAAGGAAACGGCTTTTGCGGCGAACTTTGCCTTCATGCGCATCGCGGCGGCCAACCGTATCATCACCTCGTGCGCGCTCACCAATATGGCGACCGGTGCACTGGTGTTTTTGCCGGGCGCCGATTATCCCGTTATGGCGCTGGCGCAGGTGGGCATGCTCTTTGAGCTCGCTGCCGTCTTTGGACGCGGCATTAAACCCGAGCGTGGCTACGAGGTCGCGGGCGTGCTTGCCGGCGGTCTTGTGATCCGCGCGGTCACCCGCGCGCTCGTCAAGCAGACGCCGCATATTGGGTTTGCCGTCAAGGCGCTCACTGCTGCCGCGGGCACCTATGGCATGGGCCGTGCGCTCGTTTCGCTCTACGAGCGCGATGTCGACTACAGCCGTGCCAATGAGGTGGTCACTGCCACGTTTTCCCGCGTTCGCGATCTTGTGACCACGGTCGCGGGCGCTACCCGTCCTATGGCGTCCTACCAGGACGCATCAGATCTCGCTGCTTAGGGGTTTTCCGTTGCGCGTTCCGTACCAAGATTGTTTTCATTTAATTGAGCCGTTGCTCGCCAAGGTCGAGAAGCCGAGCCGCTATATCGATCACGAGTGGGGCACGCTTTCCAAGGCCGATGCCGACTACCGTTGCTGCCTGATCTACCCGGATGTGTACGAGGTTGGTCTGCCCAACCAGGGCATCGCCATCCTCTACAACATCCTTAACCAGGCCGAGGGCATCTCCTGCGAGCGCGGCTATGTGCCGTGGCCCGATATGGGCGACGCCATGCGCGAGGCGGGTATTCCGCTGCTATCGCTCGAGGGTGCAGCGCCGGTCGCTTCGTTTGATATCGTCGGTCTGCATGTGCCGCACGAGATGGCGGTGACGAACTTCCTCGAGGCACTCGACCTCGCTGGCGTTCCGCTGTTAGCGGCCGACCGCACCGAGGACGACCCCATTATCATCGCCGGCGGTCCCTCGGTGTACAACCCCGAGCCGTACGCGGCCTTCTTCGATGCCATCCTCATCGGTGAGGGCGAGGAATCGCTGCTCGAGACCTGCCAGCTGCATCGCCGCCTGCGTGACGAAGGGGTCCCGCGCGCGCAGATTGTCGAGCAGCTTGCATCCATTGCCGGCAACTACGTGCCGTCGCTCTATGAGGTTCGTCATGACGAGCCCTGCTCGCCGCATGGCTACACCGTGCCACGTGAGGGCAAGGATGCGCCGACCGTGGTCTACAAGCGCGTCGTCGAGGATTTCGGCGCCACGAATCCGCTGTCGCAGTCGTGCGTGCCCTATGCGCAGCTGGTTCACGACCGCCTGTCTATCGAGATCCTGCGCGGCTGCGCCCGCGGCTGTCGTTTTTGCCAGGCCGGCATGACGTATCGCCCGGTGCGCGAGCGCTCGGCCGACCAGATCGTCTCGTCGGTGATTCAGGGCCTGGAAAAGACTGGCTATGACGAGGTGTCGCTGACCTCGCTCTCCACGACCGACCACTCCTGCATTCGCGACGTGCTCGGCAGGCTCAACCGTCGCCTGGAGGATACGGGTATTCGCGTGTCTATTCCGTCGCAGCGCCTGGATTCGTTTGGCGTGGATATGGCCGAGTCGGTCGCCGGCGAAAAGAAGGGCGGACTAACGTTCGCGCCCGAGGCCGGCAGCCAGCGCATGCGCGACATCATTAACAAGAACGTGACCGAGGAGGACCTGGACCGTGCGGCCAAGGCGGCCTTCGAGGCCGGTTGGAACCGCATGAAGCTCTACTTTATGATGGGCCTTCCCGGCGAGCGCGATGAGGACATCGTGGCCATCGCCAATCTGGCCGATCACGTGCTGGAGCTCGGTCGTTCCGTGGTGCCCAAGGCTCGTCGCGGCTCGATTTCGGTGTCGATCTCGGTTTCGGTCTTTATCCCCAAGGCTGCCACGCCGTTCCAGTGGTGCCCGCAGCTCGACTACGACGACGTCAAGCGTCGCCAGAAGCTGCTTATCACGAGCGTTCGCAACCGTGCCGTCCGCGTGCATTACCACGATGCCGAGACCTCGCTCATCGAGGCCGCGCTTTCCCGCGCCGGTCGTGACATGACGCCCGTCATCATCGATGCTTGGCGCTCGGGCTCTCGCTTTGACGCCTGGGTAGAGCATTTCTCGCTCGATAACTGGAAGGAAGCTGCTGCCAAAAACGGCATCGACCTCAATGAGCTCGTGCACCTGCCCTACGAGTTGGACTGGCGCCTGCCGTGGGAGCACGTGAGCCCCGGCTGCACGCGCGGCTTCCTCGAGCGCGAGTACCGTCGCTCGCTCGAGGGCGTCACGACTCCCGACTGTACCCGCACGTCGTGCACCGGCTGCGGGATCTGCCCCACGCTCCACGCCAAGAATGTATTGATGGGTGATCGCGCATGAGTGAGCGCCTGACCGACAACCCCTCGCTCTTTAGACTTCGTGTTCGCTATGGCAAGCGCGATCGCCTTAAGTACCTGGGCCATCTCGAAGTAATCCATACCATTGAGCGCATCGTGCGCCGTGCGGGACTTCCCTATGCCGTCACGCAGGGCTTCTCTCCGCACATGCGCGTGGGCTTCTCTTCGGCGCTGCCGGTGGGTACGTCGTCGACCTGCGAGTGGTATGACCTGTTTATGACCGAGTTCGTGGCGCTCGACGAGGCGTTTGGGCGCCTGGCTGCGGCGTCTCCGGCCGATCTGGCGCCCATCGAGGCGGCGTACATCGACGTGCGCACGCCGGCGTTGACGGCGCAGCTCACGCGCCTGTCGTATCGCATCGACCTGCACTTGGATCCCGAGGCGCCCGTAAGCGCCGACGAGGTGCGTCGTGCGATCGACACGCTGCGCGCGGGCCACGGCATCGACTACGCGCGCGGCAAAAAGAGCAAGCGCTTGGATTTGGATCACACGCTCGTGGGCTATGAGCTCACGGCGGGGGAGCGCCCGGACCATTTGGTGCTCATGCTCGACACCCATGCCGACAACGAGGGCTCCATGCGTCCGGAAATTTTGCTTTCTGCTGCTGATGTTTTGTTGCAGGGCTTGACCCCGGGCGTGGATGCACCTATTGTTTCCACCGGTATGCAAGACCTCGTGACCATCTGCTCCTACGATGTCGAGCGTCAGAATCAAGCATGCGAGGACGACGAGGGCCGACTCGTCAGCCCCATACCTGTGCGAACTTGTGGATTTGCTCCACATACTCGTTGACGGGGGTATTTTCGCCTGCTACTATATTCGGCTGTTGCACTAACTGATGCATGAAGGGCAAGTAAACATGTACGCAATCGTTAACACGGGCGGCAAGCAGTACAAGGTCGCCACCGACGATGTCATCACCGTCGAGAAGATCGAGGGCAATGAGGGCGACAAGGTCACCCTGCCGGTTATCTTCCTCAACGATGGTAAGAAGATCGTCACCGATCCCGACAAGCTGGCCAAGGCCAAGGTTACCGCTCAGATCGTTGAGCAGTTCAAGGGCGAGAAGCAGCTGGTCTTCAAGTTCCACAAGCGCAAGCGCTATCGTCGTCTGAAGGGTCACCGTCAGCAGCTTACCAAGCTGAAGATCGTGAAGGTTCAGGCTACCTCCCGCGCCAAGAAGGCTGTCAAGGCAGAGGCTGAGGCTGTTGCCGAGGCTCCCGTCGCCGAGTAGATTACACTCGTAACGAAAGAGTAGGTATACACAATGGCACACAAAAAAGGACTCGGTTCCTCCCGTAATGGCCGTGACTCCCGCGGTCAGCGCCTTGGCACGAAGCGCTATGCCGGCCAGACGGTAACCACGGGCACGATTCTCGTCCGTCAGCACGGCACGCACATCCACCCGGGTGAGAACGTTGGCCGTGGTAAGGACGACACGCTGTTCGCGCTGGTCGACGGTACCGTTGAGTTCCACAAGGGTATCAAGCACAGGGTCAGCGTACGCCCGCTCGCGAACGCGTAATTCACCCTTCATAGAGCACATATGTGGGAGGCACTTGAGTTTTAGGATTCAAGGGTCTCCCTCTTTTTTGTAGGAGGCGATTCTGTTGTCACAGTTCACCGATATCAGCCGCATTAACGTGTGCGGCGGCGACGGCGGAGCCGGATGCATGTCGTTTAGGCGCGAGGCATTTGTCCCCAAGGGCGGCCCCGATGGCGGCGACGGCGGTCGTGGCGGCAATGTCGTCATCCAGGCCGATGCTCAGCTGTCTTCGCTGATCGATTACCGCTTTAAGCATCACTTTCGCGCCGAGCGCGGCACGCACGGGCAGGGTGCCCGTCGTAACGGCAAGAGCGGCGAGGACTTGATTCTCAAGGTCCCTATGGGTACCGTGGTGCGCGAGCTCGATCCCGAGACGCAGACCCCGATGTTCGAGATTGCCGACCTGGTGCACGACGGCGAGCGCGTCGTCGTGGCGCCCGGCGGTGCCGGCGGTCTGGGCAACACGCACTTTGTGACGTCGGTGCGTCGCGCTCCGGCCTTTGCCCAGTTGGGCGAACCGGCCGAGGAGCACTGGATCGAGCTCGAGATGAAGCTTATGGCCGATGCCGCGCTCGTGGGCTTTCCCTCCGTGGGTAAGTCATCGCTCATCGCGCGCATGAGTGCCGCCCGTCCCAAGATTGCTGACTACCCGTTTACCACGCTCGTGCCGAACCTCGGCATGGTGCGTGCCGGTGAATATTCTTACGTCGTTGCCGACGTCCCCGGTCTTATCGAAGGCGCGAGCGAGGGTAAGGGCCTGGGTCACCAGTTCCTGCGCCACATTGAGCGTACGGCCCTGATCATGCACGTCGTCGACATGACGGGTGGTTTTGAGGATCGCGATCCGGTCGAGGATTACCACATCATCAACCGCGAGCTCGAGCAGTATGGCGCCGAGCTTTCGGAGCGTCCGCAGATCGTCGTTGCCAACAAGTGCGATGCGCCGGGCACGGCCGACAAGATTGCCGACCTCAAGCGCGCAGCGCTCGACGATGGACATATGTTCTTTGCCGTGTCTGCCGTGACGGGCGCCGGCCTCAACACGCTGATGCTTGCCGTGGGCGAGCAGGTGGCTAAGCTGCGCGCCGAGTTGGCTGTCTCGGATGAGCCGGTCGTTCTGCGCGACGATGAGTGGGAGCGCCGTCGCCTGCAGCGTGAGAAGCGTTTCCGCATTGTTCAGGAAGAGCCCGGTGCCTTCCGCGTGGTCGGTCGTGCCATCGAGCGCATGGTCATCCAGACCGACTGGGAAAACGAGGAAGCCGTCATTTACCTGCAGCATAAGTTTGCGCGTATGGGTGTTGACGACGCGCTCGAGAAGGCCGGTTGCCGTGCGGGCGACGAGGTCCGCATTTGCCAGCGCGCCTTTGACTTTGAGGGCGCCGAGGACTTCTCGGAGTACGAGGAGCTCGAGGATGCTGGCGAGGACGTTGCCGTTGAAGCCATTGACGTGGCCGATGCTGCGGATGAGGGAGTCGAGGTTGTCGATGCGGCGGATGCCGCGGGCGATGCCGAGACCTCGGAGGGCGAGTAAGCCATGTCGCTGCGCGGTGGAATCGGTCTGCCCGAGCTTCCTCTAGAGGACGGGCAGGAGTTTAGGCTCGGCATTATGGGTGGCACCTTTGATCCCATCCATTACGGGCACCTGGTGACCGCCGAGCAGGCGCGCGAGTCGCTCGACTTGGACGCTGTGCTCTTTATGCCGGCGGGCTCTCCTGCCTTTAAGCTTGACAAGCCGGTGACGCCTGCCGAGGACCGTTATGCCATGACGGTCCTCGCCACCGCCGCGAACCCGGCCTTTTTGGCGAGCCGGTTCGAGATCGACCGTCCGGGTGTAACCTATACGGCCGATACGCTTCATGCCCTTCGCGACTTTTACCCGTCGCAGGTAAAGCTCTACTTTATTACGGGCGCCGACGCGATTATCGATATTGTGACTTGGCATGATGCCGAACGAATCGCTGAGCTTGCTACCTTTATTGCGGCGACGCGACCGGGCTTTGATATCGATACGGCGCGTGCCCGAATCAAAGAGTCGGGGCTGCCGTTCGACGTGCGCTATATTCAGATTCCGGCGCTGGCGATCAGCTCGACGAACATTCGCAAGCGTGTTGCCCGCGGTATGAGCGTGCGCTATCTTACGAGCGAGTCCGTGCTCGGCTACATTCGCAAACGCAGGCTATATGCCGATTTGGGCCAAGAAGATTTTGAGTGATGGGGGTCTACGTTGTCGGTAGAGGATCAGTTTGAGGGCGATGAGCGCGCGCTGCTCAAGCGCATTCAAGAGCTGCTCGATGTTCGCATGAAGGATAAGCGCAAGCGCTATGTGCATTCGCTGGGTGTTGCCGAGACCGCACTTCATCTGGCCGAGGTCTACGGCGTTGACCGCTTTGATGCCGCTGCCGCCGGCCTGATCCATGACTGGGACAAAGTGCTCTCCGACGACGAGCTGGTCACGCGCGCTCTGCATTACGGCATTAAGATTGCCGGCTCTCCTTCCGCCGCGACGCCGCTTTTGCATGGCCCTGTTGCCGCCTATGAACTTCCGCAGCTTTTTCCCGAACTGTCGCCGGCCGTTTTCCAGGCTGTCGACCGTCACACCGTGGGTGACTGCGACATGACGCCGCTCGATATGGTGGTCTTTGTGGCCGATGCCATCGAACCCAACCGCCACGGCGATTATGCCCATGCGCTGCGCAAGATGGTGGGGAAGTCCTCACTCGACGAGTTGTTCTTCTCCTGTTTTGCGCAGGGTCTGGTCTATGTGATCCAGTCCGGGCGCTATCTTTATCCCACGGCTATTTCGATTTACAACCATTACGCCCAGCTGCGCTAGCTCGGGCTGACTAGAAAGAGGTATTCCATGGCCGACGAGACCATGACCGACGAGCAGATTCTTGAAGGTGTGGAGCACAAGAGCTTCGCCGCCACGTCCGACCGCACTGCCGCCTCGCTGTCCGCGAGCGGTGTCGCCGCCGAGGATGTCGCCCGCGCCGCCGCGCAGGCCGCCTACGACAAGAAGGGCGAGGACGTTCAGGTGCTCGACCTGACCGAGCTTTCCGATGTGTGCGACTACTTTGTGCTCGCCACCGGTACCAACAACCGCCAGGTCGATTCGATCGTCGACGAGATCGAGGAGAAGGTCGCCGAGGCTTGCGGCGAGCATCCGTTCTCCATCGAGGGCCGCGAGCAGAAGACCTGGATGCTCATGGACTACGGTTCGGTTGTCGTCCACGTCTTCACTCCCGAGGCGCGCGACTTCTACCGTCTCGAAAAGCTCTGGGGTGACGCCCCCCAGCTCCCCCTCAACCTCCTCTAGTAGCTCATTTGAGACGGGGTTTAGCTACCCTCACGCATATCGCCGGGCAGGTGCGGTTTCCGCACCTGCCCGGCTTTCTTTTTGCCCAAAGGCGGTTAATCGTTGAAGCGGGATTGGCGGCCGAAGGAAAGGGCGGTGTCGCCGAATTTGTCTCGGACGGCGTCGATGGCGACGGAGAGGTCGCGGCGGTCGCTGGATTGGGCTCCGCGGTCATCGATCTCGCAGAACAGGTCAGTCTGGATGCCGCCTTGGTGGTCGAAGTCGCTCATGCCGATGCCCGCTAAGCGAACATGCATGCCATCCTGCCAGATGTTGTCGAGCAGTTCGAGTGCAACCGCCACGAAGATGTTCTCATCGTCGGTCGGATGAGGCAGCCGGCGCTGTGCCGTACGCCCGCTGCCATACGAATACTTAAGCTTGAGCGTTACCGTGGCACCCGTCAGCCCCTGACGGCGCAGGCGGCGTCCCACTGACTCTCCCAACAGCGCAATCGCCGCCTCAATATCCCCACGCTCAGTCAAATCTTTCGCAAAGGTGCGTTCATTACTGACCGACTTGACCTCACGCTCTTCATCGAGACTCGTGACTTCGGAGATTTCGAGTCCTTGCGCACGCTGGCGCATGCGTTCGCCGTTGACGCCAAAAATAGAGGCCAAGGTGGATTCCGGTGCACGTGATAGCTCGCCGAGGGTGTAGATGCGCATGCGGCGCAGTCGCTCCTCGGCCGAGCGCCCGATGCCGCTCATGGCAGATACCGGCAGCGCGGCCAAAAAGCGCTGCTCGGTTCCGGGGCGCACGATGGTCAGCCCAAACGGCTTATCCCGCTCGCTTGCGATTTTTGCGACCGTCTTGTTGCAGCCCACGCCAATGGAGCACGTCACTCCCAGCTCTGCCACGCGACCGCTTATACGCCGCGCAACCAGCAGCGGGTCTTCGGGCGCAAAGCGACCCGGTGTGATATCGATGAAGGCTTCGTCGATGGATACGCGCTCAACGCGCGGGGTCTCGTCGGCGAGAATTGCCATAACGTGCGCGCTCACCTCGCGGTAGCGATCAAAGTGCCCGTGCGTCCAAATGGCTTGCGGGCACAAGCGCCGCGCCTCGGCTGAGGGCATGGCGGAGTGCACGCCAAAGCGACGTGCCTCATACGAACACGTGGACACGACGCCACGCGAATCGGCGTCTCCGCCCACGATGAGCGGCTTTCCGCGCCATTCGGGA
This sequence comes from Collinsella sp., assembly GCA_018368055.1. GTDB lineage: Bacteria > Actinomycetota > Coriobacteriia > Coriobacteriales > Coriobacteriaceae > Collinsella. The sequence goes on along the minus strand of JAGZFB010000004.1, from coordinate 127,568 downwards.
TGATCGAGCATCTCCACGCTCGCAAAAAACGCATCAAGGTCCATCAGACCCACCGCCGGACCCGTCCAGGGAGGCGGCGTGACGCCCATGGCATCCTCATAACCGTATGTATGTTCGCGTCTTTCCATGTCATGAGTATACCGCGCAGCTCATGTGGGGTGCGTGTATGTGCTTGCAAATCCCGAATTCTTGTCTAAGATATGGATTTGCCCTCGACTACACCGAAGAAGTTGGTCTCACGGACTTCACCTGCCCGCGTCGATGGCGTATTATGTTCAACTGTTTGTTTGTAGTTGCAGCCTAAAGCTGCTTGGTTGGAGGAGTTTCCTTTGGCAGTCAAGATTCGCCTTGCTCGTCACGGCGCTAAGAAGCGTCCGTACTACCGTGTCGTCGTCGCCGATTCCCGCGCCCCGCGTGACGGTCGTATCATCGAGGAGGTTGGCCGCTACAACCCGATGACCGCCCCCAAGACCATCAACCTTGACCTCGAGAAGATCGCCGACTGGCAGTCCAAGGGCGCTCAGCTTACCGACGCCGTCGCCGCTCTGGTCAAGGCCGCCAACGAGGGCGAGAAGACCGAGACCGTCGTCAAGAAGTCCAAGAAGCAGCTCGCCAAAGAGGCCGAGGCCGCTAAGGCTGCCGCTGAGGCCGCTGAGGGCGCCGAGGAGTAAATCGTGCCTGAGGTTGACGCTGCACAGCTCGAGGGTGAGGCAATGCTCTCAGATCGCATCGCCGATCTCGTCGAATATCTCGTTGTTCAGATCGTCGACGACCCGGATTCCGTGAGCCTTGAGGTCATCGATGGTGATGACGCCTCTACGATTGAGGTTTCGGTCGCCGAGGATGACGTCGCTAAGGTCATCGGCCGTCGTGGCCGTACCATCAAGGCCATTCGCACGCTCGCCCGTGCACTGGCTGCTCGCCTCGACACTGCTGTCGAGGTAGAGGTTCTGGGCTAGGACCTTGAGGTCCCAGTACAAAAACATCGCCCGTGTGGTCAAGCCGCACGGAAGGAAGGGGGAGGTCCTCGCGCAGCCGCTGCGGGGGCTTCCTTCTGTATTAGAGCCGGGTATGCGCGTCGCCCTGACGCCGCCGGCGCTCAAGCGCGACCGCTTTTGCACGGTCGTGTCCGTCACCGATACGGGCGATGGCGATCTGGTCTCGTTTGAGGGCATTGACGACTTGACGGCCGCCGAGGGCATCACGGGATGCTACGTGCTGGCAAATCGTGACGACTTTGAGCTCGATTCGCTCGACGCTGCCTATACCGACCTGATGGGTCGCGAGGTGGTCGACGAGCGCTTCGGTTCGCTCGGCACGATCGTCGAGATCATGTCGACGCCCGCTAACGATGTTTGGGTTGTCGAGGGCGATCGGTACGGCGAGGTACTGATTCCCGTGATCGAGCAGGTCGTGCTCGATCTTCCCGACACAGGAACAATTTCCGTCCATGTTATGGACGGCCTGATCGATATGGACAAGTAGGGAGGACAACATGCTGATCGAGACCCTTTCGGTCTTTCCCGAGATGTTTGAGCCCGTCATGTCCACATCGATTTTGGGCCGCGCCCGCAAGGCCGGCCTTTTTGATTTTAAGGCGTATAACCTGCGCGACTGGACGCACGACCGCCATCGTACCGTCGATGACGAGCCGTACGGCGGCGGGCAGGGCATGCTCATGAAGGTCGAGCCTATCGCAGAGGCCATCGAGGCCATTAGCGCAGAGGGTCCCAAGCCCACGGTTGTGTTCTTCACCCCCTGTGGCGAGCCCTTTACGCAGCATGTGGCCGAGCGCCTGCTCAAAAGTGAGCGCCTGCTGTTTGTGTGCAGTCGCTACGAGGGCGTCGACGAGCGCGCGTATGCGTATGCCGATGAGCGTCTGTCGATCGGCGACTACGTGCTTACGGGCGGCGAGCTTCCCGCTATGGTCGTTGCCGATGCCGTCGTACGCCTGATTCCCGGCGCCCTGGGCGACGAGATGAGCAACGTGGACGAGTCGTTCTCGACCGCCGAGGATGGAGGCCTGCTCGAGTACGCGCAGTACACCCGTCCTGCCGAGTTCAACGGCGAGGGCGTGCCTCCGGTGCTTGTGAGCGGCGATCATGCTAAGGTCGATGCGTGGCGTCGTAAGAACGCCATCGAGCGCACCTGTCGTTGGCGTCCCGATCTGATTGAGACGGCGCGGCTCACGCCCGAGGAGCGCGCTTACGCGCAGGAGATTCTGGACGCTTCGTATTCGCAGAGCGAGGAGTGAGGATGGTTCCATCGCAGCATTCCGTGCTAAAGGGTGCGTTTGAGTGGATCGTGGTCGTCGCGATCGCACTGGTCGCTACCTTCTTGATTCGCTCGTTTGTGGTCGAACCCTTTGTGGTACCCACCGGTTCCATGGAGTCCACGATCGAGATTGGCGACCAGATCCTGGCACAAAAGGTGAGCCTCGAGCTCGGTCAGCCCGTCAAGCAGGGCGATATCGTGGTGTTTCACAACCCCGATGGCACCTCCGAGCATGATGTTCTTGTCAAGCGTGTTATTGCCACGGCCGGGCAGACGGTCGACCTGCAGGATGGCAAGGTGGTCGTTGACGGCCAAGCGCTCGACGAGGACTATACGACGGGCATGAGCTGGCCACTTTCGGTCCAAGCGCCCGGCGCTCAGGTAAGCTATCCCTACACCGTTCCCGACGGGTGCGTGTGGGTGATGGGCGACAACCGCGAGAACTCTGCTGACTCCCGCTACTTTGGCCCGGTCGACCGCTCCGAATTGATCGCCGTGGCGCTCGTGCGTTACTGGCCGCTCAACCGTCTGGGCGCTATCGACTAAAAACCGCTATAGTACAGTACCTAACCGTGTAATCGTTTCGACGAGGGGATATTAGAGGCATGAACGCTTCATCGCTTTCCTTCCAAGACATCATCCTGCGCCTCCAGCAGTACTGGGGCGAGCAGGGCTGCGTCATCATGCAGCCCTATGACTCCGAGGTCGGTGCCGGTACCTTCCATACCGCGACCACGCTGCGCTCGCTCGGTCCCGCCGAGTGGCGCACCTGCTATGCGCAGCCTTGCCGCCGTCCCGCCGACGGCCGCTACGGCGAGAACCCCAACCGCATGCAGCACTACTATCAGTTCCAGGTGCTCATCAAGCCCTCACCGGTCAACGCCCAGGAGCTTTACCTGGGGTCTCTTGCCGCTATCGGTCTGGACCCCAACGACCATGACGTCCGCTTTGTCGAGGACGACTGGGAGAGCCCGACGCTCGGCGCCTGGGGCCTTGGCTGGGAGGTCTGGCTCAACGGCATGGAGGTCACGCAGTTTACGTACTTCCAGCAGGTAGGCGGCATCGAGGTCGACCCCGTGCCCGTCGAGATCACCTATGGCCTAGAGCGCATTGCCATGTATGCGCAGGGCGTTAACTCGGTCTACGACTTGGTGTGGAGCTACCTGCCCGACGGCACGCCCATGACCTATGGCGACGTGTTCCTCGAGAACGAGCGCGAGTTCAGTGCCTATAACTTTGAGGTCGCAAACGTCGAGATGATGCGTCAGAAGTTTGACGACTACGAGGCCGAGTGCCATTCCTGCCTGGAGCGCAAGCTGCCGCTGCCGGCATATGACTGCGTCATGAAGTGCAGCCACGCTTTCAACCTGCTCGATGCTCGCGGCGCCCTGTCCGCGGTCGAGCGTGCCAACTACATCCTGCGCGTCCGCGCCGTCGCCAAGGCGTGCTGCGAGGCCTACATGGCCGAGGTCGCCGGAGTCAACGAGAATGCCGATCAGGAAGGCGAGGTGGCGTAAGCCATGGCAGACGCTAAGGATTTCCTGTTTGAGATCGGTACGGAAGAAATGCCCTCCGCACCGCTGAACAATGCCGTCAAGCAGCTTGGCACCATGATCGCCAAGGGTCTCGACGAGGCCGGTCTGGCCCACGGCGAGGTCCGTGTGATCTCGAGCCCGCGCCGCCTGGCTGCGCTCGTTGCCGACGTCGCCACCGCGACCGACGAGGTTCACGAGGTCAAGCGCGGCCCCGCGGCCAACATCGCCTTCGATGCCGATGGTAACGCCACCAAGGCCGCCCAGGGCTTCGCCCGCAAGTGCGGTGTGGCTGCCGAGGATCTGGTTCGTCGCGAGGACACCGACGGCCGTGAGTACGTCTTTGCCGAGAAGAACATCCCTTCCGCCCCGGCCACCCCGATCCTGACGGCCCTGTGCGAGAAGACTATCGCTGGCCTGCAGTGGCCCAACTACCGCTCTCAGCGCTGGGGTCACGAGCATGCGACCTTTGTTCGTCCGGTCCGCTGGATCTGCTGCCTTCTGGGCGAGGACGTTGTGCCCGTGTCGTTTGCCGACGTGACGAGTGGCAACACCACGCGTGGTCATCGCGTGCTTGGCCCCGGTGACCATGTGGTCGCCAGCCCCGCCGTCTACGAGCAGGTGCTCGAGGACGCCGGCGTGCTTTCTGCCGAGCGCCGTCGCGAGGCCATCCTTGCCGGTATCGCCGAGGTCGAGGCTGCCCGTCCCGGCTGCCATGTCGATACGCCCAAGAAGGTCTTTGAGGAGGTCATCAACCTCTGCGAGTGGCCGACGGTGCTCGTCGGGACCTTCGATGAGGAGTTCCTCAAGGTCCCGCACGAGATCATCTGCGAGTCCATGCTCACCAACCAGCGCTACTTCCCGATCTATGACGGCGAGGGCAAGCTCACGCGTGAGTTCGTGGTCGTCTCCAACAGCAAGCCCGAGAACGCCGAGCGCGTGATCGACGGCAACGAGCGCGTTGTGCGTGCCCGTCTGGACGATGCCAAGTTCTTCTACGAGGAGGACCTGAAGATCTCCCTCGACGAGTTCCGCGAGCGTCTGGCCAAGGTCGCCTTCCAGGAGAAGCTCGGTAGCGTGCTCGCCAAGTCCGAGCGCATCGAGCAGCTCGCGCTCGCTATTGCCCGTGAGGCACACCTGGGTGCTCACCTGGCAGCCGATGCCGCTCGCGCCGCGCACCTGTGCAAGGCCGACTTGGTATCCAACGCCGTCGTCGAGTTCACGAGCCAGCAGGGCGTGATGGGCGGTTACTACGCCACCGCGATGGGGGAGAACGATGAGGTCGCCCACGCCATTCGCGATCATTATCGTCCCCGCTTTGCCGGTGACGAGCTGCCCGAGGGCACCGCTGGCTGCATCGTGGCCTGCGCCGACAAGCTCGATACCATCGCCGGTATCTTTGCCATTGGCGAGCCCCCGACCGGCTCCTCCGATCCCTACGCGCTGCGTCGTGCCGCTATCGGCATCATCAACATCCTGCGCGACCGTCTGCCGATCGATCCCACGTCGCTTATCGACTTTGCCCTTGAGCTTTATAGCGAGCAGGGTATCGAGTTCGACGCCGCCGAGGTCGCTCAGCAGGTTCGCGACTTCTTCCACGGCCGTCTGGTGAGCATGGCCCGCGACGAAAAGATCTCGGCCGATACCGTTGCCGCCGTCTCCGCGGTGCACATCATCGCCCCGTCCGTCTTCTTCGCCCGCTGCGCCGCCCTCGACGAGGCCCGCAAGAACGACGCTGAGACGTTCGATAACCTGGCGACCGCCTATGCCCGCGCCGCGCACATCTCCAAGCCCGAGCTGGGCGCGGAGTACGACCGCGCCCTGATGGGCGAGGTCGAGCTCGCGCTTGCCGATGCCTCCGAGGCTGCTCAGACCGCTGTCGACGCCGCCCTTGCTGCCGAGGATTACCCGGCCGCATTTGCCGCCCTTGCCGCCCTGCGCGCCCCCATCGACCGCTTCTTCGACGAGGTCATGGTCATGGATAAGGACGAGCAGCTTCGCGATAATCGCCTTAAGCTGCTCAACCGCTTCGAGGCCGTTTTCTCCGGCATCGCAAACATCGGTGAGCTTGCTCGCAAAAAGTAAGCCAGCCTGCGCATAAGCGCAAAAGGAGCCCCGCATGGATTGCCCGGTCACCGCTCGTCCCACCGTTATCGTTATCTCCGACTCGCTCGGTGATACCGCTTGTGAGGTGGTGCTTGCGGCGTCCGGGCAATTTGATGAAGGGGCTTTTCGTCTCTTGCGCCTGCCCAAGGTGAACTCGGTGGAGCAGGTCAAGTCGTTTGTGGGTCCGCGCGTCGATGCCGATCATCGCGATATTGCCGTGTTCCACACCATTGTCGATCCGGCGCTTCGCGCCCGTGTGCTCGATTACCTGGGCATGCTGCATATCCGTTCGGTCGACCTGATCGGCCCGACGCTCGCCGTGCTGTCGTCGCTCATCGGTGTGCCGCCCAAGGGCGTTGCGGGCGTGATTCACAAGACCGATGACCGCTATTTCCATCGTATCGAGGCCATGGAGTATTTCGTTGAGCACGATGACGGGCGCGGCTGCGACGATCTGTCGGGTGCCGATATCGTGCTGCTGGGCGTATCGCGTACGTCCAAGACGCCGCTGTCGATGTATTTGGCCTATCAGGGCTACAAGGTCGCCAATGTCCCACTGGCGCATGGCATGGAGCCGCCCAAGTCGATTTACGAGGTCGACCCGATGCGCCTGTTCGGCCTGATTTCGACCGTCGATGTGATTTCCGAAATTCGCGATAGCCGCTTGGGCGATGACTACGCTCGTGCCGTTGCCGGCTCCTATGCCGAGCCTGAGAGCGTGCACAGCGAGCTCGAGGAAGCCCGTGCGCTCATGAAGCGCCTAGGCTGCTTTGTGGTGCGTACCGACGGCAAGGCCATCGAGGAAAGCGCAGCCGAGATCATTAGCCACTTGGAGGAAATCCAAGAAGCCCGTGCCCGCCGCGCCGCCCGTCGAGCCTAATAGTAGCAGCATTTTGATAAAGCGATTTAGCAATAATATCGCATCTGACCTGCACTTTCTTACAGTGGTATATTCATAAGGTAACCACCTTTACCTACCGTTTACCGCCAGTTTTAGCACGTTTACCAAACCGCGCATCCTCTGCTTAAGCCCGCTCAAAACCCGCCGTATAGTTCCCTCACGGCCCGCATTTGGCGGGTCGATTCGTTACCACGGTCGTGCGCGTAAGTGCATGAAAGGGGAAGTATCGTGAGCGATTGCAAGAGGGTTTACCGTTTTGGAACCGACGCCCAGGGCACCTGTGTCACTGAGGGCGACAAGTCCATGAACTTCGTGCTTGGCGGCAAGGGCGCAAACCTTGCCGAGATGAGCCGCATCGGCCTGCCGGTTCCCGGTGGCTTTACCATTACCTGCCAGACTTGCGTCGAGTACTCCGGTGCCGGCAACGTGTGGCCCGAGGGCGCACTCGATGAGATCGTTGCTGCCGAGGCAGACCTCGAGGCCCGCTGCGGCAAGAAGCTCGGCGACGCCTCCGATCCGCTGCTCGTGTCGGTTCGTTCGGGCGCTCCGTTCTCCATGCCCGGCATGATGGACACGGTCCTCAACTTAGGCCTCAACGACGACTCCGTTCAGGGGCTCATCGCCCAGACGCAAAATCCGCGTTTTGCTTGGGATAGCTACCGCCGCTTTATTCAGATGTTCTCCAACGTCGTTATGGGCGTTGACGCCGACCTGTTCGAGAACGCCCTGACCCAGGCCCGTCTGGTCGCCGGCGTTCGCGTCGATTCCGAGCTTTCGGCTGAGGACCTGCATGAACTCGTCGAGACCTTTAAGGGCATCTTCTCCGAGAACGTCGATGCCTCCCTGTATCCCGAGCTCGAGGTCGCTGACGGCAAGCCCGTCTTCCCGCACGACCCGGAGCTTCAGCTACGCCTTGCCATCCAGGCCGTCTTTGGCAGCTGGATGAACGAGCGTGCCTGCATCTACCGCAAGCAGCATGGCATTTCCGACGACCTCGGCACCGCCGTCAACGTGCAGGCCATGGCCTTTGGCAACAAGGGCGAGACCTCTGCGACGGGTGTCGCCTTTACGCGTAATCCGGCCGACGGCACCAAGGAGTTCTACGGCGATTTTCTGGTTAACGCCCAGGGCGAGGACGTCGTCGCCGGCATCCGCAACACCGAGCCCATTGCCGACCTCAAGACCACCCCGGGCCTCGAGTCCGCAGGTGAGGAGCTCGAGCGCGTGTTCCTGACGCTCGAGGATCATTATCGCGATATGTGCGATATCGAGTTCACCATCGAGCAGGGCAAGCTCTGGATGCTCCAGACCCGCGTGGGCAAGCGCACCGCCACCGCCGCCCTGCGCATCGCTATCGAAATGGTCGAGGAGGGCCTGATCACCCGCGAGGAGGCCGTGAGCCGCATCGATCCCGCGCAGCTCGACCAACTCCTGCACCCGCAGTTTGACGCCTCCAAGAAGTACGAGGCGCTGGCCAGCGGTCTGAACGCCAGCCCCGGTGCCGCCGTGGGCGAGGTCGTGTTCTCGAGCGACGACGCCGTCACGCGTTCCGCCGAGGGCCACAAGGTCATTCTGGTTCGTTGGGAGACCAACCCCGACGACCTGAAGGGCATGGTCGCCGCCGAGGGCATCCTGACCAGCCACGGTGGCAAGACGAGTCATGCCGCCGTTATCGCCCGCGGCATGGGTACGCCCTGCGTCTGTGGCGTTGAGCGCTTCCATATCGACGCCGCCGAGAAGGTCGTGCGCATCGAGGGCAGCGACCGCGTGCTGCGCGAGGGCGATGTCATCTCCATCGACGGCACCCAGGGCATCGTCGTCGACGGCGCCGTCGACCTGGTCTCCGCCGAGCTTACCGGCGATCTGGACACCATCCTGTCCTGGGCCGACGAGATTCGCCTGGACGAGACCTGTGGCCATGCCAACCATGTGCGCGTCAACGCCGACAATCCCGAGGATGCCGAGCTTGCGCTCGAGTTTGGCGCCGAGGCCATCGGCCTGTGCCGCACCGAGCACATGTTCCTGGGCGACCGCAAGAACATCATCCAGAGCTTTATCCTGTCTGACGATGAGGCCGTGAAGCAGCAGGCCCTGGCCGACCTGCTCAAGGTTCAGACCGAGGACTTCCTGGCGATGTTCAAGACCATGTCCGGTCGCGATGTGGTCGTCCGCCTGCTCGATCCGCCGCTTCATGAGTTCCTGGATAATCCTCGCGAGCTCGAGGTCGCCATCACCAAGAAGGAAGCCGCCGGCGCCAGCGAGGAAGAGCTTGCAGCCCTGCGCGCCCGCCTGCGTCGTATCGACGGCATGGTCGAGTCGAACCCCATGCTCGGCCTGCGCGGCGTTCGCCTGTCCGTCGTCTTTAGCGATCTGCCACTCATGCAGGTTCGCGCCGTCGCCACGGCTGCTGCCCGCCTTATCAAGGAGGGCGTCGACCCGCGACCCGAGATCATGGTTCCGCTCGTCTCCATCACGGCGGAGCATGTCCAGACCCGCGAGGTCATCGAGCGGGTAATCGCCGAGGTTTCTGCCGAGGAGGGCGTCGAGCTCAATATTCCCGTGGGCACGATGCTCGAGCTGCCACGCGCCTGCATGGTCGCTGACGAGATCGCGCATCATGCCGACTTCTTCTGCTTTGGCACCAACGACCTCACCCAGACCACCTTCGGCTTCTCTCGTGACGATGCCGAGGCTAAGTTCATCCCGCTGTACATGCACAAGAAGATCTTGAAGGACAACCCCTTCGAGACCATTGACACGGCGGTGCTCGAGCTGGTGCGCATGGCCGTCGAGAAGGGCCGCGCCACCAACCCCGACATGCACTTTGGCGTGTGCGGCGAGCACGGCGGCGACCCCAAGTCCATCAAGGGTCTGTTTAATGTGGCCGACGTGGACTACGTGTCCTGCTCGCCCTACCGCGTGCCCCTCGCACGCCTGGCTGCCGCCCAGGCCAAGCTCGAGGCGAAGCGCTCCGCCTAACGTTTTGGGTTCAGACGCCTAACGTAGCCCCCCCCCTTCATGCCGTCCGTCTCATTCGTGAGGCGGACGGTTATCATGTGCGGGTTTTGTCTTTTTGTCTGCGTAAAAAATTGTTCTTGCAGCAGAAACCCGCGCGTGTATACTTGAATACGTTTGTTCAACTACGTGCCGGCCAGAGTGGTACGGCACCTCTAGAAGAGTAAGGAATTGCACATGGATTACATCCGCGCAATCGAGCGTCAGCAGATCCGCGAGGACATTCCTCAGGTTCGCGTCGCCGACAACGTCAAGGTTCACTACCGCATTAAGGAAGGCGACCGCGAGCGCATCCAGGTCTTCCAGGGCGACGTCATCCGCATGGCCGGCGCCGGTGCCCGCGAGACCTTCACCGTCCGCAAGATGTCCTTCGGTGTCGGTGTTGAGCGTACCTTCCCGCTTCACAGCCCCAAGATCGCCAAGCTCGAGGTCGTTCGTCATGGTCGCGTCCGTCGCGCCAAGCTGTACTACCTCCGCGACAAGGTGGGCAAGGCTGCTCGCATCCCCGAGAAGCGCTAAGAAGATCGCAGCGTCTGTCCACTCGTTTGGACGTAAGGGTCACCTTCGGGTGGCCCTTCTTTTTATCTGATTTGCATGCAAGGAGGGCCTGGTATGGCCAATATGACGAGCTCGGTTTCGGCATCGCAGGTTGCCGGAGAGCTGGCGAGCGCAACGTTTGAGGAGATCCCCGCCCTCGTGGAGCATTATCGCGAGGACCCGCGCCAGCAGGTGATCAAGGCTTGTGAACGCGCCCTCAAACGCCATTCCAAAGAGGTTGCCGAGCGCGAGCGCGTCAATGGCATGTACGAGCTTATGCATGAGCTTGGCGGCGATGGGGTGGTCGTTGGTGTCGACGAGGTGGGCCGTGGCTCGGTAGCGGGTCCCTTAACCGTGTGTGCCGTGTGCCTTCCCATGGAGCCGCGCGTCTGGGGCATCAACGATTCCAAAAAGCTCACGCCGGCGCGCCGCGAGCTGCTCTCTGTGAAGATTGCCGAGGTGGCGACGGCGATTGGTTTTTGCCATATCGCGCCTAAGGATATCGATGAGATGGGTATGGCCCGCGCCATCCGCGTTGCCGTCGCGGGCGCCGTGGCCGATACGGGACTTGAACCCGACTGCGTCCTCATGGATGGCAACCCCTTGGGCGCCGTTCCCAATGAGCGCGACGTGGTGAAGGGCGATGCCAAGATCGCCTGTATCGCCGCGGCGTCCATCATGGCCAAGGTCACGCGTGACGAGATGATGGTCGAGTACGACGCCGAGTACCCCGAGTACCATCTGGCCGAGTCGAAGGGCTATGCGAGCCCCGAGCACATCGAGGCCATTCGCAAACATGGACTTTGTCCGCTGCACCGCGTGAGCTTTTGCGGAAACTTTCTGCAGACTGAGCGCCTTTTCTAGGTCAATTGTGGAGACAGGGACCTCTGGGGTTTTATAAACCTGCTGGTAGCGGGCCGTATGCAACACCATTGCTGCGTACGGCCCGTTTTTTGTCGGCATTTGGTCAGCTTTTGGTTTGCTTCCGGTACTTACCCGCATGAAAGGTGCTCTCATCATCGGGGCAATGCAGTGTGCGGGAAAGGAGACCCCATGAGTGCCGCAAGCAAAAAGAGTAAGACGCAGCAGCTCAAGGAGTGTTGGGAAAACGGCAAGCTCGACTGCGGGGCGATGACGCCCGAGTTTATCAAGGGACTCAGTCCTCGCGAGCTGGGCATGCTGGGCGAGCTGATCACCATCGACTACTTTAACGAGCGCGGCTACACCTTGCTGGAGCAGGGTTATCGTTGCACCGAGGGCGAGGCCGACCTGGTGCTGCTCGATGAGCTCGACGATGTCGTGGTGATGGCCGAGGTCAAGACCAGACGCGTTGCGCTGGATTGCAGCACGCGGATCTTTCCCGAGGAGGCCGTGGACGCCCAAAAGCAACGTCGCTACCGCCGCATCGCAAGTTGCTATCTAATGGAGCATTATCCGCTCAAGGCGATTCGCTTCGATGCCGTGGGCGTTACCATTCGCGGCGGGCATATCGCCGAGATCGAGCACCAGTACAACGCGTTCGATTGGCAGGTGTCGTGATGGCGTTCGAGACGTTTGCCGTTCACGCGGCCTGCATCCGCGGCGTCGAGGCGATTCCCGTCACGGTCGAGGTCTCGCTTGCCGGCGGCGTTCCGGGCATCCAGATGCTCGGCATACCGAGTATGGAGGTGATGGAGTCGCGCGGTCGTATTCGCTGCGCGATGCGCTCCGCCGGGTTCGAGATCCCGCGCTCGGGCATTACGGTCAATCTGGCGCCCGGCGATATCCGCAAGACCGGTAGCGGCTTTGATCTGCCCATCGCCATCGCGGTATTGGCGGCCGATGGGCAGATTCCCCGCGACAACCTCGATCGTTGTCTTATCGCTGGTGAGCTTGGCTTGGACGGTACGGTGCTTCCTGTCAAGGGCGAGGTGGCGTTTCAGTTATTGGCGCGTGATTTGGGGCTGTCCTTTATCGCCGGCAGGTCAGACCAGCATGTGCCACTCGCGGGCGTGGATTGCGGATTCATCGATCATTTGTCTCAGCTTGCTCATGGTATGGGCGATGCCGCGCGGCACTACTTGGATTCCGAGGGCGTCGAAGCGACCTTTGAGCCTGAGCTCGACTATGCCGACGTGCTGGGGCAGGAAGTCGCTAAACGCGGCATGGCGCTTGCGGCGGCAGGAGAACTCGGCTTGCTCATGATCGGGTCTCCGGGATCGGGCAAGACGATGCTCGCACGCCGTATGACCGGCATCCTGCCCGAGCTTTCCGTTGAGGATCAGCAGGAGGCACTGTGCATCCATTCGGTTTTGGGTGAGAACATTGATGGCTTGTTGGCGGGGCACCGCCCCTTCCGCAGTCCCCACCACAGTATTTCGACCGCAGGCCTTATCGGCGGCGGGCGCCCGGTGCACCCGGGTGAGATCAGCCTTGCTCATGGCGGCGTGCTCTTTTTGGACGAGCTTGCCGAGTTTCCCACTGGCGTGCTGCAGACGCTGCGTCAGCCCATCGAGCGCGGCTACGTGAGGATCGTACGCGTCGACGGGGCTTTTACCTTCCCGTCGCGCTTTCAGCTGCTGGCTGCGAGCAATCCCTGCCCCTGCGGCTTTTTGGGCGATCGCGAGGTGCCGTGTCGCTGCTCGGCGGCGATGGTCGAGCGCTATCGGTCTAAACTGCGCGGTCCTTTGGCCGACCGTATCGACATGATGATCGATGTGACCCGTCCCGACCCTCAAGTGATTATCGAGGGTGCGGAGGGCATGTCGTCGGCCGAGTTACGTGACTACGTTGTGCGCGGTCGCGCCTTTCGCGCTTGGCGCGAATCCCGCATGGACGATGCGGATGCCGAGGCCGAGGATGACGAGACACGGTCCATTGACGGCGTCGTTTCGACCTTTGAGCTCGATGATGCGGCGGAGAAGTGTGTGCTCGGCCTGTCGAAGCGCACGCATCTCACAGGGCGTGGCATCGTGCGCCTGGTTCGCATTGCGCGCACGATCGCAGATGTCGCCGAGAGCGAGCAGGTGACGCAGGACCACGTGCTCGAGGCGGCGATGTACCAGGGAAGGAGGGACCAATGATGGCTGAGGGGACCTTCGAGCTGCATCCAGGTGACGCGTTGTATCCCGAGACCGTTTTGGAGCTTTCTGATGTACCTCAGACGCTCTATGTGCGCGGCAACCCCGAGGCGCTTTCGACGCCCGCGCTCTCCATCATCGGTGCGCGAAAGGCCTCGCCGTATGGTCTTGCCGTGGCAGAGCTTGCGGCGAAGGTGGCGGTTGAGGCGGGAGTGACGGTAGTTTCGGGCGGTGCGGTCGGTTGTGACCAGGCCTCGGGTTGGGCTGCGGTCAACGCCGGCGGCAAACACGTTGTGGTGCTGGGGACGGGCGCCGACGTGGTCTACCCGCGTTCGAGCGCGGGGCTGATTACGCGCACGCTTGATACGGGTGGCGCGGTCGTGTCGATCTCTCCGTGGGGCATGGGTCCGCGCAAGTTCGCCTTTCCGCGCCGCAATCGCGTAATCGCGGCCCTGTCGCAAGCCCTCTTTGTATCCGAGGCGGGTATGCCTTCTGGGACGTTTTCCACAGCCGAGGCTGCTATGGATTTGGGGCGCGAACTTCTTGCCGTGCCGGGGTCGATCCTATCGCCCGAGTCGCGTGGCACGAATTACCTCATTGCGAACGGTGCCTGCTGCATCGTCGACGAGGAATCTATCGAGATGGCTATCTCACGCATCTACGGAACCCTGCGCTACTCGCGCCCCGATGCTCCCGGCATTGCCGACCTGGATCCAACGCAGCAGACCGTGATGCATGCGCTCATCGCCTCTCCGCTCAAGGTCGACGACATCGCGGCGCTCGTCTCGCTCGATGCTGTCGGCGTACTCAAACTCTTGGGTTCGTTTGAACTCGAGGGTCTTATCGAGCGCATGATGGATGGAAGGTATGCGCCCTCCAAGTTTGCCCTTCACGCCCAGACACCCTTCGGTCACAATGGAAAACGTGTCAATTAGAAAGGTGTTTGCAGATGCAGTTCGATCAGGTGACAGTTATCGGTGGCGGTCTGGCGGGTTCGGAGTGCGCGATCCAGCTGGCAGATCGCGGTTTTGCCGTAAAGCTGTGCGAGATGCGCCCCCAGGTGAGCTCCCCGGCTCACCATACCGATCACCTGGCAGAGCTCGTCTGCTCGAATTCGTTTAAGTCGACCCGTCCGGATTCCGCGGCTGGTTTGCTGAAGGCCGAGCTTGAGCGCATGGGTTCAGTCCTGCTCGATTGCGCCCATCGCGCGGCTGTTCCCGCCGGTGGCGCCTTGGCGGTCGACCGCGTCAAGTTTTCCGAGCTTGTCGAGGCCGAGGTTGCCGCTCGTCCCAATATCGAGGTCGTGCACGGTGAGGTCACACAGATTCCCGAGGGTCACGTGGTCATTGCCGCGGGCCCGCTGTGTTCACCGGCGCTGAGCGAAGAGGTTATGAAGCTCGTCGGTGGCGATGCCCTGGCATTCTTTGATGCGGCGGCGCCGATCGTCGATGCCTCCACGCTCGATATGGACGTGCTGTTCTCGCAGTCGCGCTACGAGGAGCAGGGGAGCGGCGACTATCTCAACGCTCCGCTCAACAAGGAGGAGTACGAGGCCTTTATCGAGGCGCTTACCACGGCCGACCGCGTGGTGCTCAAAGACTTTGAGGGCGGCGATCTGTTCCAAGCCTGCCAGCCTGCCGAGGAAGTTGCGCGCACCGGCAAGGACGCCATTCGCTTTGGCGCCATGAAGCCCGTCGGCCTCACCGACCCGCGTACCGGACGTCGCCCCTGGGCGGCGATTCAGCTGCGTGCCGAGAACAAGGAGAAGACCGCCTATAACCTGGTGGGCTTCCAGACCAACTTGACCTTTGGCGAGCAGAAGCGCGTCTTCCATATGGTGCCGGGCCTGGAGAACGCTGAGTTCTTCCGCTACGGTGTCATGCACCGCAATACCTTTGTCGACGCCCCTCACGTGCTCGATAGCACCTTTGCCGTGCCCGGTACCGGCGTGCGCCTGGCCGGTCAGATCACCGGCACCGAGGGGTACATGGAAGCCGTGGCGACAGGTCTGCTCGCGGCGCTCAACACCTATGCCGAGGCTATCGGTGCCGCGGGCGTCGAGTTGCCGCGTGTGGGCGCCCTGGGTGCGCTCGTGGGCTATGCGACCGATCCTGCCACCGTGGGCTATCAGCCTATGCATGTCAACTTTGGCCTGGTGCCGCCACTCGAGGATGGTAAGCGCCGCAGCAAACGCGACCGCTATCAGGCTTATGCGGATCGCGCCCTCGAGGCCCTTGATGCCTACTTGGCCACGCGCTCCGACTTGTTTGGAGGCGACCGGTCATAGCCTTTGACCTGTACGACACCGTCGACTCGTTTATCGCCTATATCGCACGTGTTGAGGGACTTTCTCGCAACACGGTGACGGCCTATGGCTCGAGGCTAGAGCGCTTTGCTGTCTGGTGCGAGCGCGAGAATATTGATGCTTTCGCTGCCGACGTGCGCACCATTCGTCGCTATCTTGCCGAGCTTTCGCGTGAGCAGGTGGCTCCCCGAACGCTTGCGGCGCACCTGTCGGCTATTCGATCTCTCTATCGCTGGATGGCTGCCGAGGGGATTGTCGAGGGCGATGCGGTCTCGGCGATCGCATCGCCCAAGCTGCCACGTGACCTGCCGGGCGTCCTTACGACCCAGCAGGTCGAGGCGCTGCTCAAGACGCCTGATACCTCGACGCCCGCGGGACTGCGCGATGCGGCGATGCTTGAGTTGCTCTATGCCTCCGGCGCGCGAATCTCGGAGCTCGCGGCGCTCAACGTGGAGTCTATTGGTTGGTCCGAGCGAACGCTGCGACTTTGGGGCAAGGGGAGCAAGGAGCGTATCGTCCCTCTGTATCGTCGCGCACTCGAGGCGACGCGTCTCTATATTGAGGAGGGGAGGCCGGAGTTGCTCGCTCAGGCAAAGCGCCGTGACCCCGCTACCGGGCCGCATCCGCTGCTTATATCGGCGCGCGGCAATCGCATGAGTGCCGCCATGCTCAGGCGGCGGTTCCATACGCTGGCGACGCTCGCCGGCATTCCGGCCGACATTGCCCCGCATGCGATGCGCCATACCTTTGCGACCGATTTGCTCGAGGGCGGTGCGGACCTGCGCTCGGTTCAAGAGCTGCTAGGTCATGCGAGCCTGTCCACGACGCAGATCTACACGCATCTCACGCCCGATCGGCTCAAACGTGCCGTGGCTCAAGCCCATCCCCGCGGCGAATAGTGGCTGGGACGTCCCGCGCCGCACTCAGGTGTGTGGTTTTGATTGCGGGTTGGCAGGAAGATGCATTCCTGCTATCATTCATCGGGTTGCTTCACGGCAACATGTTTTTATCACGCACGCGCGGCTACTTCATACCGTGGTGCCCGGGCTTTGGTAGCACATGTCCGGGTTGGTTTTGGAGGATGACCCCGCGCGGAGGCAAACCACAGGAGGTTTAACATGGCTACCAAGATTAATATCCGCACCCTGCTCGAGGCCGGCTGCCACTTCGGTCACCAGACCCGTCGCTGGAACCCCAAGATGAAGCCGTTCATCTTCGGTGAGCGCAACGGCATCTACATCCTCGACCTCAAGCAGACCATCCTCGACGCCGACCAGGCCTACACCTTCGTCAAGAACGTCGCCAAGGGCGGCAACGTGCTGTTCGTCGGCACCAAGAAGCAGGCTCAGGAGGCCGTCAAGAACGCTGCTGAGCGCGCCAACATGCCTTACATCAACCAGCGTTGGCTCGGCGGCATGCTGACCAACTTCGTCACCATCCGCTCCCGCATCAACCGCATGGAGGAGCTCGAGGCCATGGTCGAGGACGGACGCATGGCTGTTCTGCCCAAGAAGGAGCAGGCTGTTCTCGGCAAGGAGCTCACCAAGCTCCAGACCAACCTCGGTGGCGCCCGCGACATGAAGGGTCTGCCCCAGGCTCTCTTCGTCATCGACACCAAGCGCGAGGAGAACGCCATCAAGGAGGCCCAGCGCCTGAACATCCCCGTCGTCGCTCTGATCGACACCAACTCCGATCCCGACGAGGTCGAGTACGGCATCCCCTGCAACGATGACGCTATCTCCGCTGTCACCCTTATGTGCGAGCTCATGGCTGACGCCTGCCTCGCTGGCTCCGGCAAGGAGCAGGTCTCCGAGGCCGAGATGGCCGCTGAGCCCAAGGCCGAGTAAATCAGTCTTAGTTAATTCTTTTTCATCTCTTTGAAAGGAACCACAATGGCCCAGATTACCGCCGCTATGGTCAAGCAGCTCCGCGAGATGACCGACTCCCCGATGATGGAGTGCAAGAAGGCTCTCGTCGAGGCTGACGGCGACATGGACGCCGCTGTCGACGTTCTGCGTAAGAACGGCCTTGCCAAGGCTGCCAAGAAGGCTGGCCGTGAGACCAACGAGGGCGCTGTCGCCGCGTTCGTCTCCGAGGATGGCAAGACCGGCGCTCTGCTCGAGCTCTCCTGCGAGACCGACTTCGTTGGCTCCAACGCCAAGTTCACCGGCTTTGCTTCCAAGGTCGCTGAGGTTGTCGCTACCACCGAGCCTGCTGACGTCGACGCTCTGCTCGAGAAGCCGATGGGCGAGGAGACCGTTTCCTCCGAGCTCACCGAGATGATTCACATCATGGGCGAGAACATGAAGATCTCCCGCTTCGCTGCCCGCAAGGCTGAGAACGGCGCGCTCGCTTCTTACATCCACATGGGTGGTAAGATCGGCGTCCTCGTCGAGTTCGCTTTCGAGAAGGCCGAGACCGCTCAGGCTGAGTCCTTCAAGACCTTCGCTCACGACGTTGCCCTTCAGGTTGCCGCCGTCGCCCCGATCTGCGCTACCCGCGATCAGGTTCCGGCCGAGACCGTCGAGCACGAGAAGCAGATCTACATGGCCCAGGCTGCCGAGTCCGGCAAGCCCGAGGCTATCCAGGAGAAGATGGCTGTCGGCCGTCTGGAGAAGTTCTACAAGCAGTCCGTGCTCACCGAGCAGGAGTTCATCAAGGACAGCTCCCTCACCATCAAGAAGTACGCTGAGCAGGTCTCCAAGGAGCTCGGCGACACCATTACCGTCGTTGCCTTTGACCGTCTGGTCCGTGGCGAGTAAATAAGCTCTTGTAGCTGGTAATGAGCAGGCTGTGGGTTTTACTCACAGCCTGCTTTTTCATGGCTCTTATGAGAGCCTTTGATATCATATTGAGAGTCTAATTAAAGGAGGATCGCTTTGTCCGACATCCGATATAAACGCGTGCTTCTTAAGCTTTCCGGCGAAGCACTCATGGGCGACGGCCAATATGGCATCGACCCCAAGGTTACCGACCATCTTGCCAAGCAGGTCAAGGAGCTGCTCGCCGTTGGCCATGAGGTCGGCGTCGTTGTCGGCGGCGGTAATATTTTCCGCGGCATGGCCGGCGCTGCCGGTGGCATGGAGCGTGCTCAGGCCGACTACATGGGCATGCTGGCAACCGTTATGAACGCGCTCGCCCTGCAGGATGCCTTCGAGCACAACGATGTTCCCTGCCGCGTTATGAGCGCTATCCAGATGAACGAGATCTGCGAGCCCTATATTCGCCGTCGCGCCATCAACCACCTTTCCAAGGGCAACGTTGTTATTTTTGCCGCCGGTTCGGGCAATCCGTACTTTACGACCGACACCGCCGCGGCTCTTCGTGCGTGCGAGATCGGCGCCGAGATTCTGATTAAAGCCACCAAGGTTGACGGCATCTACGACAAGGATCCCGTCAAGTGCGCTGATGCCGTCCGTTTTGACAAGATTACCTATCACGAGGTTCTCGTCCGCGGTCTGCAGGTTATGGATTCCACGGCTACGGCACTGTGCCAGGACAACCGTATGCCGATTTTGGTCCTCAACATCGATGGCGAGGACACCGTCAAGCGCGCGCTTTCGGGTGAGCCCGTCGGCACGCTCGTCTATCAGGAGGATTAAGCATGGCAGAGAACATCACCGCCCACATGGACAAGTCGCTCGAGTCCCTCAAGCATAACTTCTCCAAGGTCCGTACCGGCCGCGCCAATGCCAACATTCTGTCCGACATCACCGTCGATTATTACGGTGTTCCCACGCCGGTCACGCAGGTTGCCGCCGTCAAGACCCCCGAGGCCCACATGCTGCTCATCGAGCCGTGGGACAAGGCACTCATCAACGCTATCGTCAAGGCCATCGGCGCTTCCGATCTGGGTATTACCCCCAACTCCGATGGCACCGTCGTTCGTCTGCCGTTCCCGGCTCCCACCGAGGAGCGCCGTCGCGAGCTCGTCAAGGAGTGCCGCGAGTACGCCGAGCAGGCCAAGGTGTCTATCCGTAACATCCGTCGCGACTTCAACAACAAGCTCGAGCGCGATGAGGAGCTCACCGAGGACGATGTCCGTCGCGAGCAGGCCAAGGTCCAGAAGCACACCGATGAGTATGTCGCCAAGGTCGAGGAGCTTCTGAAGGAAAAAGAAGCCGAGGTCATGGAGATCTAAGGTGCAATACGACGAGCATAAACTGGTCGAGTACTTTGCCGACGCCCCTGCGGGCGTCGGTTTTTCCGACCTTGACCTCAATAACATTCCGCACCATATCTCGTGCATCATGGACGGCAACGGTCGTTGGGCCACGTCTCGCGGTCTTGCGCGCACTGAGGGCCACAAGGCGGGTATCGTCTCCCTTTGCGAGATTATTACCGCCTGCGTGCGTCTGGGCGTCGACGTGCTTTCTGCCTATGCGTTTTCTACCGAAAACTGGAACCGCCCGCAGCATGAGGTCAACGTCTTGATGCATCTGTTTGCCAAGACGTTTATCGACGAGCTGCCGCTTCTGAAGCGCGAAAACGTGCGTGTTGTCTTTTTGGGTGATATTTCAGCGCTGCCCAAGAAGACTCGCGATGTTTTTAAACGCGGTCTTGCCGAGTGCGCCGATCACACCGGCATGACGCTGGCGCTTGCCGTCAACTACGGCGCGCGTGCCGAGATTACCCGCGCTGTCCGTCAGATCGCACTCGACGCTGCCGCCGGTAAGATCGATCCTGGCGCAATTGATGACGATATGGTGGCCTCCCACCTCTATACCGCCGGTCTTCCCGATCCTGAGCTTGTGATTCGCACCTCTGGTGAGCTGCGCCTTTCGAACTATCTGCTGTGGCAGGTGGCTTATTCCGAGTTCTACGTCACCGATACCTATTGGCCCGACTTTGATCGTTGGGGCCTTGTTGACGCCATTTTGGCCTATCAGGGCCGTGACCGTAGGTTTGGTGGACTGAGCAAGACCGAGGAGGCTTAATCGTGTCCGATCGTCCCAAGGCATCTGCTCCCAAGACATCTGAGCGCAAGGCTGTCGCTGCGGGAGCGCCCGCAGCGAAGAATGGCACCGGTTCGTGGCTTGCGGGCTTTATCACCCGTGCCGCCGCTGGTATCGTCTATGCCGTTGTCTTTATCCTGTGCCTGGTTTTGGGTATTGTGCCCACGGCCATCTTCGTGTCCGTCATGAGCGGTCTGTGCTGCTACGAGTTCTTCCGCATGACGAGGCTCGACGGCAAGGTTGCCAACGAGCGCCTTGGAATCGCTGCCGCCGTGCTCTTTCCGCTCTCGGCTCTGGGCGATTCGCTGCTGTTGAACGCCCTGCTGTTCGCTTTGATGCTTGCCGTCGGTATCTGGTATGTCTGGTCTCCGCGCACTCGCATCTCTGACGTTGCCGTGACGCTCATGGGCCCTATCTACACTGGCTTTATGCTGTCGGCTATCGTGCTGCTGCGCGATGCCGTGCCCGGTTTTGCCGGCGCCCTGCTTTCGGTGGGCGTTTGCGCGTCCCTTTGGGTCTCCGACTCGTTTGCCTACATCGTGGGCAGCCGCATCGGTAAGCATAAGATGGTTCCCAAGATCTCTCCCAAAAAGAGCTGGGAGGGCTTTGTCGGCGGCATCTTGGGCTCTGTCTTGATCTGGCTCATCCTGTGGGCAACGCACTTCTATAAGCTGAGCCTGCCCTATGCACTGCTGTGCGGCGTGGTCGTCTCCATCCTGGGCGTTATCGGCGACCTCATCGAGTCGCGTATCAAGCGCGGTGTGGGCGTCAAAGATTCCGGCAATCTCATCCCGGGCCACGGCGGCATGCTCGACCGCAGCGATTCGCTCATCTTTGGCTGCATTACCGCGCAGCTGCTGCTGATGATCGGAGGCGTGCTGTAATGGCTTATCAGACCACCTACGGTCCCGATGGACGTCTTCGTGTTGCCATTCTGGGCTGTACGGGTTCTATCGGCACTCAGGCGCTCGACGTGTGCCGTCAGCATGCCGATCGCCTGCAGGTGACGGCGTTGTCCGTTAACTCCAGCACCCCCGAGCTCGTTGCCGCTGCCCGTGAGTTCTCGGTTCCGGCGGTTGCCGTGGCGGACGCCTCCCATGGCGCCGACGCTGTGCTGCAGGAACTGCCCGAGGGCACGGAGCTCGGCGTCGGCGCGCAGGCCGTGTGCGAGCTTGCACGCCGCGATGATGTCGATTGCGTGCTCGTGGCCATCGTGGGCGCTGCCGGTCTCGAGGCGAGCCATGCTGCCCTGACCTCGAACAAACGTCTTGCCCTGGCCAACAAGGAGTCGCTCGTTGTCGGTGGCGATCTGCTTATGCCGTTGGCGCAGCCCGGTCAGCTTATCCCGGTCGACTCCGAGCATTCTGCCATCTACCAGTGCTATCTGGGCGAGAATCCGTGCGAGGCTCACTGCATTTGGCTTACCTGCTCGGGTGGCCCGTTCTTTGGTCGCACGCGTGACGAGCTCGATCGCGTGACGCGCGCCGATGCCCTGGCGCATCCTACGTGGGCTATGGGTGCCAAGATCACGATCGACTCCGCCACCCTCATGAATAAAGGTCTGGAGCGTATCGAGGCCATGCATCTGTTTGGCTGCGATCTCGATTTCATTAACGTGGTCGTGCAGCGCCAGTCTAAGATTCACTCCATGGTCGAGTTTGCCGACGGCTCTGTGATGGCGCATCTCGGTGCCTCCGACATGCGCATTCCCATCCAATTTGCCTTCTCGTATCCCGAGCGTTGGGATACGCCGGCTCCGCGTATCGATTTCCGCGAGTTGGGGCAGCTTACCTTTGACGCGGCCGATATGGATACTTTCCGCTGCCTTGCGCTGGCCCAACGTGCCGGCAAGACGGGCGGCACCATGCCGTGCGTGCTCAATGCCGCCAATGAGGTCGCCGTCGATGCCTTCCTGCATGATGGCTGCAGCTTTACCGATATCGATCGCATTGTGGAATCCTGCATGGATGCTCACGATGCGCAGACGGTCGATTCGTTTGAACAGCTTCGCGACATCGATGGCTGGGCGCGTGCAAAGGCTACGCAGGTGCTCGCCGCAACCCGTTCTTAACCCATAAGGATTGCTTTTTCGTTTTATGGATACTGTTCTGAGCGTTCTCTCATCGGTCTTTTGGGGCCTGCTGATGCTTTCCGTCCTCGTGTTTTTGCACGAGGGCGGCCACTTTTTGGCGGCGCGTGCCTGCGGTGTCCGCGTGACTGAGTTCTTTTTGGGCCTGCCGTGTCGCTTTGATATCCACCATACGTCGCGTCGCATCGGCACCAAGTTTGGCGTGACGCCGCTGCTGCTGGGTGGCTATGCTGCCATCTGTGGTATGGACCCGACCGATGTCTCGTGTGCCGATCGCGTGCTTGCGGCCATCTATCGCCACGGCCGTGTGACGGTGGCCGATCTTGCCGTCGAGCTCGAGCTGTCCGAGGAGGATGTTCTCGAGGCCTGTGCTTTGCTGTTGGGCTGGGGCTCCATCGTCCCCTGGTATGAAGAAGGGGAAAAGCCTTCGCCCAGTTACTATCCCACCAAGTACCAGACCCTGCCGCGCGATGCTGCGGGATATACCACCTTTGACGGTCGCAAGTTCGATCGAGAGCATGCGACTGCCGAGGGCGATGTATGGGAACTGCCGTGCGGCGAGGCCGAATTCCTTGCACGCGAACGCTCGCACACCTATTTGGGCCAGGGCTTTGTCAAGCGTGCCTTTATGCTGCTTGCGGGCATTGTCGTCAATATCCTGACGGGCTTTTTGCTTCTTATGAGCATTTATTCCATCGCAGGTGTCACGGTTCCGGTGGATACCAATGTGATCGGCCAGGTTGACGAAGGCTCGATTGCCGCCGCGGCGGGAATCGAGGGCGGCGACGCAATCCTTTCGGTCGACGGAGTATCGTGCTCTACCTGGATGGACGTTTACGATGCCATCGGCAAGGCTGCCGGTAAGGACGATATCGCCATTGAGTACGAGCGTGACGGCAAGCAGCATTCGACCACGGTTGCACTCAAAGAGGACGAGCGCCTAGGTGTGTATGCCTCTACGCAGGTGGTCCGTTTAGACCCCATCACGTCGGCTCGCCTGTCGTTCTCCTATGTCGTGCAGACGGCGGAGGGCGTGATGCGCCTGCTCCAGCCGCAGCATACGATGGAAATTCTCGATCAGTCCTCTTCGATCGTGGGTATTAGTGTTATGTCCTCACAGGCTGCTGCTGCCGGCCCTGCCACGTTCCTCTCGTTTGCCGCCCTCATTTCGTTCTCGCTTGGCTTTATGAACCTGCTGCCCATCCCACCGCTCGATGGCGGTAAGCTGGTCATCGAGATCATTCAAAAGATTGCGGGCCGCGAGCTTCCGCTTAAGGTCCAGACGATCGTGAGCTATGTGGGCATTGCGCTCTTTGTGCTGCTGTTTGTCTATATGCTTCGTTCCGACATCCTTCGATTTATTCTGTAGGGGAGTGTTTGGATTGTCTTTATCCCATCCTTTGCCTCGCGAGCTGACGCGCCCCGTGCATGTGGGCGGCGTGCAGATCGGTGGCGGCGCGCCGGTGGTGGTCCAATCCATGACCTGCACCGATACCGCTGATGCCCAGGCAACGCTTGCGCAAGTGCGCGCGTTGTCGCAGGCTGGCTGCGATATCGTGCGCGTGAGCGTGCCTACCGAGGCCGCGCTTGAGGGTTTCCGCACCATCTGTGCCGAGTCTCCGGTGCCAATTGTCGCCGATATCCACTTTAACCATAAGCTCGCCATTGGTGCCGTTGAGGCCGGTGCTGCCAAGCTGCGCATCAATCCCGGTAATATCGGCGATTGGGCCAAGGTTGACGCGGTGATCGATGCTGCGGGTGCCGCGGGCTGCGCGATTCGTATCGGCGTCAATGCCGGTTCGCTTGAGCAGGATATCGCCGAGCGTGACGACCTCACGCAGCCCGAAAAGCTCGTGATGTCGAGCGAGCGTTTCGTCAAACATTTTGAAGACCGCGGCTTTACGAACATTGTGCTTTCGGCCAAGGCCCATAGCGTGCAAACGACCCTCGATACCTATCGAGCCCTGTCGCGTGAGATTCCCCACATTCCGCTTCACTTGGGCGTAACCGAGGCGGGTACCAAGCTGCAGGGCACCATCAAGAGCTCGGTGGGCCTTGGTATCCTGCTGTCTGAGGGTATTGGCGACACCATGCGCGTCTCGCTTACGGCCGATCCGGTTGAGGAGCCGCCGGTCGCCTGGGGAATTTTGCAGTCGCTGGGCCTGCGTCGCCGTGGTCCCGAGATTGTCTCGTGCCCCACGTGCGCCCGCTGCCAGGTTAACCTGATCGCAATCGCTGAGGAAGTAACCGAGCGGCTTAAGAACTATGCCGCGCCGCTTTCGATTGCCGTCATGGGATGTGCCGTTAATGGCCCCGGTGAGGCTTCTGATGCCGACCTGGGCGTTGCTTGCGGACGTGGTCAGGCTCTGCTCTTTTCGCATGGCCAGATCATTGGTAAAGTAGCTGAGGATCAAATTGTCGACGCGCTTATGGCCGAGGTCGACAAGCTTATTGAGGAGAAATAAATGACTCGAGCAATGTATATGTCTAAGCTCTATGCACCGACGCTCAAAGAGGATCCGGCCGACGCCGAGCTTG
Organism: Collinsella sp.; assembly: GCA_018368055.1. Classification (GTDB taxonomy): domain Bacteria; phylum Actinomycetota; class Coriobacteriia; order Coriobacteriales; family Coriobacteriaceae; genus Collinsella. Next base: position 102,257 of record JAGZFB010000004.1, on the reverse strand, counting down.
CAAGCCATCGTCTGCTGCTTCGTGCCGGTATGATCCGCAAGGAGGCCGCCGGTCTGTATTCCTATCTGCCGCTCGCTTGGCGCTCGATTCGTAAGATCGAGAACATCGTGCGCGACGAGATGGACGCCGCCGGCGCCCAGGAGCTCATGATGCCCATTATGGTCGATGCCGAGCTGTGGCGTGAGTCCGGCCGCATCGATGCCTATGGCAAGGAGCTCGTGCGCTTTGACGACCGTCATGGTCGCGAGTTTGTGCTGGGCCCCACGCATGAGGAGACCGTCACGGCCCTGGTGCGCAACGAGCTGCGCTCCTATAAGCAGCTGCCCGTCAACCTGTACCACATTCAGGACAAGTTCCGCGATGAGTTCCGTCCCCGCTTTGGCCTAATGCGTGGTCGTGAGTTCATCATGAAGGACGCCTACAGCTTCTCTGCCACGCAGGAGAGTCTGCAGGAGGAGTACGACAAGATGAAGCAGGCCTACGCCAACATCTGCGAGCGCTGCTACATCAAGGCTCTGCCCGTTGTCGCCGACTCCGGCGAGATCGGCGGCGACACCTCCGTCGAGTACATGGCGCTGGCCGACGCCGGCGAGGCTTCGCTCGTCTACTGCGACGATTGCGGTTTTGCTGCCGATGACGAGGCTGCAAGCACCAAGGTCGTTGTGACCGAGGGCCCCGGCGACGGCACGCTCACCAAGGTCGAGACTCCGGGTATGGGCACTATCGAGGCCGTCGCCAAGTTCTTCGGCTTCCCCGAGAACGGCACGCGCAAGTCGCTGGCGTTGATTGACTCCGAGGGCAAACCGGTCGTGGCCATTGTCCCGGGCGACCACGAGCTCAATGACTGCAAGGCCGAGCATGTCTTTGGCAAGGGCTATCGTATGATGACCGACGAGGAGCTTCAGGCGAACGGTCTGCACAAGGGCTTTATCGGACCGGTCAACCTGCCCGAGGGCATCCGTCTGGTGTGCGACGAAAGCCTGCGCGAGTCCAAGCAGTGGGCCTGCGGTGCCAACGAGGTCGATTATCACTTTACCGGCGCCTGTCCCGAGCGCGACTTTACCGTCGACGAGTGGGCCGACCTGGTTACCGTCGTTGCCGGCGATCCCTGCCCGCACTGCGGCAAGCCGCTCTCTGCTGCTCGCGGCATCGAGGTTTCCCAGGTCTTCCAGCTGGGCACCAAGTACTCCGAGGCCATGAGTGCCACCTTTATGGACGAGGACGGCAAGGAGAAGCCGCTTATCATGGGTTGCTACGGTGTGGGCGTGTCCCGTTCGCTCGCTGCCGTCGTGGAGCAGCACAACGACGAGCACGGCATCGTCTGGCCGGTCTCCGTTGCTCCGTACGAGGTTGCGGTGATTCCGCTCGACCCCAAGAAGGAGGAGTGCGCTTCCATCTGCGAGCAGATCGTTGATGGCCTGTGCGCCGAGGGTATCGAGGTCGTCGTTGACGATCGTGATGAGCGTCCCGGCTTTAAGTTTGCCGACAACGACCTTATGGGCTTCCCGTATCAGGTTGTTCTGGGTAAGCGCGGCCTCAAGAATGGCACGGTGGAGCTTAAGGACCGTGCCACAGGCGAGCGCGAGGACGTTGCAATCGACGAGGTCGTCGCCAAGGTCGCCGAGCTTGTGAAGGCGGCACGCCGTTAATCGACGATTTCGCTTGTAGTTCGATATACGGGACGGCCCCGCATTTTTCCAGATCGGAGAGAAGCGGGACCGTCCTTTTATCTTGTCGGCGTGCTCAATTACTAAAAGGAAACCCCACAGCCCATGCGAGCTGCGGGGTTTCATTTGTGCCTCCGATGCGAAATGAATCGCTCAGATGTTACTGATAATCGACGACGTCGATCCAGTTCTTCAGGAACTCATCGTTCACGTTGCGCTTACGAGCGAGCTCGGAAGCGGCGACGATGCTCGTCCACTGACGCACGACCTGCATGGGCATGTCGGCGCGGTCGCAGTAGAGCTCCAGGTAGGCCTCGGCCTGATCCTTGCTGTTGAGGGCAAAGAGCAGGTAGGTGGTGGCAACGTCGGCAGCAGGGGAGCCCTGGGTGGCGTGTGCCCAGTCGCACACATAGAGCTGGCCGTCGTCACCGACGATGACGTTGGAGGGGTTGAAGTCGCCGTGGCAGACCTTGAACTCCTTGGTCATGCCGTCCAGACGCTCCTGAAGGTTGTAGCGCGTGGTGGCATTGAGCTGATCAAGGCTGTCGATCATGCGGGCGAACTTGTCGCGCTGACGGTTGAGCAGCGGGGAGGTGTAGCCGTGGATCTCGATCTGGAGGTCGACGAACATCTCGAGGTACTCACCAAAGCGCTGGGGCTCGGCAGTCATCTTCTCGGCAAGGGTGGTGCCCGGAACCTTCTCGGTCACGAGCGCCCAGCCGTTGGCGTTCTCGAGCTGGGAAACCTCGAGAGCCTTGGGGCTGCGGATGCCGCACTCATTGATGCGGGCAAGATTCAAAGCCTCGTTGAACACGTCGGAGACAGGCTTGGTCTCGTTAAAGACCTTGACGATCTTGTCACCCAGGTCGTAAACGACCTTGTTGCCACGACGGACGAGTTCGGTCTTGGAATCGGGTAGCAGCATGGTTGCATCCTTTCAACGATGCGATAGAAGCGACGGCGGGGGTGTGTGAAACACCCGTGCACCCCCGCCGTTAAAAACCGTGCTAAAACTAGCAGACGGCGTAATCCTGAGGCTCTCGGCCGTAGTAGGCGTCCAGGTAGAGCTCCTTGATCTCGCTCATGAGCGGGTAGCGCGGGTTAGCGCCGGTGCACTGGTCGTTGAATGCCTGCTCGGTCATCTCGTCGAGGGTGTCGAGGAAGTACTTCTCGTCAACGCCGTACTCAGCGATGGTGTGCTTGACACCGATGAAGTCGCAGAGCTCGGTGAGCTTGGTGATGAAGTTCTCGAAGACCTCACGGTCGTCCTTGCCGTCGATGCCGCAGTAACGAGCCATCTCGGCGTAGTTGTGCAGCGCGTTGGGGTAAGGATACTGAGAGAAGGTTCCCATCTTGACAGGAGCCTCGGCGGCGTTGTAACGCATGACGCGGGTCAGGATGACTGCGTTTGCGAGGCCGTGGGGCAGATGGTGGAAAGCGCCGAGCTTGTGGGCCATGGAGTGGTTGAGGCCCAGGAAGGCGTTACCGAATGCCATACCGGCCATGCAGGATGCGTTGTGCATCTCCTCGCGAGCGTGCGGATCCTTGGCACCGTTGGTGAAGGAGCTCGGGAGGTTCTCGAAGACGAGCTTTGCGGCGCGCTCGGAGAGGCCCTTGGTGTAATCGGAAGCCATGATGGAGACGTAGGACTCGATGGCGTGGGTCATGACGTCAATACCGGAAGCTGCGGTGAGGCCCTTCGGGGCGGTCATGCAGTTGTCGGCGTCGACGATAGCCATGTTGGGGAGCAGCGCGTAGTCGGCGAGCGGCCACTTGATGCCGGTCTCCTTGTCGGTGATGATGGCGAACGGCGTGCACTCGGAGCCAGTGCCCGAAGAGGTCGGGACGGCGACGAAGTAAGCCTTCTTGCCCATCTCGGGGAAGGTGAAGATACGCTTGCGGATGTCCATGAAGTCCATGGCCATGTCCTCGAAGTTCGCCTCGGGGTGCTCGTACATCATCCACATGATCTTGCCGGCGTCCATTGCGGAACCGCCGCCGACGGCGATGATGACATCCGGCTCGAAGAGCGTCATCTGCTTGGCGCCGCGACGTGCGCACTGCAGGGAGGGATCGGGCTCAACGTCGTAGAAGCAGTCGTGAGCGATGCCCATCTCATCGAGCTTGGCCTCGATGGCACGCGTGTTGCCATTCTTGAAGAGGAACTGGTCGGTAACGATGAAGGCGCGCTTCTTGCCCATTACGGTGCCGAGCTCGTCGAGTGCGACGGGCGTGCAGCCCTTCTTGAAGTAGACCTTCTCGGGTGCGCGGAACCACAGCATGTTCTCGCGGCGCTCTGCCACGGTCTTGACGTTGATCAAGTGCTTCACCCCAACGTTCTCGGAGACGGAGTTGCCACCCCAGGAGCCGCAGCCCAGGGTTAGAGACGGCTTCATGCCGAAGTTGTAGAGGTCACCGATGCCGCCGTGCGAGGACGGGGTGTTGATGACGATGCGGCAGGCCTTCATGACGTGCTGGAACTTAGCGATCTTCTCGCTCTGTGCCGGGTGCACGTAGAGAGAGGCGGTGTGGCCCGGGCCACCTGCGAGGACGAGGTGCTCTGCCTTGTCAACGGCCTCCTGGAAGTCCTTGGCGTGATACATAGCGAGGACCGGGGAGAGCTTCTCGTGGGAGAACTCTTCCTTCTCGGGATCGGTGGAGGTGACCTCGGCGATCAGGATCTTGGTCTTGGCGGGAACCTCGATGCCGGCGAGCTCGGCGATCTTGGCGGCAGCCATGCCGGGGATGCGGTGATCGAGTGCGCCGTTCTTGAACATGGCGGCACGCAGGGCGTCCATCTCGGCACCCTGCTTGACGAAGTAGCAGCCGCGACGCTGGAACTCAGCCTTGACATCCTTGTAGATGGAGTCGAGGACGGTGACGGACTGCTCGGAAGCGCAGATCATGCCGTTGTCGAACGTCTTGGAGTGGATGATGGAGTTGACGGCGAGCTTGATGTCCGCGGTATCGTCGATGATGACCGGGGTGTTGCCGGCGCCGACGCCGAGTGCGGGCTTACCGGAGGAGTAAGCAGCCTTGACCATGCCCGGGCCACCGGTTGCGAGAATGATGTCGACGTCGCGCATGACCATGTTGGTCAGCTCGATGGACGGCTTGTCGACCCAGCCGATGATGCCCTCAGGAGCACCGGCCTTGACAGCTGCGTCGAGAACGAGCTTGGCGGCGGCGATGGTGCACTTGGCGGCTGCCGGGTGCGGGGAGATGATGATGGCGTTACGGGTCTTCAGGCAGATGAGCGTCTTGAAGATGGCCGTGGAGGTCGGGTTGGTGGTCGGGATGACAGCGCCAACGATACCGATCGGCTCGGCGACCTTGGTGATGCCGTAAGCGTCGTCGCGCTCGATGACACCGCAGGTCTTGGTGTTCTTGTAAGCGTTGTAGATGTACTCAGCGGCGTAGTGGTTCTTGATGACCTTGTCCTCGAGAACGCCACGGCCTGTCTCCTCGATGGCGAGCTTGGCCAAAGGAATACGAGCCTTGTTGGCGGCCATAGCAGCCTCGTAGAAGATCTTGTCTACCTGCTCCTGAGTGTACTCAGCGAATTTAGCCTGGGCCTCACGCATAGATTTGAGTTTGGCCTCAAGCGCCTCCACGTTGTCCACGATGGCGGGAGTAGTGTTTTCCGGTGACTTTTTCACCATTTGTGTCTCCTTGCGATCGGAGATTTACCCTACAAGATGCATGATAGCAAGAAATAATTCGGTGAACGGGCAGATTCCCGTAAAAGACAAACTAAAACGCTTCAATCAAATGAACCGTTTCAACTAAATTATGCTACTTAGCGTAGGAAAGATCGGATGCTTTGCGCCTTGTAGGTGCCCTGAAGCCGTATTGGCCAGCATTTGGTTCCAGAGGGTTTTGGGCTTAAAGGCGTCGGGTTATCGAGAACTACTTTTGCATATTCATATGTTAATAGTTGTCGTTTTACGATCAGTTGGTAGTCAATAAACCAAAAAGGCGCCCTCCGTAGGGGAGGACGCCTTTGGTAAGTTCTATGTGAACGCGAGGTCTTTGACCCGGAGAGTCCGAGGTACTTGTTGGTAAGACCTTATTTAGGAGCGCGCAACCTTGCCGGACTTGAGGCAGGTGGAGCAAACGTTCATCTTGCGACGGTGACCGTCGACGACGACGTAAACGCGCTGGATGTTGGGGCGGAACTTACGGTTGGTGACGCGGTGAGAGTGGCTGATGGAGCGACCGGCAACGGGGTGCTTACCGCAAACTTCGCAAACTTTGGACATAACTGACCCTCCTTGGGCGACAAACGAACATGTCGCGTTAACAAACAAGCCTGAACTATAGCACAGAAGCAGCTCCCTGTGCGTAATCTACACAGAGATATTTCTCTTTTGGCGATAGTGCCCACGCCACGGCCCTGGACGTAGATCCGATTTGCGTGCAGCAGAGGGGATTATGCCAGCTCGCAACAAGGTTTTCAAGCTCGTCCCACAAATATATATAGGTTTATTGAGCGTTGGGCTCCGTTTACGGATTGCTCCGTATTTATGCTCGCAATTAAGCTCGAGGTTGGCTACACTATCCCTTGACCATTAAAGGGGTACGAGATACCCACATGGAATTACATAGCTGCCATAGAGCAGCCCTTCCTTGTGGGTGTCTGGTCCGCTTTGAGCGGTCGGGCATCTATTTTTTTGACTGTGTCAGCAGTCAAGACATGTGAGGAAGGAGATCGATGGGCACGACTTCCCCCAAGGCGGTCATCATGGACGAGACCGCCGTCAACCGAGCGATGACCCGCATCGCGCACGAGATTCTCGAGCGCAACGAGGGCTGTGAAGACCTCGCTCTGGTCGGCATCGTCACGCGCGGCGACCTTCTGGCAAAGAAGCTCGCCGAGGAGATCAAGGAGATCGAGGGCGTCGAGGTTCCGCTCGGCAGCCTCGACATTAGCTTCTACCGTGATGACTATGCGACCAATTTCGCTCCCGCGATCCACGCCACCAACATTCCCTTTAGCGTCGACGGCAAGCGCGTCGTGCTGGTGGATGACATCCTGTACACGGGCCGTACCATTCGCGCCGCTCTGGACGCCGTCATGGATCTGGGCCGTCCGAGCCGCATTGAGTTGGCAGTTCTCGTTGACCGCGGTCACCGCGAGCTCCCCATCTCGCCGGACTTTGTCGGCAAGAACGTTCCCTCGTCGCACGAGGAGAACGTGCACCTATATATGAAGGAAGTCGACGGCCGTACCGCTGTCGAGATCAACGACGTCGCGCCGGGCTCCCACGTGGGTTCTGCGCCGCTGGGAGGTGAGTAGTACCGTGGCGTTCAACCATAAGCACCTGATCGACATTACCGAGTACTCCGAAGAGGACATCAAGCTCATCCTCGAGACCGCCAAGGCGTTCTCCGAGGTCAACGAGCGTGCGATTAAGAAGGTCCCCACGCTCAAGGGCAAGACCATCGTCAACATGTTCAACGAGCCCTCGACGCGCACCCGCAGCTCCTTCGAGCTCGCCGAGAAGCGTCTTTCGGCCGACAGCCTCAACTTTGGCGGCTCCTCGACCTCCACGGTCAAGGGCGAGAGCCTTGTCGACACCGTCGAGACCCTCAACGCCTACAAGATCGACTGCATCGTCGTGCGCGACAAGCACGCCGGCGCGCCCTACATCGTCACGCAGAACTCGCCCGCGAGCGTTATCTGCGCCGGCGACGGCAAGCACAACCACCCCACGCAGGCCCTGCTGGACCTGTATACCATCTGGGAGCACAAGGGTGACTTCCACGGTCTGAAGGTCGCCGTCGTCGGCGATATCGCGCACTCCCGCGTGTGCGGCTCGCTGATCCCCGCCCTTAAGATCATGGGCTGCGAGACCTACGCCGTCGCCCCCGGCACGCTACTGCCGCCGGCGCCCGAGGTCCTGGGCTGCGACCACGTGACGAGCGACCTCGATTCCGTCCTGCCCGAGCTGGACGTCGTCTATATGCTGCGCGTGCAGCAGGAGCGCCTCGAGGGCGCACCGTTCCCCACGATTCGTGAGTACCACAAGCTCTTCGGTCTGACCAAGGACCGCGAGAAGCTCATGAAGCCCGATGCGATCATCTGCCACCCGGGCCCCATCAACCGCGGCGTCGAGTTCGACTCCTACATGGCCGACCACCCGCAACGCTCCGTCATCCTGGAGCAGGTCTACGCCGGCATCTGCGTGCGTATGGCTATCCTGTATCTGCTGCTTGGAGGTGCCGATAATGGCCTTGCTTCTTAAGAACGCCCACGTCGTCGATCCGTCCGTCGAGCTTGACGGTGTCGTCGACGTCCTGATTGACGGCGACAAGATCGCCGAGGTCGGCGAGAACCTCGCCGCCGAGGGAGTCGAGGTCCGCGACCTTTCCGGCAAGTATCTCGTCCCCGGCCTGGTGGATATGCACGTGCATCTGCGTGAGCCTGGCTACGAGGTCAAAGAGGACATCGAGAGTGGCACCCGCGCTGCTGCCAAGGGCGGCTTCACCGGCGTGTGCGCCATGCCCAACACCGATCCCGTCACCGATAACGGCACCGTCGTTGAGTTCGTTAAGTCCCGCGCTGCCGAGGTCGGCCACTGCCGCGTCTATCCGTCGGGCGCCATGACCCGCGGTCTTAAGGGCGAGGCCATGTCCGAGATGGGCGATATGGTCGCCCACGGCGCCGTCGCCTTCACTGACGACGGTCGTGGCGTGCAGGGCGCGGGCATGCTCCGTCGCTGCATGGACTACGGCAAGATGTTCGGCAAGGTCTTTATGAGCCACTGCCAGGACGAGGATCTGGTCGGCCACGGTCAGATCAACGAGGGCAAGGTCTCGACCCGTCTGGCCCTCGAGGGCTGGCCGGCGGCAGGCGAGGAGCTGCAGATCGCTCGCGATATCGAGATCGCCAAGCTGACCGGTGCCAAGCTTCACATCCAGCACATCTCCACCGCCCATGGCCTGGAACTCGTGCGAGCCGGTAAGGCCGCCGGTGTCCAGGTGACCTGCGAGGCTACCCCGCACCACATGTTCCTGACCGAGAACGACCTGGACGAGACCTACAACACCTCGCTCAAGGTCAATCCTCCGCTGCGCACCGACGAGGATGCCGAGGCCATCCGTCAGGGTGTCATCGACGGCACCGTCGACGTTATCGTCACCGATCACGCTCCCCACACCCCGTGGGAGAAGGCCCGCGAGTTCGAGCTTGCGCCCTTTGGCATGATCGGTCTCGAGACCTCTTTGTCGCTCGTGCTCACCGAGCTGGTCAACACGGGCAAGATGAGCATGGCTCGCATGGTCGAGCTCATGGCCATCAAGCCGCGTGAGATTCTGGGCCTCGACCAGGTTCAGGTCAAGGCGGGCTCCGTTGCCGACCTGACCGTGTTCGACCCCTCCGCAACCTGGACGGTTGGCGAGGACGGTTACGAGTCACGCGCCGAGAACTCCGGTTTTGCCGGCCGCACGCTTACCGGTCGTGCCACCGATGTGTTTGTCGGCGGTAAGCAGACGCTTGCCGACGGCTGCATCTGCTAGCATAGCCTTATCGCTTTTATGCGCGGTGCCCTTGCGGTGCCGCGCTTTCTATTCGTTTGGACCATGCAACCGCATGGGGGATTGGAGCGTCTATGCCCACACCTTCCACTGCACGCATGCACGACTTCGAGGTCGTCTCGAACCGGGAGATTGCCGACGGCATCTTCTCGCTCGTCATCTCGGCCCCCAAGCTTGCAAGTGCGCTCAAGCCCGGTCAGTTTGTGAACATCGCCGTACCCGGCGATGCGTCCTCGCTGCTTCGCGTGCCCTTGAGCTTCTACCGCGCCGACGCCGAGGCCGGCACCGTCGAGCTGTGGTACGCCGTCGTGGGCGACGATACCCGTCGTTTGTCCCAGATGGGCCCTGGCTCCACTTCTAACCTGCTGGGCCCCGGTGGCCGTGGCTGGATGGTACCCGAGGGCACCAGGAAGGCCCTGCTCGTCGCCGGTGGCATCGGCGTTCCGCCTGTGCTGTGTCTTGCCGGTATGCTTGCCGAGCAGGGTGTTGATGTGGATGTGTGCTTGGGCTTTGGCACCGCTTCCAAGGCCGTGGGCGTCGATGAGTTCCGCGCGCTGGGCGCCACGGTTAACGTGTGCACCGACGACGGCACGCTGGGTACGCACGGTTTTTGCACCGACCCGGCAGCCGAGCTGCTCGGCGAGGGCGGCTACGACTACGTGGCCAGCTGCGGCCCCGCCGTCATGATGAAGAAAGTCGCCGCCGCTGCCGCCGAGGCCGGTGCGTACTGCGAGGTGTCGCTCGAGCGCATGATGAGCTGCGGCTTTGGCGCCTGCAACACCTGCAACGTCGAGACGGTCGACGGTATGAAGGGCGCCTGCATGTGCGGCCCCGTGTTCGATGCTTCCAAGGTGGTGGTCTTCTAGTGGGTACCGTGAACATGGCCGTCGATTTCGGCGGCGTCAAGATGCAAAACCCCATCAACACCGCAGCCGGTACCTTTGGCTACGGCTGGCAGTTCCAGAACTTCTTCGATGTCTCCCAGCTTGGTGCCATCACCACTAAGGGCTGCGCCGCCGAGCCTTGGCCGGGCAACCCTGCGCCCCGCATGGCCGAGATTCCCGGCGGTATGATCAACTCCGTGGGTCTGCAGAACCCCGGTGTCGCTGCCTTCGCCCGCGAGTCCGGCCCGTGGCTCGAGAAACTGTCCAAGGACGGTTGCCAGGTCATTTGCCAGGTTGCCGGCCACTCCGTTGACGAGTTTGTGCGCGCGCTCGAGATGTATGTCGAGCTGTGCCCCTGGGCTGCCGGCTACGAGATCAACGTGAGCTGCCCCAACATCGCCGCCGGCGGTGCCGCTATGGGCTCTACGCCCGAGGGCGCCTCTTCCGTTATGGCCGCCTGCCGCAAGGTGACCGACAAGCCGCTGTTCGTCAAGATGGCTCCGGTTAACGTCGCCGAGATTGCCAAGGCTCTCGAGGCCGCCGGTGCCGACGGCCTTTCGGTCATTAACTCCATTCAGGGCATGGCCATCGACGTTCATACCCGTAAGTCCCGCGTGGCCAAGCCCAAGGGCGGCCTTTCGGGCCCGCTGTGCCACCACATCGCCGTACGCATGGTCTGGGAGGTTGCCCAGGCCGTTGATATCCCCATCAACGGTGTCGGCGGCGTCATGACCGGTGAGGATGCGGCCGAGTTTATTCTGGCCGGCGCTACCTGCGTGTCGGTCGGCATGGCCAACTTTGTCGATCCGTGCGCTTCGCTCAAGATCGCGCACGAGCTCGAGGCCTGGGCCGAGTCCCAGGGCGTGAAGGATATCAACGAGCTGGTAGGTGCTTTCGAATGCTAGAGACTGAAGCCCGCGACCGCGTTATCGTCGCCCTCGACTGCGACCGTGAGCGTGCGCTCGAGCTCGCCCATGAGCTTTCGGGCCATGCCGCCTGGCTCAAGGTTGGCATGACGCTCTATTACGCCGAGGGTCCCCAGATCGTCAAGACCTTTAAGGACCTTGGCTTTAAGGTCTTCCTCGATCTTAAGTTCCATGACATTCCGCATCAGGTGCGCGGCGCTGCCCGCTCGGCCTCGCTTGCCGGTGCCGACCTGCTTTCGGTTCACGGCCTGGGCTCGGGCGCTATGCTCGCCGCCTGCCGCGAGGGTGTCGAGGAGGCGCGCGAGGACCGTGCCAAGCTTGTCGCCATCACCGTGCTCACGAGCATGAACCAGGATTCGCTGGCCGAGATCGGCGTCGAGTCGCCCGTGGCCGAGGAGGCCGCCCGCCTGGCGAAGCTTGCTCAGACCAACGGCATCGACGGTATCGTGTGCTCTCCGATGGAGGCTCACGATATGCGCGAGCTGCTGGGCCCCGATGCCCTCATCGTGACCCCGGGCGTGCGTCCCGTGGGCGCGGCCCTGGGCGATCAGTCCCGTGTTGCCACGCCTTCTCAGGCTATCGAGCGCGGCGCGAGCCATATCGTGGTGGGACGTCCCATCACCGGTGCCGACGACCCGGTTGCCGCTTTTGACGCAATTGTCGCCGAGCTGGTCGAAAACGTCGCGTAAAAGATTTCCTTAAGTCATCACTTTTGAGTGTCATTAGCATAAAATAGCCCCCGTGCCTGCGAAAACTTTCCCATCTATTGTGTGGAATCGTGGGTCGGGGGCTTAACTTTGCCACCGATATATTGCACTTTTTGCAGGTATCGTCTAACCTATGGAGCCGCAATTGAGCATTTTGTACGTTTGACGTGCTAAAATGCCAACATCGAATGAATGTTAAACCAATTATTTGGAGGTTCGAATGGCACTCCCTCAGCTTACCGACGAGCAGCGCAAGCAGGCTCTTGAGAAGGCCGCTGCCGCCCGTCATGCCCGCGCTGAGCTTCGCGAGCAGATCAAGAAGGGTGAGAAGTCCCTCGAGTCCGTGCTCAACTCCGATGATCCCATTGCTTCCCGCATGAAGGTCTCCACCCTCATCGAGTCTCTCCCCGGTTATGGCAAGGCCAAGGCCGCCAAGATTATGGAGGAGCTCGGCATCTCCGCTACCCGTCGCGTCCAGGGCCTCGGCGTCCGTCAGCGCGAGCAGCTCCTCGAGCAGCTGACCAAATAAGTGAGCGCTCAGGATTCAAAGCTCTTTGTGATTTCTGGACCGTCAGGTGCAGGCAAGGGCACGCTCGTCACTCGTGTGCGCGAGCGTCGCTCGAACCTGGGCCTGACGGTTTCGGCTACCACGCGAGCACCACGTAAAGGTGAGGTCGACGGCGTCAACTACTTTTTCCTGACGCGCGAGGAGTTCGACCGCCGCGTGGCAAACGGTGAGTTTGTCGAGTGGGCTGAGGTCCACGGCAACTGCTACGGGACGTTGGTGAGCGAGGTCACATCCAAGCTCGCCTCTGGCTCGTCTCTGATCTTGGAGATCGATGTCCAGGGCGCCCTGCAGGTCAAGGAGCGTTTCCCCGAGGCCGTGTTGATCTTTATCAAGCCGCCCTCGCTCGAGGTGCTTCGTGAGCGTCTTGTCGGTCGTGGTACCGAGACGCCCGAGACGATCGAGCTGCGTATGGCAAACGCTGCCGATGAACTTGCCCTTGCCGACCGCTACGACGACGTCGTGGTGAATGACGATCTCGACCGCGCGACCGATGAGCTCGTTCGCGTTCTCGATATGCATGAAAGGATCTGAGGTCCGTGTCCGTTGTAAAGCCTTGCATTGACGATCTTCTGGAGAAGACCGATCACAACCGCTTCCTGCTCGCTTCGCTTGCCTCCAAGCGCGCCTGCGACATTAACAGCATGTTGCGTGGCCAGCACAATCGTGTGCTTGCCGTCCAGGATGTCGATGACATCACCATCGCGCTCTCGGGTGCCGATACCATCTCGATGGCTATGGACGAGATCGTCGACGGCGATATCTCCTACGACGAGGCCCGTTACGAGAAGGCGCTCGGCCACAAGGTTGCTGAAGCCTAAATGGCAGCCCGCGTCTGCCTGGTCCACTATCACGAGGTTGGACTGAAGGGCAAGAACCGCGCACATTTTGAGCATATCCTCATGGATAACATTAAGGCGGCTTTGGCCGCCTTTTCCGTGAACGCCGTGTCTCGAATTTCCGGTTATATCCTCGTGACCTTTAACGAGCATCAGGCCGACGAGGCGGCGCGTGTCATCCGCACCGTCCCCGGCGTTGCTCGTGTGTCCTTGGCGTACCACACCAACCGCGACCCGCAGGAGTACTGCGCGGCCGCCGTCAAGGCGCTGCGTGAGTTTGGCCCCTTCGATTCGTTTAAGGTGCACGCCAAGCGCTCCAATACTGACTATGAGCTCACCTCGATTGATATCAATCGACAGGTTGGCGAGGTGCTGTGCGAGGCGTTCCCCGATAAAAAGGTCCAGATGCACGATCCCGACGCGATGGTGCACGTGCTGGTTGTTCAGGGCAGCGTTTATGTGTACGCGCGCTCCGAGCGCGGTGTGGGCGGTCTGCCGGTGGGTTCTGCCGGTAAGGTCGTGACGCTTCTGTCGTCGGGCATCGACTCGCCGGTGGCGACCTGGATGCTCGCGCGTCGCGGAGCCGTGTGCGTGCCGGTGCATTTTTCCGGTCGTCCCCAGACGCCGGACACCAGCGAATATCTGGTGCAGGATATCATTCGCGCCCTTGAGCCGGGTGTCCAGATCGGCCGTCTGTATGTTGTGCCGTTTGGCGACTGCCAGCGCGAGATTTCGGTGACCTGTCCCAGCAACCTTCGCGTCATCATGTATCGCCGCATTATGTATTCGGTTGCTGAGCGCATCGCGCATATCGAGGGCGCCAAGGCCATTGTGACGGGTGAGTCGCTTGGTCAGGTTGCCTCCCAGACGCTCGAGAACATCATGGCCGTCAATGAGGCCGTGAAGATTCCCGTGTTCCGTCCGCTCATTGGTTCTGATAAGCAGGAGATCATTGCGCGAGCCCAGGAGATCGGCACGTTTGATATCTCGACTGAGGCGGCTCCCGATTGCTGCACGCTCTTTATGCCGCGTCGTCCCGAGACACATGCCAAGCTCGATGCCGTGCATGAGGCCTGGGAGCTGTTCGATCACGAGGAGATGATCGAGCGCCTGCTCAAACAGACCGAGTATATCGATTTTGGCAGCAACACGTATAAGGCCCCCAAGACCTTAAAACGCAAACATTCGGAGCTCGCTCCGCGTGAGATATACCAAGATCACGAGTAATTTGTTGCATAGGCCGGCGATGTTTTTGCATCGTCGGCCTTTTGCTATCTGGGCGTTTGCTTCTAAATTGTTCATTTGGCGACGCGTGCCTGAATAAATGGACACTTTTCCGCAAGGTTTTGGTCGGGTTTTGGTTAGACCGTGAGCGACGATGTGTGAACCCGGGCGCTGCGACCCCTCTCGCCTGACACGATAGTGTTGGGAGGTGTTTGCTATGGCACAGCGCGAACAACACGAACGGGTCAAACGAATGGATCGCTGGGCGGGAAAGCTGCTCGAGCACAAGGCGGTGGTCGTGGCGATGCTTGTCGTTATTGCGATGGCGAGTGGGTTAGCTATGGCAACGTGGGGCGGCGAATCCGATGGGGTGTCGTTTGATCGTGATGCCACGTCGGTTGAGCGGGCGGATACGGGTTCTGCGGGCGCTTCCGATGATGGCGATCCTTCGAGTGATTCGAAAAAGGCAATTGCGGCCAGTGAGGTCTATGTCGATGTTGACGGGGCCGTAGTGACGCCGGGCGTCTATCGCCTGCGGGAAGGTGCGCGCGTGGCGCAGGCGATTGATGCTGCCGGCGGGCTTACGCCCGAGGCCGATGTCGCGGGCCTTAATCGGGCATCCAAGGTCACTGATGGACAAAAAATCCACGTTCCAACGGTAGGGGAGCAGCAGGCGTCCATTGCGGAAGCCGGTGTTGATGGAGGGACTTCCGCATCATCGGGCGTGAGTGGTGCAACAGGCCTGGTAAACATTAATACGGCAAGCGCGGCAGAACTGCAGACGCTCTCTGGCATCGGTCCCTCCATGGCACAGTCAATTATCGATGAGCGGACAAAGAACGGTGCTTTTGCCTCGGTTGACGACCTGATGCGTGTGTCGGGAATCGGCGAGAAGAAGCTTGCCAAAATCAAAGATTGCATCTGCGTATGAGTGTGACCGAGCGCGAGCGTGTTATGCCTCCGCGGCCCCTGCTTCCGTGGACGATGACCCTGTGTGCCGGCATGTGCATGAGCTGCGTCTTGGTGCTCAGCATGGCCGCTGATGCGCTGCTGAGGGAGCGGGCGCCGGCGGTCGGGCCGCTATGGACCATTCCCGTTGCGGCGACGGTATTTGTTGTGCTGGCTCAATCATGTGCGCGGCTTGCCCCTTTGAAGCGGTGGCTGTATGCCGCGTCCGTCGGTCTCGTGGCGGGAGCGGTCGTCTCGGCCTGGTGGGCTGTGGGTGCGCTAAGCGCCTCGAAGGCGCTCGACGGTCGAGCGGCAAGCAGCATCGAGTTTGTCGTGCAGGGTGATCCATCCATAAACGACGACGTGTATTCCTATACCTGCGAGGCACGCGCGGACGGTAAGAACTTGGCAACGGTTCGCCTATCGTGCGACCGCGAGCTCAAGGTCGGGGCGCACGTGCGTGTTATCGGTCGCGTTTCACGTTTTGAGAACGATGCGTATGGACGATCGCGCGTGCTCCGAGGCGAGGTATGCAAGGTAAAAGCCGTTCGGATTGTGTCGGTCGATGAGGGCTCTCCGGGGCCGCTGCTTCGGCTGCGAAATGGGCTGCTTGCGTCAATCGCGCCTGCGACCGACCCGGCGCGTGCACTCATAGCCGGTATCGTCTGCGGTCGTTCGGCCGAGCTGCGCGCCCTGCCGGCGGGCGATTGGTTTTTGGTGACGGGAACGGCGCATCTTATAGCCGTCTCCGGCAGCCATTTGGCTATCGTGGGGTTTGTAATCGAGGGTGTATTGCAAAAGACTCGCTGCTCGCGTGGTCTTCAGCGGGCGATATTGGCGATAACGCTTGTGTGCTACGCTGCCTTTACGGGCGCCTCTCCCTCGGCCGTGCGCGCGTGCTGCATGGTGTTCGCGACGTTTGTCGTAAACGGCGCGGGGCGTCGCCGGCATGGCGCATCGGCACTGTTCGTAACCATGTCCATCTTTGTGCTGCTCCGCCCAACGGCGCTGTTCGATATGGGTTTTCAACTCTCGTGTACCAGCGTCTTTGCCATCCTGTGCTTTTGCCCCTATGCGACCTACTGTTTAGGTGAGCTGGGTGTGCCATCGGGCGTTGCCAGCATGCTTTCCGTAACACTGTGCTCACAACTGGCGACGCTTCCCATCACCATTCCTGCCTTTGGTACGTTTTCGCTCATTGCTCCGCTGGCGAATGCGGTCATCGGTCCGGTGGTGAGTCTGCTGCTCGCTGTGTCGATCGTTTTGGTTCCCTTTTCGCTCGTGGCGCCGTTGCGGACTTGGGCGCTCGTCGTGCCCATGATTGCCGCCCGGTGCGCGCTGTTCTTTGAGCAGCTGTTTGCCGCCGTGCCGGGTGCATCCGTGAGTGTGCCGCCCGATAGCATGTGGATTTACCTAGTGCCGTGTTTGCTGGCGGTTCTGCTGGTCTGGTGGCCGCGTCCCCGTGCGCGTCCTATGGCGGTGGGGCTTGCATGCCTGGTGCTCTTGGCTGCGATTCCGTACGTCTACTGGGATCGATTCGCTCCGCCTTCGGTAACGGTCCTCGATGTTGGCCAGGCCGATGCGATTCTGATTCGTCAGGGTGGCGCCGTGGCGCTCGTCGACTGTGGGCTCGATGAGCGCGTGGTGTCGGCGTTGGTTCGCAATAACGTGCACCATATCGATGCCGTCTTTGTGACACATTGGGATGAGGATCACTGGGGAGGTCTACCTGCCGTGCTCGAACAGTTTTCGGTCGGAACGATTGCCGTGGCGGCGGATGCGCTGGAGGATGCTCCTGCCGAGGTATTGAACCGACCTGGCGTGGAGTATCGGCAGGTGTGCCGTGGGAATACGGTCGACATCGGCTCATTTTGCGCCCGCGTAATGTGGCCATTCGAGTCTGTGGATGGAGAGGGGAACGAAGACTCGCTTGTCTTGCTACTCACCTTTGCGCAGGAAGGAAAGCGCTTGCGTATGCTGCTGACCGGCGATGCCGAGCTTGACCAGGAACGTGAGTTTGTGCAGGAGGTGGGGGATATCGATGTGCTCAAGTTAGGGCATCATGGCTCGAAGGCCTCGGTCGACGGCGAGTTGCTGGGTGTCTTGAGACCCGAGCTTTCCCTTGCGAGCGCGGGCGAGGGCAACCGCTATGGCCATCCGTCCGACGAGTGTATTGATGCTGTGAAGCAGTCTGGTGGTGCGTTCGCATGCACCATCGAACGCGGTGATATCACCATCACGCCGACCGCGAAGGGCTTTACGATGCGATGCCAGCGGTCGTGATGACATCGTTGGCGCGTGGTAGGCCGCTGGGCTAAAATGGCACGGTACGAATATGGGAGTTTGCGAGAGGGGAGCGCGATGTCCGAAACCGGGCTGTTGCCGGCATATCTGATCGTCGGTACCGACGGAGTCAAACGTGACCACGCTGTCTCGCGCATGAAGGCACGTCTGGAAAAGTCGGGCATGGTCGAGTTCAACCTCGACGAGCGCGACATGACCAAAGACCCCGATATCGAATCGATTATCGGCTCGCTCAACACCTTTCCCATGGGCAGCGAGTTTCGCCTGGTAATTCTCGACGGCTGCTCAAAGCTCGCCAAGGCGGTTTCTGAGCCGCTCGTCGAATATCTGGCGAGCCCCAGCCCCACGACTGTCTGCCTGATCATTGCCGACTCGCTTGCCAAGAACACGCGCCTGTATAAGGCGATCGCCAAGATCGACAAGAAGGCAGTGATCGACTGTTCGGGCACCAAACGCTGGGAGCTGCCGCGTCGTGTACAGCAGATGGCGACGCAACACGGTAAGTCCATCTCCACGGCAGCCGCTGAGGAGCTCGTCTCACGCTCGGGTGAAAACACCCGTATGCTCGACAACGACTTGGCAAAGCTTGCCCAGATGGTCGAGGCGCCTCAGATTGAGCTTGCCGATGTGGAGCGCTGGATCGTGCGCACGGCCGAGGTCCAACCTTGGGACTTTCTCAACGCAGTGTCAGCCCGCGATATGCGGCGATCGCTCGAGCTCTTTAATCTGCTGCCCGTCAAGAGCTATGTGTGGACCTACACCCTGCTGTGCGGACGCATCCGCGAGCTGATCGTTGCCAAGGCCCTCGATGCGCGCGGGCAAGGTCGCGAGCTTGCCGCCACGCTTAAGCTCCAGTCCTGGCAGGTCAAGAATCATCTGACCTGGGCGCGCCGCTTTTCCATCACCGAGCTGGTTGCCGCGCTCGAGGGCGCGGTCGATGTGGAGCTCGCCCTCAAGGGGTCGGCCGATTCGGAGACCGCATTTTTGCTCTGGATTACGAACATCTTGAGAAAATCGTGATGATACCTGCCTTTTTGGCAAATTCGTTCTATCCCTTTGAGATGGAGCGTGCTATAGTAGGCGATTGCATGACCTCACCGTGTCTCAGAGGTGTCATACATTTTTTGCAAGGAACTCGAAAGGAACTCCAGAAGTGGCAAACATCAAGTCTCAGAAGAAGCGTATCCGCACCAATGAGGCAGCTCGCATGCGTAACAAGGCTGTCAAGTCCGAGCTCAAGACGCTGACCAAGCACGTCCAGTCCGCCGTTGCCGAGGGCGACGCCGAGAAGGCTCAGGCTGCCCTCAAGACCGTCACCAAGCGTCTCGACATGGCTGCCGCCAAGCATGTTATCCACAAGAACCAGGCTTCCAACCGCAAGTCCGGTCTTGCTAAGCTCGTGAACAGCATCAACGCCTAAGTTGTAAATTTCACACCACACAGATTACGCGCATAAATGGAGCCTGTTTTATGGAACAGGCTCCATTTTTTGTACCGCTCGGGTAAGATAGTCGGCATGAATACTTCAATTGACATTTCCCACATCCGCAACTTCTCGATCGTTGCGCACATAGACCATGGCAAGTCCACGATCAGTGACCGCATCCTTGAGCTCACCCATACCGTCGAAGAGCGCGACATGGAGTCGCAGCTGCTCGACACCATGGATATCGAGCGCGAGCGCGGCATCACGATCAAGTCCAATGCCGTCCGCGTCTCCTATGACGCCGACGACGGCGAGACGTATCAGTTCAACCTGATCGATACGCCGGGCCATGTGGACTTTACCTATGAGGTCTCGCGTTCGCTGGCCGCCTGCGAGGGCGCGGTGCTCGTCGTCGACGCCACGCAGGGCGTCGAGGCGCAGACCGTCTCCAACGCGACGCTCGCCATGAACGCCAACCTGGATATCGTGCCCGCCATCAACAAGATCGACCTGCCCTCGGCCCATCCCGACGAGGTCAAGACCGAGATCGAGGACGACCTGGCGATTCCTGCCGATGATGCCGTGTGCGTGTCGGGCAAGACCGGCGAGGGTATTCACGATCTGCTAGAGTCCATCGTCTTTTTGATCTCTCCGCCTAAGGGCGATGCAAACGCTCCGCTCAAAGCGCTCATTCTGGATTCGTACTTTGACGAGTATCGCGGCGTGGTGGCCACAGTGCGCGTCTTCGATGGTTCCATCAAAAAGGGCGATACGCTGCGTATGATGCAGGCCGAGGGGGACTTTTTGGTCGACGGCGTGGGCGTCAAGCGTCCTGCCGAGACCCCGGTTGACGCGCTGACGGTTGGCGAGGTCGGCTACGTGGTCACGGGCCTGAAGGACCCCGAGGCCGTTCGCGTGGGCGACACCCTTACCTGGGCGTCGAACCCCTGCCCCAAGCCGCTTCCGGGCTACCGCGAGGCTAAACCCATGGTCTATACGGGCCTGTTCCCGATCGATAACAAGGATTACGAGAACCTGCGCGACGCACTCGATAAGCTCCACGTTAACGACCCGTCGTTGGTGTGGGAGCCTGAGACCTCGGTGGCGCTCGGCTTTGGCTTCCGCGTGGGCTTCTTGGGCCTGCTGCACATGGAGGTCGTCAAGGAGCGTCTCGAGCGTGAGTTCAACCTGGACCTCATCGCCACGAGTCCTTCGGTCGACTATCACGTGTACAAGACCGATGGCGAAATGATCGATGTCCGCAGCCCGCAGGATCTGCCCGAGGCCACGCGTATCGAGCGCATTGAGGAGCCGTTCCTCAAAGCCAAGATCATCTGTCCGCCCGAGTATACGGGTGCTGTCATGCAGCTCGCCATCGAGCACCGCGGCGTGACGACCGACATGATCCATCTCACGAGCAAATCGGTCGAGATGCGCTTTGATATGCCGCTCGCTGAACTCATCTTGGACTTCTTCGATCAGCTCAAGAGCCGCACCAAGGGTTACGCCTCGTTGGATTACGAGTTCAACGAGTACCGTCCATCCGAGCTTGTGAAGCTTGATATCCTGCTTTCGGGCGACGAGGTGGACGCGCTGTCGTTTATCGTCCATAAGGACAAGGCTTACGGTCTTGCCCGCGGCCTGTGCGACAAGCTCAAGGAGATTATTCCGCGCCAGCTGTTCGAGGTGCCCATCCAGGGTGCTATCGGCAACAAGATCATTGCTCGCTCCACCGTCAAGGCGCGTCGCAAGGACGTGCTTGCCAAGTGCTACGGCGGCGATATTTCGCGTAAGCGCAAACTGCTCGAGAAGCAGAAAGAGGGCAAGAAGCGCATGAAGGCCATCGGCTCGGTCGAGGTCCCGCAGGAGGCGTTTATGGCGATCCTCAAGGTGGACGAGTAGGTCTATGGCGCTTTCCGAATATAGTCAGCGGCTGCTGAGCGCCTATGCCGAGCAGCCGTTCCTTATGGCTCCCATGGCGGGCGTGACCGACCCCGCCTACCGTATCATGTGCCGCCGCCGCGGTGCCAACCTTGCCTACAGCGAGATGGTGAGCGTGGCGGGCCTTGCCTATGCCAGCAACAAGACCTGGCGCCTGGTGCTGCCGGCCGACGAGGAGCAGCAGATTTGCGTGCAGCTCTTTGGCTCCAAGCCAGATCAGTTTGCGAGCGCCGTCACCGCCGTCGAGGAGCGCGTTGGCGATCGTCTGTCGCTCATCGATATCAATATGGCATGCCCCGCCCGCAAGGTCGTTACCAAGGGCGAGGGCTCGGCGCTTATGCGCACGCCTGACCTAGCGGAGAAGATCGTCGAGGCCACGGTGTGTGCTGCGCACGTGCCCGTGACCGTCAAGATTCGCAAGGGCTTTTATGCCGAGGACCGCAATGCCGCGACATTTGCCCAGATGCTTGAGGGTGCAGGGGCTGCCGCAGTCGCCGTGCATGGTCGTTGCGCCACGCAGCTCTACACGGGCCAGGCCGATTGGTCGGTCGTCGATGAGGTCGCAGATGCCGTCGAGATTCCCGTGATCGGTTCGGGCGACGTGTTCTGCGCCGAGGATGCCGCGGAGCATCTGCGCAACTCGGGCGCCAGCGCGGTGTTTATCGCGCGCGGTATCTACGGTAATCCCTGGGTCTTTGGTGATGCTCGCGCCCTTTCGCTCGATGGCATACCGGTGCCGCAGCGCAGCTCCGTCGAGCGCCTGGGCGCCCTGCGTGAGCATCTCACGCTGACGCATGAGCTCTTGCCGCTCATGTCGCGCGCCCGCACGTACGCAAGCTGGTACTTAAAAGGCATGCCCCATGCCGCCGCCTGGCGTGCCCAGGTGGTGCGCTGCTCCACGTATGAGGAGTTCATGGCGCTGGTCGATGAGATCGAGCGCGATGTGGTGGCCTGCGAGGCTGCCCTTGCCGCCGGCGAATCGGTGCCCCCTCATCCGCTGGAGGCTTAAGGGTGGCCGTTACCGCGCTGTATGCGCACGTGCCGTTCTGTGCCCAAAAGTGCCGCTACTGCGACTTTGATTCGCGCAGTTTCGCTCCGTGCGAGCTGGGTGCTGCGCTCGATGCCTATTTTGAGCAGTTGTACGCGCGCCTCGATGCTTTTGGCAAGGCTGGGGCCCTTGACCAGATCCGCACCGTCTATGTTGGCGGCGGCACGCCGTCGCTGGCGGGGGAGCGCGTGGTGGAGCTGGCGCGGCGTATTCGTGCGTGGTGCGCCCCTGTTGAGTTTACCTGCGAGGCCAATCCCGAGTCGCTGACCGCCGAGCTCGCCACTGCGCTTGCCAAGGTGGGTGTCACACGCGTCTCTCTGGGCGTGCAAACGCTCGATAACACCGAACTTGCCGCCATCGGTCGTATTCACGATGCCGATCGGGCGCTCGCTGCTATCGCGACGGTCAAGGACGCTGGGCTTGACGTGTCGTGCGACCTTATGTGCGGTCTTCCCGGGCAGACCGCAGCGAGTTGGAGTCGCACGCTTGATGGCGTGCTGGCGGCGGCTCCGCATCATGTGTCGGTTTACCCGCTCACGCTCGAGGAGGGGACACCCCTCTATCGCATGGCGTGCCGCGACGAGTCGCTCGAGCCTGATGAGGATTTTCAAGCCGCCTGCATGGACGTGGCGCGCGAGCTCCTGGGTGCGGCCGGCTATCATCCGTATGAGGTGGCGAGTTATGCGCTCGACGGCCATGAATGCGCCCATAACATTGCCTACTGGACCGGACAGGGCTATCTGGGCCTGGGCCGTTCTGCCGCCGGTATGCTCGATGCTGGGGATTTCGACCGCTTGGCCGGGCTGTTTCCCGGCGTGTCTTCTCGAGGCGATGCGCATCGCGTGCGTCTGGCGCAACGCGATGATGCCGCGACGGCGTTCGAGGCCGAGTACCTGTCGCATCGCGAGGCGGCGGCCGAGGATTTGATGCTCGCCTGCCGCATGACGCGTGGCATTGGGCCCGAACTGTTGGTTCACTCGGCAAGCGTGATTGCTGCAGACGAACTGGCGGCGGCCTGCGACCGTGCGCTCGAGTTGGACCTTGCCACCTGGGTGCCCGATCATGTTGGAGGACATGCGGGGCGCGTCACCTCAAAAGACGTTATCGCAGGTCGCGCCCGCGCCCGTTTAGCGCCGACCCACCTGGGCTGGCTCGATGGAAATATGCTGTTCGAGCTGTTTTGGGGTCTAGCCTAGGCCGCTCGGGTAGAATTACCGCAATATATACGCTGCTGTGAGCAGGAGGTTGCCGCGCATGGCGACGATGAACGAAAAAGATTACTACGAGATCTTGGGTGTCTCCAAGGACGCCACCTCGCGTGATATTCAAAAGGCTTTCCAGCAAAAGGCCCGCAAGCTCCATCCGGACGTCAATAAAGAGCCGGATGCCGAGGAAAAGTTTAAAGAGGTTTCCGAGGCCTACGCCGTGCTCTCGGACGAGCAGAAGCGTGCGCGTTACGACGCCATGCGGTCGGGTAATCCCTTTACCGGTGCACCGACGGCTTCGCCCTATGGCGGTGGCTATGCCGGCAGCGCCGGTTACGGCAATCCCTTTGACGGCGGTTTCCCCTTCGGGGGCGCCTGGGGCCAGCCCCGTCGCGGCCAGGCGGCCTACAACCCCGAGAGTGGCGCCAACGTGGTCGTCGATATCAAGCTCGACGCCAAGGAGGCTAAGGGCGGTGCCCACAAGACCGTTCGCTACACCCGCTTTGACACCTGCGGACATTGTGGCGGATCGGGCTCCGTTTCGTCAGAGCATGCCCACACCTGTCCGAGCTGCGGTGGTCGCGGCCATATCGATGTCGACCTGTCTTTCCTGTTTGGTGCGGGCACGTTCCAGACGGTTTGTCCTGAGTGCGGCGGTTCCGGCAAGGTCGTTGCCGACCCGTGCCCCGATTGCGGTGGCAGCGGCCGTGTCCGTGTGACCTCCGAGCAGACGATTGAGTTTCCCGCCGGCACGCATGATGGCGACGAGGTGCGCGTCCCCAACATGGGTCACGCCGGCACGAACGGCGCTTCGGGCGGCGATCTGGTCGGTCGTGCGCACGTTGAGGCCGAGCGCCTGGAGGGTAAGGCTCGCACCGGCTTCTACCTCATGGGCATCATCGCTCCGTTTTTGGTGCTGTCGGCCATCTCGGGCGTGTTCTCCGCCTTCGCCATGATGTGCTTCATTCCGTTTGCCATGGGCTTGTTCATGGTGCTGTCGGACGGCGTGCTTCATCGCAGCCTGCTGTGGTGGAAGCGCGGCGCGATGCAGTTTGCCAATGGTTTTGCCAACGGCTTTATGTTTGCGCTCGTGTCGGTCTGGTTTGCGAGCTGCTCGCAGCAGGCCATGCTTTCGCCCTACGGGATGCAATAACATCAAACCCTCTGTTTGCGGCCGGCCCAGCTTGGGTATAGGACGCACTGTGACAATAATGAAAGTTGGAAGGATTCGGTCGTGTCGGAAAATAGGGATTACTACGAGGTACTTGGCGTTGACAAGGATGCCGACGCGCGGACGATCAAGCGCGCGTTTCTAAAGAAAGCCCGTACGGTACACCCGGATGTTTCGGACGACCCCGAGGCCGAGGCCAAGTTCAAAGAGCTCAACGAGGCCTATTCCGTTCTTTCCGACGAACAGAAGCGTGCTAACTATGACCGTTACGGCACCGCGGACGGCCCCGGTGGCTCTGGCTATGTCGACATCAACGATATCTTTGGTGGCATGGGCATGGACGACCTGTTCTCGTCGTTCTTTGGCGGTGGCGCCGGTGGTGGCGCTCGCAGCCGTCGCGAGCGCCGTCGCGGTCGCGATATGGCCATCTCCCTTTCGGTGACGCTCGAGGAGGCGGCGCTCGGCTGCAAAAAGACGATCAGCTACGACCGTCTTGCTCCATGCGAGGACTGCAATGGTACCGGCAAGGCCGAGGGCGCGACCGAGAAGCAGTGCAGCCGCTGTCACGGCACAGGCTATGTGACGACGGTCCAGCGTTCTTTCCTGGGCCAGGTTCAGTCCTCTTCGCCCTGTCCCGACTGCCACGGCGAAGGCACGGTTATCGATCATCCCTGCGAGACCTGTGATGGCCAGGGCCGCACGCCTTCTCACGAAAAAATTGACATCGATATTCCCGCCGGTGTTTCGACCGGTCGCCAGCTGCGCGTGAGTGGTTTTGGCGAGGCCGGCCTTCGTGGCGAGCCGTCGGGCGACCTGATCGTCAACGTGCGTGTCGCCGACCACGAGCGTTTTAAGCGTAATGGCGATGACCTCTATCTGGTGAGCGACATCTCGATTGCGCAGGCCGCGCTCGGTTGCGAGATTGAGGTCGAGGGCATTATGCCTGACGAGGTCGTCAAGGTGTGCGTCCCCGCCGGCACACAGTACGGTGACACCGTGAGCGTCAACAATTACGGCATGCCGCGTATCGGCGGCGGCGGTTCGCGTGGTCGTCTGGTCGTGCAGCTGCGCGTGGTCGTCCCCACCAATCTCTCCAATAAGCAGCGCGAACTGCTTCGCGCCTTTGCCGACGAGATGGGCGATGACGTCGCCTCCGGTAAGAAGTCGGTGACCGACCGTATCAAGAGTGCCCTCGACGACATCCTCGATTAAGGAGCCCGTGTGCTCGCACCCCATATTTCCGTCGTCAACCTCGGATGCCGTGTCAACCGGGTTGAGTCCGACCGTATCACTGCCGATCTTATGCGCCTGGGCTTTGCGATGGTGGAGCCCCAGGACGCCGATCTGATCGTTATCAATACCTGTGCTGTGACGGGGGAGGCCGAGGCCAAGACCCGCAAGGCCGTCCGTCACGCCCTGGCCTATCCGGGCGAGCCTTACGTGGTCGTAACTGGCTGCGTCGTCAACCTGCATCCCGAGGAGCTGCTGGAGCTCTCCGATCGCGTGATCGCCGAACCGTCCAAGATAGACGTCGCCGAGCGCGTCTGCGAGGTGCTGGGTGTCGAATCCGATAGCGTGCCCGCCTGCAGCGATGGCGACGTGGTCGATGCACTCGGTCGTTCGCGGCTGGGCGTGAAGATCCAGGATGGCTGCAACCACCGCTGCACATATTGCATTGTGTGGAAGGCCCGCGGCCCCGAGCGCTCCGTGCCCGTCGAGTCCGTGCTCAAACAGGTGCGTGAAGCCCAGGAGGCCGGCGTGCCCGAGGTCGTGCTGACCGGCGTGAACCTAGGTGCCTATGACGGCAAGAGCGCGACCGACGAACATGTCGAGATCGATGAGCTGCTCCAGGCCATCATGGAGCGCACCGAGATCGCCCACGTGCGCATCTCCTCGGTGGAGCCCATGGATATTTCCGAGCGTTTGCTCAAGGTGATGGCTCGCTATCCGAAGCGTATCGCGCCGTTTTTGCACCTGCCCGTGCAGTCTGGCTGCACGGCGACGCTGCATCGCATGGGTCGTCCCTATAGCGCCGAGGCCTTTGAGGACACGGTGCGCATGATTCGCACCAACTTGCCCCAGGCTGCACTTTCGTGCGACGTTATCGTCGGTTTTCCTGGCGAGACGGACGAGGAGTTCGAGGAGTCGCTGGCGTTGTGCCGTCGCGTGGGCTTTTCGCGCATGCACGTGTTCCGGTATAGCAAGCGCCCCGGCACCCTCGCCGCCGACATGCCCGACCAGGTACCCCCTGAGGTCATGGCCGAGCGCAGCCGTCGCATGCGCGCCGCCGCACAGGAGCTTGCGATCGCCGATGCCCGCCGTCGCGTGGGCACGGTCGAGCGTGCGGTGCTCGAGTATGGCGACAACCTGACGCTCGGCTCGTTCCATCATGCCCGTCTCGATGATACCTGTGGACTCACAGCCCCGTGCCTGCTCGATGTTGCTATCATCGGAGTCGATGATTCTGGCTTGGTCCATGCACGCAGGGAGGTTCATGGAAGCCTCGAAGATTAGACTTACCGTTCCCGAGGGTATCGATCCCTCGCGCGTTTTGGGCGCCGGCGACGGCGTCCTTCGTGCACTCGAGAACTTGGTGCGCGCCCATGTGGTTGCCCGCGGTGACAGCGTTGCCGTGAGCGGCGATCCGGACGAGGTTGAGCTGGTCGCGCGTTTTTTCGAACACGCCTTTCGTGAGGCTGCTGCCGGGCGCACGCTTTCTGCCGATGATGTCTCGCGCTGTCTGGCCGTTCTGCGCGACGGCGAGCATGATGCCTCGTCGCTGCGCGATGACGTGCTGCTTTCGTATCGCGGTCGCGTTATCCGCCCCAAGACGCTCGGTCAAAAGCGCTATGTGGATGCCATCCGCTCTTCTACCATCACGTTTGGCCTGGGTCCTGCCGGTACCGGTAAAACCTATCTGGCCATGGCGCTCGCCGTCGCCGCGCTCAAGCGCCATGAGGTAGGCCGCCTGATCCTGACGCGCCCGGTTGTCGAGGCGGGGGAGAACCTGGGCTTTTTGCCCGGCACCCTCGAGGAAAAGATCGACCCGTATATGCGTCCGCTCTATGATGCCCTCTTTGACATGATGGATCGCGAACGCATCGATGAGCTTATGGAGCGTGGCGTGATCGAGATCGCGCCGCTCGCCTACATGCGCGGTCGAACGTTGAGTGATGCCTTTGTGGTGCTCGATGAGGCACAAAACACAACGCCCGAGCAGATGAAGATGTTCTTGACGCGTCTGGGCTTTAATTCCAAGTTCGTGATTACCGGCGACCTGAGCCAGCGTGACCTGGTTGGTCGTCGCGGCGGTCTTGCCGATGTTGAGCAGATTTTGGGCCGTGTCGACGATGTCGCATTTTCGCACCTCGAGCGCGCCGATGTGGTGCGCCATGCCCTGGTGGGCCGTATCGTTGAGGCCTATGATGCATACGATGATGCGCGTGGGCAGCGCGCACACGATCGAAAGGAGTCCCGTTGAGTGTATTGATCAGCAACGATGCCGAGCTCGATACGCTGCTCGATGCCCATGAGGTGGAACACATCTGCTCAGTTGTGCTTGCCGCCGAGGGTGTTGAGCGTGAGGTCGAGATTTCCCTTTCGTATGTCGATGAGGACGAGATGCACGAGCTCAACCACGAGTGGCGCGGTATCGACCGCACCACCGATGTCCTCTCGTTTGAATGCGACTCGGCCTTTGACGAGGACATTCCCGCCGACGAGACGCTCGAGCTCGGTGATATTATCCTGGCTCCGCAGGTTATTGCCCGTCAGGCCCCTGGCTTTGGCAATAGTCCTGCCGACGAGTGTCGCCTGATGCTCGTGCATGGCATGCTGCACCTGCTGGGGTATGACCATATCGAGGACGACGAGGCCGAGGTCATGGAGGCACGCGAGGACGCCATCCTGCGCGATTTGGCGCTCGAGCGCGGCGAGGACCCCAAGCTCGTCCACGTCGGCCCCATCACCAACCACGCCCACGACTAGGAGCCGTCTATGATTCCCGGATCGAACAAGGACCATCCTTCCTTTTTAAAGTCGTTCTCATACGCGATGGAGGGCTTCGTCACCGCCGTCAAGACCGAGCGTAATATCAAGGTCATGCTCGTGGCGGGTGTGTGTACCGTCATTGCCGGCTGCATCGTGGGGCTCGATATTGCCGAGTGGGCTACGGTCATCATTTGCTGCGGCCTGGTGATTCACGGCGAGCTGTGCAATACCGCCATGGAGGTGATTGTGGACCTGGCGACCCAGGAGCTGCATCCGCTGGCCAAGCGCGCGAAGGATATCGCCGCTGCCTCTGTATACGTTCTTTCCATTACCGCCGCGATCGTGGGCTTGCTTGTCTTTGCTCACGCGCTCGACTTTATTTAGAAAGGGATTCCCATGTCCGACAATATGCAGCCTACCGGTGAAGTTTTGGATGACGAGGTCCTGGACGAGGCTGAAGGTGCCGATTCGTTTGACGAGGTCGAGGAGTTCGACCCGTTTGAGGGCATGAGCGACGAGGAACTCGATGCTCTGTGCGACGAGGATGAGGGCCTCGCGGGCTTTGGAGACGTGGAACCCGGTTTCCGCAGCGGCTTTGTGGCCCTGGTCGGTCGCCCCAACGCCGGCAAGTCCACGCTGCTCAACGCCTGTTACGGCAAGAAGGTCGCCATCACCTCGCCGGTGGCCCAGACGACCCGCCGCCGTATGCGCGCCGTGGTCAACCGCCCCGGCTATCAGCTGGTCTTCGTTGACACGCCGGGTATCCACAAGCCCAAGGACGGCCTGGGCTCCGAGCTTAATAAGAGTGCCCTGTTTGAGCTCAATGACGTAGACGTCGTCGCGTTTCTGATCGACGCCACTAAACCTATCGGCAGGGGAGACGCCTGGGTCGCCGAGCGCGTCAAGAACGCCCGTTCCAAAAAGGTCCTGGTGCTTACCAAGGCCGATGAGGCCGATCCCGCCCAGGTTATGGAGCAGCTCAAGGCCGCTCACGAGCTTATGGAATACGATGATGAGATCGTGACGTCGTCGGTCAAGAACTTCAACGTCGATGCGTTTATCGAGACCGTCGCTCACTTCTTGCCCGAGGGCCCGCGTTGGTTCCCCGAGGACATGGGCACCGACGCGTCCGACGAGACCCTCGTGGCCGAGTTCGTGCGCGAGAAGGTCCTGCGTCGCACCCGCGACGAGATCCCTCACTCCGTGGGCGTCATCTGTGACGCGCTCGAGCAGACTAAGAAGGTCCTGCGCGTGCACGCCACGATTTACGTCGAGCGCGAGGGGCAGAAGGGCATCATCATCGGCAAGGGCGGCGAGATGATCAAGCATATCGGTATCGACGCCCGTCGCGATCTTGAGCGCATCTTTGGCACTCAGGTCTTTTTGGAGCTCGACGTGAAGGTCAAGGCCGGCTGGCGCGATGACGAGGCACAGATCCGCCGCTTTGGCTACAATGCCGAAGATTAAGCCTCGGCGTTCATGGCAGGCTCTCGCACATATCGCACAAAGGTGCTCGTCCTCGACAAGACCAAGCTCAAGGAAACCGACCTGATTTTGACGATGCTCGACGAACGGGGGCGGCAGGTGCGTGCCGTGGCCAAGGGAGCACGTAAGCCTGGCGGTCGCCTTGCGGCCCGCTGCGAGCTCTTCTGCACCGTTGATATGCTGTTGGCGCATGGTCGCTCGCTCGACGTGGTCTCGCAGGCGGAGCTTTTGGAGGCGCCGCTCGGCGCTGCTCCTGACTACGAGACGACCTGTGCCGCCAGCGCGATTGCCGAGGTTGCGCGCGTGTGCTCGTTCGAGGATGCCGAGGATCCATTTACCTTTGCCATTACGCAGCGGGCGCTCACGCTTGTTGGCAGCGGGCTCGACTCGGCACATATGGACCTGCTCGTGGCAGCGTTTGTCTTTAAGCTGCTGTCGCACGTTGGCTACCGGCCCGATTTCTCGGCTTGCGTCTCGTGCGGCGATCCCATGCTCTCGCATTTCTCGGCCCAAGCCGGCGGGCTTTTGTGCGGGTCGTGCACCTCGAGCGTGCCTGGCGCCGAGTTGGTATCGGTCGGCGAGGTCGCATGGCTGCGCGCCCTGATGTCCATGACCTTCGACGAGCTTATGGATCAAAGGATCGACCCGCATACTGCGGCGTTTTTGCTCGGGCTTTCGCATATCTGGGCGGCAACACATACCGATCAGCGGCTCCGTGCGATGGAATTCATGTTGGGTCGGTGATGATGCGCAGGCTCGCGCCGCTTGTGGTAACATACCGACCTGTTGGTACCTCGACCTTGGATGTTCGCTCCACCGGCGGCTTCCCAGTCCGAGGCGAATAGAGTCGCCCGCGGGCGACGCGAAACGAAAGGTGAAACAATGACTGTTTCCAAAGAGCGCAAGGCGGAGCTGACCGCCCAGTTCGGTAACTCCCCGGTCGATACCGGTAACCCCAAGGTTCAGGTCGCCATCCTGTCCGAGCGCATCAAGGAGCTGACCGAGCACATGAAGTCCCACCAGAAGGACTTCCACACCCGTCGTGGCCTGCTCATGCTCGTTGGCCGTCGTCGTCGTCTTCTCTCCTACATCAAGAAGAACGACATCGTCGAGTACCGTGAGCTCATCAAGGCTCTGGGCATCCGCGACAACATCCAGTAAGGATTTGTACATGCTAAGAGCGTCCTGCGCAGCGGGGCGCTCTTTTTGTGTAAGGGCGTGAACAATCACGCTCTACAGCGTGGCGGGGGCAGGGGGCCCGCGTCACATGAGAAGCCCGCAGGCAAGGGGCCTGTGGGGTAAAGGAGAACAATGACACTCGTATCCAAGACCTTTGAGCTGTACGGCAAGACCTACACCTTCGAGTCCGGCGAGCTTGCCAAGCAGGCCACCGGCGCTTGTCTGGTCAAGCAGGGCGACACCACGATGCTCGACACCGTAGTCGTCTCCAAGGAGCGCAAGAATTACGACTTCTTCCCGCTGACCGTCGACTTCAACGAGAAGATGTACGCTGCCGGCCGTATCCCGGGTGGCTACCTCAAGCGCGAGGGCCGTCCCAGCGAGAAGGCCACGCTCACGGCTCGTATGATCGACCGCCCGATCCGCCCGAGCTTCCCGGACGGCTTCCGCAACGAGGTGCACATCGTCGCCACCTCGCTCGTCGCCGACCAGGTCAACCCCTTCGACGTCATCAACGTCATGGGTGCCTCTTTGGCTATGACGCTCGGCGGCGTGCCCTTCGAGGGTCCGCTTGCCTGCGTGCGCATCGGCCGCAACGTGGAGACCGGCGAGTTTATCGTCAACCCCACCTATGAGGAGCGCGAGAACTCCGACCTGGACCTGGAGCTGGGCGGCTCTGCCGACTTTATCTCGATGGTCGAGGCCGGCGCCGAGGAGATCTCCGAGGACGACATGCTCGCCGCTATGAAGTTTGGCCAGGAGGCCCTCGCTGCCTTCTGCCAGGCCCAAGACGAGTTCGTCGCCGAGTGGGAGCAGGTCAACGGCGCTATCGTCAAGAAGGAGTATCCGCTCGACCAGCCCGTCGAGGAGGTCCAGGAGCGCATCTTCGCCCACTACGACGAGATGGCCGCTGCCCTGCGCGACGCCGACAAGCTTTCTCGCATCGGTAAGGTCGAGGCTCTGAAGGAGTCCATCCGCGCCGAGTTCACCGACGAGGAGCAGGCCGCCTGGGAGCGCGAAATCCCCGTGGCGCTCAAGAAGCTCGAGAAGAAGGCCATGCGCACCATGGTCGTCGAGACCGGCGAGCGCGTCGACGGTCGTGCCGCCGACGAGATTCGTCCCATCATGGTGAAGGACAACTACCTGCCGCTCGTTCACGGCTCCGGCCTGTTCCAGCGTGGTCAGACCCAGGTGCTCTCCGTCCTGTCGCTCGGTATGCTCAACGAGGGCCAGCGTCTGGACACCATCGAGCCCACCGAGGGCAAGCGCTACATGCACCACTACAACTTCCCGCCGTTCTGCACCGGCGAGACCGGCCGCATGGGCAGCCCCAAGCGCCGCGAGATCGGTCACGGCAACCTGGCCGAGCGCGCTCTGCTCCCGGTGCTTCCCGACGAGAACGAGTTCCCCTACGCCATCCGCGTCGTCTCCGAGGTCATGGAGTCCAATGGTTCCTCTTCGATGGCTTCGACCTGCGGCTCCACGCTCGCCCTTATGGACGGTGGCGTGCCCATTAAGCGCCCGGTCTCCGGTATCGCCATGGGCCTGATCCAGGAGGAGGGCAAGACCGTGGTCCTGTCCGACATCCAGGGTCTCGAGGACTTCCTGGGCGACATGGACTTTAAGGTCACTGGTACCACCGAGGGCATCACCGCCCTACAGATGGACAACAAGGCCACCGGCCTCACCTTCGACATCCTGGCCCGCGCCCTGCAGCAGGCCAAGGAAGGTCGCGCCTTCATCCTGCAGAAGATGCTCGATGTGATCCCCGAGCCGCGTCATACCACGCGCAGCACCGCTCCGCGCATCGTCTCCATCCAGGTTCCGACCGATAAGATCCGCGACGTCATCGGTTCCGGCGGCAAGGTCATCCGCGGCATCCAGGACGAGACCGGCGCTTCGGTCGACATCCAGGAGGACGGCACCGTCTTTGTCGGCGGTACCGGCGAGTCTGTCGATCAGGCCGTCGAGCGCATCAAGCTCATCATCAAGGTTCCCGAGCCGGGCGAGGAGTACACCGGTCGTGTGGTCTCCATCCAGCCCTTCGGTGCCTTCGTCAACCTGCTGCCCGGCAAGGACGGCCTGCTGCACATCTCCCGCGTTGCCAAGGGTCGCGTGGAGAAGGTTGAGGACGTCCTCAACGTGGGCGACGAGGTCAAGGTCGTCGTCATCGAGGTCGACGATCGCGGCAAGATCTCGCTCGATCGTCTCGACAAGCCCGAGGCCCCGGCTCGCGCCGAGGGTGCCTCCGAGGGCGACGGCGAGCACTTCCAGCGTCGTGAGCGTCCGCGTCGCGAGCGCTCCGAGCGCAGCGACCGTCCGCGCCGTCCCGGCGACAACGGAGGCCGAAAGCCTCGCCGTCACCACGACGCCGAGTAACAGCCGTACATAAGCAGCTCAACAAGGGCGACTCCTAAGGGGGTCGCCCTTTTGCTATTCTCGGCGGGGCCGCAGGTAAAGTTTCCTGCTCTACAGTCCTGCTCGCACGGAGAGCATATTAAGTGCTTTCCTTTGCGTGCGGAACTCGCGATAAACTTCATATGCGTCCCTCCCGGGCGCAAGCAAAAGGGCTGGTTAATGCCGCTCGCTATTTAGTTAGACAGTCTATTCAGTAGTCAGATTACAGATCTGTAGATAGCCGCAGCAGCATCTTCCCAGATAAAACCGACCAAAATAAACCTGTCTCTATTTGGCAGGTTTCCCGTGGGGCGGGCACTGATGAAGTTTATCGCGAGTTCCGCACGAACAGGAGGCCACTTAATGTGGCCTCCGTCGTGAGCAGGACTGTAGAGCAGGAAACTTCATCAGTGCCCGCCCCACGGGAAACCGGCGGGATGGACCAGTTCAGATGGGGCTTTGATGCATGGGTGGTCTGTTGGTGGGCAAATGGGTATCATACTGAGGTTACTGCGTCGACTCTATGATGCATGTTTGTACGTTCCCGGCGGTCGGTTTGCCAGAAGCGCCCCGCCGGTTGTTCCAGACCCGTTTCGAAGAAAGGAAACCACACTAACCTATGGCAGCTAAAAAATCATCTCCCTTGAAGATCATTCCGCTCGGTGGCCTTGACGGCATCGGCAAGAACATGACGGTCTTCGAGTGCGGCGACGACATGGTGCTCGTCGACGCCGGTCTCATGTTCCCGGATGACTCCCAGCCCGGTATCGACCTGGTGCTTCCTGACTACACCTATGTCCTGGAGAACGAGGAGAAGCTCCGCGGTATCGTCGTCACCCACGGCCACGAGGACCACACCGGTTCGCTTCCGTATCTGCTGCAGGACCTCAACAACAAGGTGCCCATCTTCTCGAGCAAGCTGACACTCGGCTTTATCGAGGGCAAGCTCTCCGAGTTCCGCATTCGTGCACCCAAGTTCCGTGAGGTCAAGGGCGGCAGCCACGTCAATTTGGGTGGCATCTCGCTCGACTTCTTCTCGATGACGCACTCCATCCCGGGCGCTCTGGGCGTGTTTATCCGCACCAACCAGGGCACCGTTATGCACACCGGCGACTTTAAGCTCGACCAGACGCCCATCGACGGCGTTACGCCCGACTATGCTGCTATCAGCCGCTTTGCCAAGCAGGGCATCGACCTGTTGCTGTCCGACTCCACCAACGCCACGGTTCCGGGCTTTACCAAGTCCGAGGCCGAGGTTGGCCCCAATCTGCTGCATGCCATCAAGAATGCTCCGGGCCGCGTGTTCGTCGCGTCGTTCTCGAGCCACA
Source organism: Collinsella sp. (assembly GCA_018368055.1). Lineage (GTDB taxonomy): Bacteria > Actinomycetota > Coriobacteriia > Coriobacteriales > Coriobacteriaceae > Collinsella. Next base: position 67,484 of record JAGZFB010000004.1, on the reverse strand, counting down.
TCCATCGTCTGCAGCAGATCTGCGACGCCGCCCGCAAGTGTGGCCGCAAGGTCGTCGTGACCGGTCGTTCCATGCTCACCAACACCCGCGTGGCGCGCGAGCTCGGTTACCTCAACATCGATGACTCCGATATCATTGATGCCTTCGATATCGACAACCTGCCTGACGACAAGATCGTCGTCATGTGCACCGGCTCGCAGGGCGAGCCTCTGTCGGCCCTTTCGCGCATGGCCAACGGCGAACACAAGACGCTCTCCATCCACGAGGGCGATACCGTCATCCTCTCGGCAACGCCGGTCCCCGGTAACGAGAAGGCTGTTCAGCAGGTCGTCAACAGCCTCGCCAAGCTTGGCTGCGACGTGTGGGATAAGAACCGCGCCCTCGTTCACGTCTCGGGTCACGGTAGCCAGGAGGAGCTCAAGCTCCTGATGGCCATGGCCAAGCCCACCTACTTTATGCCGGTCCACGGCGAGGCCGTGCATCTGCGCGCCCATGCCCAGCTTGCCCGTAAGATGGGCATCAAGGAAGATCATATCTTTATCCTCGACAACGGAGACACGCTCGAGATGCGTGGCGGTATCGTCAAGCGCGGTACGCCCGTCGAGTCTGGCGTCGTCTACGTCGACGGACTGCGCATCGGCGATACCGACCCCATCGTTCTACGCGATCGTCAGAAGCTCGCCAACGACGGTATGGTCACGGCCGTCGCCATCGTTTCGCTCAAGCACAAGAAGATCGAGGCCATCGAGTTCTCGGGCCGCGGCGTCTCCTTTGCCATCGACGACCAGTTCTCCGAGGACGCCTCGGCGTCCATCATGAAGACGATCGAGAGGGGCAAGTTCAGCTTTACGAGCAGCGGTTCCGATGCCATTCGCAAGGCTGTGCGCGACTCGCTCTCTAACTTTATTTGGAGTCGTACGCGCACTCGTCCGATGATCATCCCGGTCGTCATGGAGGTTTAGTTTGGCGCGCGGATCTGCACAAAACGCCAAAGGCAATAAAGCCAACAACCAACCGGCATCTGCTAAGGGTGCCGGTTCCCATCTTCGTGCCAATAAGGGCCACGAGGCCGAGTTCGACGATTTCGAGCCCCTGGTCGAGCCTTCGGCCAACCGCGATATCGCCGGCGTGGTCATTGCCGTTTTGGCGATTGCGTCCTTCATTGCCGTGATTTCGCCGGCGACTGCACCCGTTACGGCTGCGGTTGCCGGTTTCTACCACCTGGGCTTTGGTCTGGGCGCCTACGTGCTGCCGATCGTCATTTTGCTGTTTGCCGCTACGCTCTTTTTAGGCGAGGATTCGCCGCTCAACGTGCGCTCTGTTGCGGGCGGCGCCGTGGTCTTTATCGCCTTCGTCTCCATTCTGTCGCTGATGGTGCCGGGTACGAGCGACTCGTGCGACCTTATGTTCACACCGCAAAATCTGTCCGCCTCGGGTGGCTACATCGGTGCGTTTATTGCGAGCGCGCTGCAGAATGCCCTTGGTAAGCCTATCGCGATGGTCGTCCTGTTGGGTCTGGCCGTCGTTGGCTTTGTCATCATCGGCTTTTCGGTGGGCGGCGTTTTGCGCTCTGCCCGCGACCGTGCGGCCGATTTTGCCGAGCGCCGTCGTGCCGACGTCAACGCGAGTCCGTGGGGTGACGACGAAGCCCTGTCGGTACCCGGCGTTGCCCGTCCGCACCTGAGCATTCTTCGTCAAAAGGGCTCCGATATGGCCGTGACCACGGTGATGGGCAACGATGCGGACCCGGTTTTGGACGATGACGACGAAGACGAGGATCCGTTTGTCGACGTGTCCGATGCCGTGGAGGCTGAGCGCGCTAAGACGACGCTGCTGCCGCGCCGTCATGCCAAGAAGGGCAAGACGGCTCCCAAGCTCAATACGAGTGAGCCCGACCCGTCTTGGTCCGAGAGCGAGATTGAGCTTACCGAGGGCGATGACGAGGACGACGAGGCTCCGATCGAGACCGCCAAGACGACCTTGCTGCCGCGCCGCCATGCCAAGCGCGGCCAGGTGACCGGCCAGCTTTCGATGGAAGACGATCAGGCCAAGATCGATGAGTCCGAGCCGCCGTTTGCTGTGAACCCCGTTTCGGCCGCCCCTCAAATTCCTGATTTCCTTAAGCACCCCAAGGTTGCCGATACGGCTGTCGCGGGCGCTGCCGAGGCGTCTACTTCTAGCGATGGGGGAGCGGTCAATGCCCCCGCGGATAACGAGGGCGAAGAAGAGGAAGGCCTTAAGCTTCCGCCGCTCGAAATCCTGCATGCAAACCCTCAGTCCGCTTCTGCCGCGTCTTCGGACAAGGAGCTGGAACAGACCGCCGAGTCGTTGCAGTCCACGCTGCTTGAGTTTGGCCGTAGCGCTCGCGTCGTCGGCTGGATTGCCGGTCCCACGGTGACGACCTTTAAGCTGCAGCCCGGCGAGGGCGAGCGTGTGAGCAAGATTTCGAGCCTTGAGGACGACATTGCGCTGTCGCTTGCTGCTCAGTCCGTGCGTATCTTCGCGCCGATTCCCGGCACCTCGCTCGTGGGTATCGAGATCCCCAATCGCAAGCGTCAGAACGTCAACTTGGGCGACGTGCTGCCCTATGTTAAGGGCGGTCCGCTTGAGCTTGCCATCGGCCGCGATGCAGAGGGCACGCCGGTCGTCGCCGACCTCGCCAAGATGCCCCACCTGCTGATCGCCGGTACCACGGGTTCCGGTAAGTCGGTCATGATCAACTCCATCATCACGACCCTGCTCATGCGTGCGCTCCCCGAGGACGTTCGCCTGATCATGGTCGACCCCAAGCGCGTCGAGCTCGCAGGCTACAACGGCTTGCCGCATCTCTACGTGCCCGTGGTGACCGAGCCCAAGCAGGCCGCGAGCGCCTTGCAGTGGGCGGTGTCCGAGATGGAGCGCCGCCTGAAGGTCTTCGAGCGCCTGAATGTGCGCAAGATCTCGACCTATAACGAAAAGCAGGCCGCCGGCGAGTTTGATCATTACGATAACCCGCCGCAAAAGATGCCCTACCTGGTCATCATCATCGACGAGCTTTCGGACCTGATGATGGTTGCCGGCAAGGACGTCGAGGCGTCGATTGTGCGTATCGCCCAGCTGGGCCGTGCCGCCGGTATCCACCTTATCGTGGCGACCCAGCGTCCGAGCTCTAACGTGGTGACGGGCCTCATTAAGGCCAATATCACCAACCGTATCGCCTTCAACGTTGCAACGGGCATCGACTCCCGCGTCATTATCGACCAGATGGGTGCCGAAAAGCTCACCGGCCTGGGTGACATGCTGTTCTCAAAGGTCGACTGGGGCAAGCCCCGCCGCATCCAGGGCTGCTTTGTTTCGGATGACGAGATCAACGAGATTGTCGAGTTCGTCAAGTCGCAAAGCGAGCCCGACTACCACGAGGAGATCTTGTCGGCCGTGGCACCTGCCTCCATGTCCATGGCGGGTGGAGGCGGCATCGTGCGCACCGGCGTTGCCGAGCCTCAGGACGACGATCCGCTTATCTGGGATGCCGCTCATATTGTGGTGGAATCGCAGCTGGGCTCCACATCTGGCCTGCAACGCCGCCTGAAGGTTGGCTATGCGCGCGCCGGGCGTATTATGGACATGCTGGAAGAAAAGGGTGTCGTCGGACCGCCCGACGGTTCCAAGCCGCGCGAGGTCTTGCTGGATGAAGAAGGCCTTGCCGCGCTGGAATCCGTCGACGCCGAGATGGCACGTGAAGATCGTGAGTTTGGAGGATTCTGATGGCTGCACGCTTTGGTGACATGCTGCTCGAGCAGCGTCGCCGAATGGGCCTTTCCATTCAGCAGGTCGCCAACACCATCAAAATCAGGCCGCAGATCATCGAGTTTTTCGAGACCGGTAACTTTGCTTCGATGCCGCCGCGCGGCTATGCACAGGGCATGATTTCGAGCTATGCTCGCTTTTTGGGCCTCAATCCGCGCGAGGTCGTCAATGCCTACTTTGACGACCTGATGGCATACGAACGCGAAACGTCGCAGCAGGGCGGTCGTTTTCAGGACGCCGCCGGCTACGTCAATTCGCGTTCCTCGGTCGATAACGGGCGCTTCCTGATGGTTCAGGGCGGTCGTTCGACCCGCTATGGACAGCGTCCTCAGCAGGCCGGTTATATTACTGAGACGGGTTCGGGCGAGGAGATTCGCTCACAGCGTGACCGGTTCCGCAGTACGCCGATGCCCGAGGACCGTGCACTTCCCGCTGCCCGCGGCGTGGCGCGTGACCCTCGTGCCGGCTACGGCGACGGCGGCTATTCCTATCGCGGTCATCGTGGTGTCTCCACCGGACGCTCTCGCGGTGGCTATGCGGATGCCGATACCACGCAGGTGACGCCGCGTCTTCGCTCTCAATCACAGCCGTATGGCCAGCGCTCTTCGGCTCCGCGTTCGGGCCAACGTGGCTATCAAGGCCGCGGTGAACTTGCGCCCCGCTCGGGTCAGCGCTGCCTTCAGGGCCAGGGCAGCTATCGCGGCCGTTCCGATAGCAATCGTGGTCGTATGCCTCAGGGAGGCGGCCGCAGCAGTTCCGGTCGTGGACGTGGCGGATCCCGTACTCCTCAAAACAACGGGCTCGATCCGCGTATCGTCTACGCCGGCATCGGTGCCGTGGCGTTGCTGCTGATCGTGCTCATCGTGGTGCTTCTGCGCGGCTGCGCATCTTCGGCGCCCGAGACCACGCCCGAGACGCCCACTGCTACCAAGATGACGACCAAGAAGTCTTCTAAGAAGACCGAAACGGTCGACGAGGACGAAGACACCGATGAGCCGACGGATGAGTCGACTGATTCGGACGCTACCAAGACGACGGCCAAGAAGGAAGAGAACGAGGTCACGAAGGTCAAAGTTTCCGTTGCCAAGGGAAAGACCGCGTGGATTGAGGTCAAGGTCGACGGCAAGTCGGTCTATGGCGCTCAGGCGACTGGCCCCTTTGAGCAGGAGTACACGCCCGAGTCCTCGATCGAGATCACCACGTCCAAGCCTTCCGATGTCACCGTTACCAAGAACGGTGAAAAGGTCCGTTACGATACCAAGACCTCGGGCGTGGCGCGTGTGACGATCACCGTTCCCAAGAAGGAGACGAACGATTCCGAGAATGGTGAAAGTTCTGATGGTACCGACACCACCGATGGTACCGATACCACCGACGGCACCGATGCCCAGTCCACGGATGGCACTGATACCGCAACTGACGGTCAGACGCCCACCGATTCTACCGACTATTCGTACGATAGCTACTAAGCTGCTCGTACGCGAAAGGAACCATCATGGCTAAAGATTCCAGCTTCGACGTCGTGTCCGAGGTCAACATGCAAGAGGTCGACAACGCCTTCCAGCAGACCACGCGCGAGATTTCCCAGCGCTATGACCTTAAGGATTCCGGCGCCACGATCGAGCTTTCGAAGGGCGATAAGCTCTTTACGATCAACGCCCCGGCCGACTTTGTCTCCAAGCAGATTATCGACGTGCTGAGCTCCAAGCTCATCAAGCGCGGCATCGACCTCAAGGCTGTCTCGTGGGATGCTCCGCAGGCGGCATCGGGCGGCACCGTGCGCGTGCTCGGCCATATCGTCGAGGGTATCGACCAGGCGACCGCCAAGAAGATCAACAAGGACATCAAGGACCAAAAGCTCAAGGTCAAGGTGACCATCGAGGCCGACAAGCTGCGTGTTTCCTCTGCTTCGAAGGACGCGCTGCAGACCGTGATCCAGTTCCTGCGCGACCAGGACTACGGCCAGCCGCTGCAGTTCACCAACTACCGCTAATATCAATCGAAAGGACCGCTCTCCAACATGGATACACCGTTGGGCTCCGTACTCTACATCACCCTCGGGTGCGCTAAGAACGAGGTCGACACCGACCGCATGCGTTCTCTTTTGACCGCCGCGGGCTACGAGGAGGCATTCGACCCTCAGGATGCCGATATCGCTATCGTCAATACTTGCTCGTTCCTCGCCTCCGCAACGTCCGAGAGCATCGAGACCACGCTCGAGCTCGCCAACGAGGTTCAGGACGGCGTTCGTTCTTGCCCCATCGTCATGTGCGGTTGCGTGCCGTCGCGCTATGGCGATGACCTGCCTGACGAGTTGCCCGAGGTCGCTGCCTTTGTGAAGGCCGACGAGGAAGACGGCATCGTGGCGGTCATCGATGGCGTGCTGGGTGTCGAGCGCGAGATTGCCGCCTATATTCCTCAGGTCAAGCGTACCGTCGAGGGTGCGGTTGCCTACGTGAAGATCTCCGATGGCTGCAATCGTTTCTGCAGCTTCTGCATGATCCCCTACATTCGCGGCCGCTATCATTCGCGCAATGCCGAGAGCATTATCTCCGAGGTGCGCGACCTGGTTGCCGGCGGGGTGCGCGAGATCGTGCTGATCGGCCAGGACACGGGTATTTGGGGCAACGACTTTGCCGACGAGGACGTCGCCGAGGGCTCGCCGCGCAATCTGGCGCAGCTGTTGCGTGCCGTCGCCGAGGCCGTGCGCCCGCACAACGTCTGGGTCCGCGTGCTCTACCTGCAGCCCGAGGGCATGACCGATGAGCTTATCGATACGATTCGCGATACGCCCGAGGTGCTGCCCTATATCGATATCCCCGTTCAGCACTGCGACGCGCGCATCCTCAAGGCTATGCGCCGTTCTGGTTCGCGCCAGGAGCTCGAGGACCTGTTCCGCGATCTGCGCGAGCGCATCCCCGGTATCGTGATCCGCTCCACGGCCATGGTAGGTTTCCCGACCGAGACCGACGACGAGTTCCGCGATCTTATCGACTTTATGGACACCGTCGGCTTTGACTACACGAGCGTCTTTGCCTACTCGCGTGAGGAGGGCAGCCTGGCCGCCAAGATGGAGGGGCAGGTCGATGAGGAGGTCAAGCTCGAGCGCGCCCAGGAGGCTATGGACCTGGCCGAGTCGCTCGGCTTTGCCGCGACTGCCGCGCACGTGGGCGAGCGCGCCCAGGTGATCGTCGACGGTATCGAGGAGACCGAAGACGGTGCCGAGCTCATCGGACATGCCTGGTTCCAGGCGCCCGATTCCGATGGCGCGGTGCATCTGGATGCCAGCGAGGCATCTGTGGGCGATATTCTGACGGTCGAGTTTACCGATAGCTTCTGCTACGAGCTTATCGGTCATGTTGTGGAGTAGGAGAGCGTCGTGGCTAACGAGAGCAATAAGGAACTGACGAGTGTCTGGACGCCCGCCAACATCGTGACGTGCGTGCGTATCGTCTTTATTCCGGTGTTCATGATTGTGTCGGCGCTGTCTCACACAAGCGTTGCCGGTACGGATTGGAGCACCTTCGACGGCCCGCTCGCCGCCGCCGCCTTTATTCTGTACGTCATCCTGTCGTGCACCGATAAGGTCGACGGCTACCTGGCTCGTTCGCGCAACGAGATCACCGACTTCGGTAAGTTCCTGGATCCCATCGCCGATAAGTTGCTCGTGTTCTCGGCCCTGCTGCTGTTCTTGGACTTTGGTGCCGTTACTGTGTGGTCGGTGTTCATCATCCTGTTCCGCGAGCTGCTGGTGAGCGCCCTGCGCATGGTCGCGAGTGCGGCCGGTGTGGTCGTTGCCGCCGATAAGCTCGGCAAGTACAAGACGGCGACCACGATGGTCTCCATCTGCGGCTACCTGTGCGTCTTTGCGATGACCGGCCTCCAGTTGGGGCCTGCGGAGCTGTTGCTCGGTCTCTATGGCGTCTCACGCTTCCTGTACGCCGTGGCCGTTATCCTGACCGTTATCTCGGGCGCTCAGTACTTCTGGAACTGCCGCAAGATCGTCTTTTCGGTCTAGGTCCTGGTGGGCATGACGAAATCATTTGAGCAGATTGCCGCGCACAATGAAGAGCTCGCAGCCGATATCGTCGAGCGTGCAAGCGTTCGTGGTGTGACGGTTTCGACGGCTGAATCTCTAACAGCGGGCATGATCGCCTCGACGATCGCCGATATCCCCGGTGCCTCGGCGGTGCTGCGCGGCGGTGCGGTGACGTACTGCGACGAGATTAAGCATCGCGTGCTCGGCGTTGAGCAAGAGACGCTCGACCGCTATACCGCGGTGTCGTACCAGACGGCGCGGGAGATGGCTGCCGGTTCGCTGGAGCTGTACCAGAGCGATATTGCCGTGAGCGCGACGGGCTATGCCGGCCCCGGTGGAGGCACCGAGGACGATCCGGCTGGAACCTTTTATATTGGCTGGGCGTATCGCTCGGCCAATGGGGGAGCGCCGGTCGTGGACTCCATTCGTTGTCACTATGAGGGCGATCGTTCATGCGTCCGTGCCCATGCGGTCGCTGAGGCACTGGGTCGCATTGTCTACGTGCTCGATTCTATGGAATAGACGTGTTTTAAGGGGCCTCCGGGTCCCTTAATTGTGGAGATAGGGACCTCTGGCGAATTTGCTCTATGTGCAGGTAGTTGGCGTAATCTTGCTCGTCGTGCCTTGCTCGGTTCGCCTGCGGTCAAGTTTTTGGTCAGTGTTTGGTTGGCGTTTGGTTGGGTTTTGGAAAGGTCGGCTGCATATGATTTATCTGAACGGTTGACCACGAACAGCCGTTCGTTTATTATCGATGCAGGTTGTTAAGAGGAGGGCTATTCATGGCCAAGAATTCAGGTCCCGTACGTACCGTTCATGCTCGCACGACGGGTAAAGAGCGCGATGAGATGATCGCCACCACCAAGGCCGAGATCGAGAAGAAATTCGGCCAGGGTTCCATCATGAGGTACGGCGACGGTGGTCCCGAGCTCGAGGTCGAGGCCATTCCCACGGGCGCCCTGGCCCTCGATGCCGCTCTGGGCATCGGCGGCGTGCCGCGCGGCCGTATCGTCGAGATTTACGGTCCTGAGTCCTCCGGTAAGACGACGCTTTCGCTCGAGATCCTGGCCGAGGCCCAGGCAATGGGTGGCGTTGTGGCATTTATCGATGCCGAGCACGCGCTTGATCCCACGTATGCCGCGCGCATCGGTGTGGATATCGACGAGGTGCTCATTTCCCAGCCCGATACGGGCGAGCAGGCGCTCGAGATTGTTGACATGCTCGTGCGTTCCGGCGCCATCGATGCCATCGTCGTCGACTCCGTCGCCGCGCTGACCCCGCGTGCCGAGATCGAGGGAGAAATCGGCGACACTACGGTCGGTCTTCAGGCTCGCCTGATGAGCCAGGCGCTCCGCAAGCTCGCCGGCTCGCTGTCCAAGTCCAACACGACGTGCATCTTCATTAACCAGCTGCGTGAGAAGATCGGTGTCATGTTCGGCAACCCCGAGACCACGACGGGCGGCCGCGCCCTTAAGTTCTTCTCTTCGGTACGTATCGATATTCGCCGCATCGACAGCATTAAGCTTAAGGACGAGGTTATCGGTAACCGCGTGCGCGCCAAGGTCGTTAAGAACAAGGTGGCAGCTCCGTTCCGATCTGCTGAGTTCGACATCATGTACGGTACGGGCATCTCTAAGGAGGGCTCGATTCTGGACATGGCTGTCGAGTGCGGTATCTGCAAGAAGATGGGCTCCTGGTTTGCCTATGGCGAGGACAAGCTCGGCAACGGTCGCGAGGCCGCCAAGGCGTTCCTGCGCGAACACCCCGATTGTGCCGACGAGATTGAGCATAAGGTCCGCCTTGCCTGTGGACTTGAGTTTGACGACGATGCTCCGTCCGAGGTCGAGCTGACCGATCAGCCTGCGCCTGAGGAGTTTGACGAGCTTTACGCCATCGATGGTTCCGCCATGCTCGATGATGACGACGAGTAGCGGTTACGCTCATGTCGTATACGGTGACCGAGGCCACGGTCGTCTTTCCCGATAAGAAGGCGGCCTCCTCGTTCTCGAGCGGGTATGCGTCCAAAAAGCCTTGCGCACATATCGATTGTGAGCTTGAGGGCGGTTTTGAGCGGTCCATTTGGATTCCCGTGCGGGTCGCGCGGCTGTATGTCAAAAACCGCCCCGATCTTCCCTGTGATTGGGACAACTTTCGTGAGGCGGTGCAGCTCATCGAGCGTAAATGTGCACTTACCATGGTGACCGAGATGCTATCGCGCCGCGACCATGCGACGGGTGAGGTCCGTGACAAGCTGGCTCGCTACGGCTTTCACCAGCCCGCGATCGATTTCGCCGTCGAGCGCGCCACCGAGTATCACTTTTTAGACGACAACCGCTTTTGCTCGTACTTTATCGAGGAGCGCAAGCGGCGCGGTTGGGGACAGCGCAAAATCGAGACCGAGCTCAAGCGCCGTCATGTCGTGCTCGATGACATTCCCGGTTATCCTGAGGATTATTTTGCCGTCGAAGACGATTTGGCGCGTGCGTCAGCCCTGCTCGCCAAGCGGCGTGTTCCAGAGACGCGCGGATTCGAAAAACTGGTTCGGTTTTTGATGGGCAAGGGCTTCTCGTATCACATCGCCGCCGATGCCGTTAAGGCACGTCTCGATGCCGAACGCGAGGAATGTGCGGTTTAGGCGTATGCGTTTTGTGACCCTGCCGTTCACCGCGTTTTAGCCGCCGTGCTGGGGCCATTTATTTGACAGTTGTTGTGGTTCAACGTACGATAAACACTGTCATTTGCTTTGTGATATGTGCTCATCTGTGATGAGTTTGTTTATATGTTTATCTGTATCCGACCCGCATAAGCTGCGCCCATATTACTCAAATGTCGCGAGCCGTTCGTAAGGACGGTTCGCTTTGTTGTGTAACGAATCCATAAAAAGGAGTGAGCATGCCTATCATCGCAGCGCTCGTTGGCATCGTTTTGGGTGCCATCGCCGCCATTGCCTACATGCGCACCGCCGAGCAGGGTAGTCTTCACGAGGCCGACGAAAAGATCCAGTCGGCACACGCACAGGCTGAGTCCCTGATCGGTGATGCTAAGCGTCAGGCCGAGACCCTCAAAAAAGAGGCTCTGCTCGAGGCTAAAGAGGAGATCATCAAGAACAAGCAGGCCGCCGAGGCCGAGGATAAGCAGCGTAAGAGCGAGATTCGTACGCTCGAGAACCGTGTGATGCAGCGCGAGGAGTCCCTTGATCGCCGAAACGACGCTCTCGACAAGCGTGAGCACCAGCTGTCCAGCCAGGCCGGTCAGGTCGAGAAGCGCTCCCGCGAGCTTGAGGAGCTCTGCGCCAAGCAGACCTCTGAGCTCGAGCGTATCGCCGACCTGACCCGCGAGGACGCCCACAAGGAGCTCCTCGATAAGGTTCGCGGCGAGGTCACCCACGAGGCTGCCACGATCATTCGCGAGTCCGAGCAGCAGGTTCGCGCCGAGTGCCACAAGACCGCCCAGGAGATTCTGTCCCTGGCGATTCAGCGCTGCGCTGCCGACCACACAGCCGAGGTCACCGTTACCTCCGTGCACATTCCCTCTGATGACCTCAAGGGCCGTATCATCGGTCGCGAGGGTCGCAACATCCGGACCTTCGAGCAGGTTTCCGGCGTCAACCTCGTGATCGACGACACGCCCGAGACTGTCGTTCTTTCGAGCTTCGACCCGGTCCGTCGTGAGACCGCCCGTGTTGCCCTCGAGAACCTCATCGCCGACGGCCGCATTCACCCCGCCCGCATCGAGGAGATGTATCACAAGGCTGCCGACCTGGTTCAGCAGCGCGTGCGCGAGGCTGGCGAGCAGGCTGCCTTCGATACCGGCATCCACGACCTGCATCCCGAGATCGTCAAGACCCTTGGTGCCCTGCGCTACCGTACCTCGTTTGGTCAGAACGTGCTTCAGCACTCCCTCGAAGTCTCTGACCTGTGCGGCGTGATGGCTTCCGAGCTTGGCCTGGACGTTGTGACCGCCAAGCGCGCCGGCCTGCTGCACGACCTGGGCAAGGCAATCGACCATGACGTCGAGGGCCCGCATGCCGTCATCGGCGCCGAGCTTGCCCGCCGTTATGGCGAGAAGCCCGTTATCGTCCACGCTATCGAGGCTCACCATGCCGACGTCGACCCCAACACGGTGCTCGATGTCCTGGTACAGGCCGCCGATGCTGTCTCTGCCTCTCGCCCCGGTGCCCGTCGCGAGTCTGCCGAGAACTACATCAAGCGTCTTGAGAAGCTCGAGGAGATCGCCAACTCCCATGATGGCGTCGAGCGTACCTATGCCATGCAGGCTGGTCGCGAGGTCCACGTCATGGTTCAGCCGGACAAGATCTCCGATGCCCAGTCCACGGTCCTGGCTCACGATATCGCCCATCAGATCAAGGAAGAGATGGAGTATCCCGGTCAGGTGCGCGTCGTCGTGATTCGCGAGAGCCGCGCTGTCGATATCGCTAAATAACATGAGCGACGCGAACGAGCTCATCTCATTTATCGCGTCGATGTCGGGGGAGGGCAACCTTCGCGTCGAGGAGAACCTTGGCGAGGGTTATGTCCGCCTCCGCGTTTCGGAGGCCGAGAGGCGCCAGGCAAAGCACGACATTCAGCATGTCGAGGATATCGTCATCGAAATGCTCCGTAATGCTCGCGATGCTGGCGCCGACAAAGTCTATCTCGCTACGACCAAGGAAGATGGCGTCCGCACGCTTGTCTTTCTGGATAACGGTTCGGGCGTTCCGCAGGATATGCAAGAGCGAATCTTCGATGCCCGCGTTACCTCCAAGCTCGAGAGCATGAAGATGGACCGTTGGGGCGTTCACGGTCGTGGCATGGCATTGTTTTCGATCAAGCAGAACACCGACGAGGCCCGTGTGGTCACGTCCGGTGTCGATCTTGGCTCGGCCTTTAAGGTGAGCGTTGCGGCCGACCGCCTCAGCGAGCGTGCCGATCAGTCCAGCTGGCCCCAGGCCGTCAAGGATGAGGATGGACGTTATGTCTGTGCTCGCGGTCCGCATAATATTATTCGCGCTGCCTGTGAGTTTGCGCTCGAGGAGTTGCGTGGTTGCGATGTCTATCTTGGTTCTCCGTCTGAGATTGCCGCGACCCTTTATGCTCAGGCGTCAAGTCGGCTCGATACGTCGCGTCTCCTGTTCATTGATGACGAGAGCGAGCTTCCGGTTGTCGATCGTTTAGGCCTTGCCTCTGATGCCGAGGACTTTATTCGTATCTGCTCGGGTTTGGGTCTTGAGATGTCCGAGCGCACGGCACATCGCATTTTGGCAGGGCAGATTAAGCCCGTTCGCGGTGTGACCGCGCGTCTGCTGCGCGAGCGTGATTCGTCCTCGCATGCGCCGGCTCCTGTCGATCTTGCGAAGGATCGTCGCGGGCTTCGTATTGCCAAGGATGACATGGCACAGTTTTCGCGTGCTGTGGAGCGCGACTTTAATGACCTTGCCGCCCGGTACTATCTCAACCTTTGCGGCGACCCAAAGATTCGCGTTTCGCGTGATCGAATCACTGTGACCTTCGATCTTGCCAAAGAGGAATAGTGCCTTTACTGAGTCCACTCGGTACGATACAGTTATTGCAGTTAAAACGTACTTTTAAACGCAGGAGTTTCTTCATGGATTGCCTGAAGGTATCAAGCAAATCATCGCCCGCGTCCGTTGCCGGCGCCATCGCCGGCATGGTCAAGGATGGTGTGCCCGTCAACATTCAGTGTGTCGGCGCCGGTGCGGTCAACCAGGCCATAAAGGCTGTGGCTATCGCGCGCGGTTTTTTGATTCCAACCGGTTTTGATGTTTCCTGCGCGCCCGTGTTCTCCGACATCCTTATTAACGGGGAGTCGCGCACGGCCATCCGTCTTTCTATTTACGTTCACCAGATCAATCGAGCTGCTATGGATAACGTCGTCATGGATGATGTTAAGCCTGTGGCATAGCTTCTGCTTGCCTCGATTCGCCCCCCTCTCCATCGTTAGGACTTATGCACATGGACCAGCGTTCCGTACGCGATATTCTTGCCGGTAAAACCTACTTTATCCGCACCTTTGGCTGCCAGATGAATCAGCACGACTCTGAGCGCGTGAGCGGTCTGCTCGATTCGTATGGTTGCCTCATGGCGCTCGATCCCGAGCATGCCGATATTGTTGTCTTCATGACATGCTGCGTGCGCGAGGCCGCCGATACTCGCCTGTACGGTCAGTGCAACTCTTGTAAGAGCCTCCCGCCCTCACCCTCGGGCAAGCGTGTGGTTGCCGTTGGTGGTTGCATCGCGCAGCGCGATGGCGAGGGCCTGCTCATCAACGTCGATAACGTCAATGTCATCTTTGGTACGCATTCCATCGCACATGTGGCCGAGCTCATTGCCGAGGCGTTCCTTGATGGCAAGCGTCATATCCGCACCAATGAGCATGAGGATACGGATGCCATGAGCATGCCGTGGCATCGCGAGACCCAGTATCACGCCTGGGTGCCCATTATGACGGGCTGCAATAATTTCTGTACCTATTGCATCGTGCCGTACGTGCGCGGTCGCGAAAAGAGCCGCCCCTTCGAGGAAATTGTCGACGAGGTGACCGGTTTGGTGCGCCAGGGCGTGCGCGAGATTACGCTGCTGGGCCAAAACGTTAACTCATATGGTCGCGATCTGTTTGGCAAGCCGCGTTTTGCCGATTTGCTGCGTGCCGTGGGTGATACGGGTGTGGAGCGCATCTTCTTTACCTCTTCTCATCCTAAGGATCTGCTGCCCGAGACCATCGACGCCATGGCCGAGACGCCCGCCGTCATGCCGCAGCTTCACTTGGCCGTTCAGTCGGGCTCCACGCGTATCCTCAAAGAGATGAATCGCCGTTATACACGCGAGGACTATCTGGGCCTGGTCGATCGCATTCGCAACCGCATGCCCGATATCGCGCTCTCGACCGATATTATCGTTGGCTTCCCGGGCGAGACTGAAGAGGACTTTGAGCAGACGCTCTCACTTGCCGAGACGGTCCGCTATGCTCAGGCCTATACCTTCATCTATTCCAAGCGCGCCGGTACCCCGGCCGCAGAGATTGACGATCCTACGCCGCATGAGGTTATTCTCGAGCGTTTCAACCGCCTGGTTAAGGTTATCGAGACTACGGCACACGAGTATAACCAGGGTGAGCTTCATACTGTGGTGCCGGCGCTCATTGAGGGAACGAGTAAAAAGAACGACGCGGTCCTGCTGGGCAAGAGTCCCAAGAATCAGACCGTGCATGCGCCTATCCCCGAGGGTTACAGCATCGATCAGCTTGTTGGCAAGATCGTTGATGTTGACGTTGACGTTGCCAAGACCTGGTATTTGTCCGGCTCCGTTGTGGGCGAGCCGCGCTAATGGTTTCTCCCAGGGCAGGACTTTCCGCCGTTGCGATCGTCGGTCCGACGGCGGTTGGTAAGAGTGATGTTGCCGACCGTTTGGCAGCTCGTCTTTCGTCCGAAGTGCTGTCGTGCGATGCGATGCAAATCTATCGCGGCATGGACATCGGTACCGCAAAGATGGCGCCCGATGAGTGTACGGTGCCGCTGCGTCTCGTCGACATTGTAGAGCCGGGTGTGGCATATTCTGCTGCGCTTTATCAGGCTGACGCTCGCGCGCATGTTGAACGTCTCCTTGGTTCGGGTTGCCTGCCGGTTTTTTGCGGAGGTACGGGGCTGTATCTCAAGGCCGCCCTCGATGAAATGGACTTTCCTTCGGGTGAACTTGAGGACGATCGTCGTATGGGCTATCAGGAGCTTGCCGAGCGTATTGGCGAGGAAGAGCTGCATGCCCTGCTTGCCGAGCGCGACCCAGAATCGGCTGCTGTTATTCATCCCCATAATGTGCGCCGTGTGATTCGTGCGCTCGAAATGCATGATGACGGCGTTTCCTACGCACAGCAAAAGTCACAGTTTAGTGTTCCATGTGAGCATTATCATGCCTTGTGGTTTGGCTTGACACGCAATCGTGAGCTGCTTTACGAGCGCATTAACCTGCGCGTCGATCTGATGTTTGAGCAGGGTCTTGTCGATGAGGTTCGCGGTCTTATGGACCAGGGGCTGGGAGATGCCCTGACTTCGATGCAGGCAATTGGCTATAAAGAGATCATTGATGCTTTCAATGGCGTGATTTCTATGGATGAGGCTCGCGAACTCATCAAGATGCGTTCGCGTCGCTATGCCAAACGTCAGCTTTCGTGGTTTAAGCGCGATGACCGTATCGTGTGGTTTGATATGGACGAGTTTACGATCGATGAGGTCGTTGAGGACATCCTGCATCGTATTGAGGCTGCCTAATGGCCCGTTTCCCCCTTGTTCCCACGGCACCCGAGCCCGAGCGTGCCATATTAGTTGGTGTTGAGTGGCGCGACAATGCATGGCCGCTCGATCGTTCGCTTGACGAGCTTGAGCGCCTGACCCATACGGCTGGCGCCCAGTGCGTGGCGCGTTTGTCACAGCGTCTGGTTAAGCCGTATCCAAAATCGTTTATCGGTTCCGGTAAGGTTGAAGAGCTGTGCGGCCTGGTGCATCGCATGGATGCCGATGTCGTTATTTTTGACGACGACCTGACGCCCTCGCAGCAATCCTATTTGGAGAAAGCCGTGGGCGAGCCGGTAAAGATTATCGATCGTACAGCACTGATCTTGGATATCTTTGGCCTGCATGCTCAGACGCGTGAGGGACGCCTACAGGTACAGCTGGCGCAGCTTCAATATCTGTTGCCTCGTCTGCGTGGCATGTGGAGCCATCTTGCCAAGGAGCAGACGCGCGGCGGCATCGGTTCGCGCTTTGGCCAGGGTGAAAGCCAGCTCGAGGTTGACCGTCGCTTGATTCGCAATAAGATTGCCGCGCTTCGTCGTGAGCTCAAGCAGGTTGAACAGCGTCGCGATGTCCAGTCCAAGAGCCGCATTGAGTCACCGGCGTTTCGCGTCGCGTTAGCCGGTTATACCAATGCCGGTAAATCGACGTTGCTCAATCGCCTGACCGGCTCTACGGTACTTTCGCAGGACAAGCTGTTTGCTACGCTCGACCCGACGACGCGTTCGTATCGCCTGCCCGGCGGTCGCGGCATGACGATTACTGATACCGTCGGCTTTATTCAAAAGCTGCCGCATGGTCTGGTCGATGCCTTTAAATCGACGCTGTCCGAGGTGTTGGGTGCCGATCTAATTCTCAAAGTCGTAGATGCGTCTGACGAGGACTATGAGCGGCAGCTTGAGGCTGTCGACCGCGTTCTTGATGAGATCGGCGCTGGAGAGCGTTTAACGCTGACCGTATTCAATAAAATCGATCTTCTCGATAGCGTTGATCGCCTGAGCTTCCGTCGTCGCTATCCCGAGGCCGTGCTGTTCTCGGCCCAGACGGGCGAGGGACTCGACGATTTCGTCGACCGTATTGCTCGTGAGGCGGCTGCTACCGATGTGTTGCTCTCTGCTGATATCCCGTATCGCGAGGGCGCCCTCATCACGCTGGTGCATGAGCAGGGAACCCTTTTGCACGAGGAATATCTTGAGGACGGCGTTCGTATTGTGGCGAAGCTGCCGGCCCGTATCGCGCCGCGGCTCAAGCGTTATCGCACCGAGTAGACGAGCTCCAAAAAGCCCAGAATAATGGGTTGATGCAGCAGATAAAAGGGGAGTGCATGACGTCCAAGGCTGGCGAGCGCCGGCAGGGGGTTGGCGTAGGCCCAGCTTAGGGCGGTCTTATCGATTCCCTGCGCTATATGTGCGGCGAAGTATCCTGCAAGATACATAAAGATAAACGGGATGATGGGGTAGTAATCACCTGAAACAAACCCAAGGCTCGGAAATCCCAGCCACGCCAGGTAGGGGACAGGGTAGATCGTTTTGGGGATACTCCAGGTGAGGGCGAACAACACAAGGCATAGCGACATGCCCCATCTCGCCGATATCTTCTTAAGGACGGGATCGGTCAACGCCACGATGCCGGTACATGCGGCCATGCAGTAGATGATGCCAAAATTAACCGAATCGTCGACTGAGACAAGTGTTGTTGCCAGCCAGACGACGAGTGCTGCTAAGGCGTATTTGGCGGCACGTTTGATATTGTTGCGCGAAAGGGTGCACATCCAACCCGCGATAAACAAAAATACCCAGCTGATGCTGGCGCGCCAGATGTCTTGAAAGACGGTCTGGGTAAACCAGGGCATATCCCAGTCGTACAGGTAGGCGAGATCGTAGCAAGCGTGAAAACCTGCCATTGAAATCATCGTAAACCCGCGGACGGTATCAAAGATGGTGATGCGTTTTTGCATTACGAGAACCGGCGCATTAAGCCGACGACTTTGCCCAAGATGATGGGATTCGTTGCATAGATAGGCTCCATGGTGTCATTCTCGGGCTGCAGGCGTACGCGTCCCTGCTCCTTGTAGAACGTCTTGACGGTCGCTGAACCATCAATCATGGCCACGACAATTTCGCCGTTCATGGCACTCTTTTGTTCACGGACGATGATGTAATCGCCATTGAAGATGCCGACATTGATCATTGAGCTCCCATGCACCTCAAGGATAAAGGAACCCTGATCAGTGGCGATTTCGGTCGGGATAGTAAAAGTGTCTTCGATATTCTGCTCGGCCAGAATGGGAATCCCAGCCGCGACGCGACCAACGAGCGGTAGCGAGACCGTTCCGCGAGGTGCGGTGGTCTCGTCAGATTTAGAAATTGAGACAGAGGAACCGTCCTCGTTAAAGAGTTCCAGAGCGCGCGGTTTGGTGGCATCGCGCTTGAGTAGCCCGCGCGCCTCCAGGGCAGATAGATGGGCGTGCACGGTGCTGGGGGAGGAAAGGCCCACGGCAGAAGCCATCTCGCGCACGCTGGGCGGATAACCCTTCTCCTGCTGATATTCCTTGATGAAGTCGTAAATTTGCTGCTGACGCTTGGTAATTTTGCGAGCCATCAGGGCATCCTCTCTACCCATGTCAAACAAATGTTCGAATTTTGCTTGACAGGAACAACTGTTCGAAGATAATAATAACCGAACATTCGTTCTCGCGCTAGACATTTTTGTCCGCGCGGCTTGATAAAACTGTTCTCAGCAAAACACGCGAGAGGAGAACATGATGAACGCAACGAATATGGTCCAGGGAAACCTCGCCCTTAAGCTCGAGACGTCTGCAGAATACACTTTTACGGTTGTTCAGGGTGGCCGCTCCGGCTTTCAGCCTTTGACCGTAAAGCCTGCTCGCAATCAGCAGGCTGTAGCCGCGCCGGGCCGCGTTGCCCTGAAGGTTCCGACGATTGTCGCCGTTGCCGTTGCGCTTACGCTCTTCTTTGTCCTCGCTACGTCGGTCTTTAGCGCTCGTCACGCCGCGTATGCCGAGTCCGTTTCCAACGTTACCTATGAGACCATTCGCGTTCAGTCTGGTGATTCTCTTTGGTCGCTTGCCGAGGAATATCCAATCGAAGGCCTTTCCACGCAAGAGACTTCCGACATGATCCGTAACGTCAATCATCTGGAGCATGGTTCGCTCGCCGCCGGTGCGCATCTTAAGGTTCCTGCTCGTTCGTAATCATTATCGCGCTGCGCATGGTACCCTTGTTATCGTTTAAGAGGAGGTACCATGCGCTGTCCCAAATGCGGCAAGGCA
Source organism: Collinsella sp. (assembly GCA_018368055.1). Taxonomy (GTDB): domain Bacteria; phylum Actinomycetota; class Coriobacteriia; order Coriobacteriales; family Coriobacteriaceae; genus Collinsella. Next base: position 48,068 of record JAGZFB010000004.1, on the reverse strand, counting down.
CATACCCGCGTCGTTGATTCCCGTATGCAGGAGTCAAATAACACCATTAAGCGTCGCCGCGAATGTTGCTCGTGTAACTATCGCTTTACAACGTTCGAACGATGCGAAGACCCAATCGAGGTCATTAAGTCGGACGGAACCAAGCAGCGGTTCGATCGCAATAAGCTGCTCGTCGGCTTGATGCGCGCCACTATCAAGCGCGATATCGACACTAAGAAGCTCAATGAGATTATCGATGACATCGAGGTCGAGCTGCGCTCTCGCACGCTGACGGCCGTTACGTCCCATGAGTTGGGTGACATGGTACTCAAGCGCTTGGCCAAGATCGACAAGGTGGCGTACATCCGCTTTGCCTCGGTCTACCGCGATTTCAAAGACGTCGATGAGTTTCTGCAAGAGCTCGACAAGCTAAGGTGATTCCATGTCCAACATTACCGTCAACATAAAGCGTCTCGACCCCACCGTCGAGCTTCCCAAATACGCCCATCCCACCGATGCCGGCTTGGATTTGCGCTCCAACGAGGACTGCATTCTGAAGCCCTTCGAACGCCGTCTGGTCTCTACTGGGCTGGCCATCGCCCTGCCCGATGGCTACGCCGGCTTCGTCCAGCCCCGAAGCGGTTTGGCCATCAAGCAGGGCCTGTCTATAGTCAATACGCCGGGCCTCATCGACGCCCACTACCGAGGAGAACTCAAGGTTATCCTCATCAACCTGGATCCCTCCAACAACATCCAAATCAACAAAGGCGACCGCATAGCCCAACTCGTCATCCAAGAAGTCCCCACGGTCAACCTCATAGAAGTAGAAGAACTAGACGAAACCGACCGAGGCAACGGAGGCTTCGGCTCCAGCGGCGTCGCCTAGGGGCGCTCGTATCCCTCCCGCCCGCCTCTCACACATATCATTCCATGCTCAAACATTCTCGCTTCGCTTCGCTCGCTGCGAAACTGCGCGTGGAACGATATGTGTGAGAGGCGGGCGGGCGGTTACTCGCTTGAAAACAAAAGTCTTTCTAGTAAGCCGATGCGATAAAGGGACGCCTCCTTTGTCGCATCGGCTTACTGTATTTATTTTTTCTGGTTCCCTTTTGCAGATTCTACTGGTGGGGAATCTGGTATAGCCGCTAGTACGTTAACGTAGCTTGCCTGTGGGAGGCCCCTATATATCGTCCCGCGCGCAGTTTCGCAGCGAAGCGAGAATGTTTGAGCATGGAATGATATAAGGGCGGCTCCGGCAGAGCGGCGGACATTCGACTAGCGGATATGCGCGGGCTTTCCGCCCCAGTAGAAGCGGCAGAAGGCTCGTTTGCGCTTTTGGGGCTTGCCTACGAGCTCCATGGTTGCGATGGCGATGTCTTTGGCAGCGTGAGGGCGGCGTAGTACTTCGCCGTTGATGAGTAGGGCTTTGAGTGATTCGGGATGGTCGTGCAAGTGACGTAGGGTTACGATGAGTTCTCGTGCGGTGGTGACATGCATGCTGGCGCCCATGCCGGTGAGCATCGTGGTGTTGGCCTTTTCCTGACCGTATGATTTGCCCAGTAGGATCATCGGCAGATGCGCGCACAGGCACTCGGTGACGGTGAGCCCGCCCGATTTGAGGATTGCCAGGTCGCAGCCGTGCATGAGGGCCGCCATGTCATCTACGTAGTCCAGTACCGTCACGTTGTCGAGCTTCATGGCGTCGAAGAGCGTTTTGAGTCGGTTGGCGTATTCCTTATCCTTGCCCGGTAAAAAGACAAAGTGCATGTCCTCAAAGCTGCGTAAGAAGGGGAGCGTGTGGTCCATCGCGGCACGGAAACGCACGTATGGTTGGGGCAAACTGGCGCCGGCCATCACCAATACGACGGTTTTGTCTATGGGGAGATTGAACTTGCTGAGCTCATCTTCGCGTTTGTAATCTGAATCGAAACCGGCACGAATGGGAATGCCCGTTATGCGGATCTTTGACTCGGGAACCTTGCGCGGGCGCAGCGTTTCGGCCATAAACTCGTTGGCTACGCAGAATAGGTCGGTGTCCTTGTGGGGCCAAAAGCCTTCAACTTCATAGTCTGTTGGTACGCAGATGACCGGGTAATCGATACCCGTGATGACGCGGGCGCCCACAGCGACGTTGGCCGCCGTAATGTGTGTTGCGACCACGGCTATGGGCCTGCGGGTCCGGACGTATTCGTTGAAGGCGGGGAACATAATTCGTGACCATGCTGTGCCGCCGCCCCAGAGTAGATGTCCTGTAAGCGTATATCGCCAGGTCAGGTCGTAAATGGGACGCGTGGCGCCGGTAAACGACGCTGCTGTTTTATTACCATCGAACCTAATGCGTCCAAAATCGAGGATATCTAGGACTTCGATCTCAATATCCTTAGGGATTCCCTTGGTGCCGCGGATAAGGTCAAATGCTTGTGCAATCGCGTTGGCGGCGGCTTTGTGGCCCGATCCAACCGATGCGTGCACAATGGTTACCAGGGGTTTTTGTGCAGGTGAAACGGTCATTTGCTCCGGTTGGGGAGTGGCTTGCATGGGCAGGGGAGCGCTATTGCTCGTCTGCGTTTGATCCATCGATAACTCCCCTTCAGCTTTGTTACGCGATTTATCATTGTAGTGCATGAGTGTCATGTTCACGTAAATTTGGGTATGAGCGCAAAGAACGACAACGTTTCGACGAGAGGATTCTTCATGACTACCGATCAGCCGATTGATGTTGCGATTATCGGTGGAGGCCCCGCGGGCTATGCTGCCGCCATTTACGCTGCGCGTGCCAACCTGACGACGACCGTGATTGAGCAGGGCATGTCGGGTGGACAGATCGCCACGACCAATGAAGTCGAGAACTATCCGGGCATTCCGCTCTTGAGTGGCGCCGAACTCGGCGAGCGTTTTCAGCAGCATGCAGAGGGCTTGGGAGCTCAGGTCGCATGGAGCATGGTTACGGGTATCGATTACGATGCCGATGCAGCGCTGTTTACGGTGCATCACGATATGGGCGATACGCTGGCCTCGAGCGTTATCGCTTGCATGGGTGCCACGCCGCGATCTGCTGGTTTTGTTGGCGAGGATACGTATCGCGGTCGTGGCGTTTCATATTGCGCAACATGTGACGGCATGTTCTTCCGCGGCAAACAGGTCTTTGTCATCGGCGGCGGCAATGCTGCCTGCGAGGAGGCTCTGTTCCTGTCAGATATTGCCAGCAGTGTGACCATCGTGCTGCGCCGCGACCAGTTTCGTGCGCCTGATGGTGTTGTTCAGAAAGTACTCGAAAAGGACAATATTACAGTTAGGTACCAAACTAGTATTGTTGAACTTTCTGGTGAAGCGATGCCAACGACGATTGCCTTTAAGGACAATGCATCCGGGGAAATTCATACCGAGTCATTTGAGCCTGGCTCGTTTGGCATTTTTGTCTTTACCGGCACGCAACCCCATACCGAGCTTGTTGAGCATTTAGTCGATCTGGCGCCTGATGGCGGCATTCTGACTGATGAATCCATGGCGACACGCACGCCAGGTCTATTCGCTGCTGGCGACATCCGTTCCAAACGCTTACGCCAGGTTGTGACCGCCGTTTCTGACGGAGCCATAGCAGCAACGAGCGCATACGCGTTTCTCCGCGGATAAGTACGATAATATATCTTATGTAAGGTTGTTATCTATTAACTAAATGGCGGGACGATGCATCAGTGCACTGTCCCGCCATTTTTCTTGCAGGCTATATGGTATGCAAAACTAGATAACCTAGAATACAATATAGAAAATGAACGGAGGACCTTTATGAACCACGTTAAACACGTTATTCCGATGTCTGATTCGTCGGTCAGCATTAAGCCTGAGGATATTCAGCCCACTGTGCTGCCCGATGCATTTATTCAGTCCGATATCGTGTGCAAACTCAATACGTTGAGTCTGCCGCGCTATGACCAGTTGCCCAATGTGACGCTCTACCGCGACCAGGTTATTGAGTATGTTGCGCTGTGGATGGAGCCGCTGTTCATTTGCGTTGAGCAGCCTATCATTACGCCATCGATGATCAATAACTACGTAAAGGTCGGCCTAGTGCCTGCTCCGGTCAAAAAGCAATATGGCCGCGAGCAGATTGCCCGCCTGATCGCTATCTGCATCTTTAAGCAGGTGCTACCTATTGCTGCTGTGCAGGCACTCTTTAACATTCAGCGTTTGAGCTACGATGCCCCGACGGCCTTTGATTATGTGGTCGATCAGCTCGAGGCATCGATTCGTGCGGCGTTTTCCGTCGAGCAGACTCCCGTGCCCGATACGGCGCATCAGGTAACGCGTGAGTCGCTGCTTGTGCGTAGCGCGGTATCGTCCTTCGTTTCGAAGGCTTACTTGATGAGCTATCTCAAGTTCAACGGGTTTAATAGCTAGCCGACGTATAAAACGGGCGGTACAAAGAGCCATCTGTCGCTTTGTACCGCCCGTATTTTTGCTTGATTGGACTTTATTTGCCCGAAGCCACGCCCATGCCGTAGCCGATAATGAGCCCATGCATTTCGGCATAGTATGAATCTAGCCCGTTACAGGGCATGATGATGGTTTTGGAGCCGGGCCAATGCTCGACTATGCGGTCAGTAAGCGCCTGGGCTCCAGCTTCGTTCTCAACGTGATCGATGACGACCTCGCCGCCGGCAAAACCCTCGGCTTCCATGGTATCGATGATCTTGTTGAGCATCTTCTTTTCGCCACGCGTGTGCCCGACGAGTTCGATTTTACCGGCCTCGCTCGCCGTGCCCAAAATGCGGATATTGAGCTTGTTGGCAATAACGCCGGCTGCCTTAGGGATACGTCCGGCTTTGGCGAGGTTTTCGTAATTGCACAAGCTGAAGAGGATTTTGCTGTTCTGCTCAAGGCTATCGAAGTATGCGCAAGCTTCCTCGAATGAGACATCCGGATTGCTTGCAAGATAGCGGTCGAACAGCAAGAAAATGAGGTCCATTTTGCCGCCAGCTGCGCGTGAATTGACTAGATGAATCTGTCGGTCGGGCTCCTCGGCAAGAACCATATCGCGAGCCGTGGCTGCCGCGTTGTAGCTGCCCGACACGCCCTCAGAGATCGGCATGCAGATGGTCTTGTCTGCCAATTTGAAGAGCTTGGCCCACTCCCCTACGCTGGGACAAGCGCTCGAAGAAGCGTTCGTCTCCGCCTGAACAGCGCAGTTGAGCTCATGAACATCGAGCGAAAGGTCATCGACGAATTCACTTGCAGACCGATTGGGCCGCTATCTAGTATTCAAAACTAGATAGCGGACTGCACGAAAGGCAAAAGAATGGACCCCATGACTCAAAGCCATGAGGTCCATATCCGTTTGCTTTATCTGAATACTTAGTAGCGCACGAAAATGTAGTTGTTGTTCATGCCGGCGGCAACGGAGCTGATGATAACACCCGTGTTGTAGTCGGACGCATGAATCATCTGACCACCACCGATGTAAATGCCGGTGTGGTACGAGTTGACTACAACGTCACCGGGCTGCGGATCGGACACACGCGTCCAGCCCATAAAGGTGCCCGTGGTGCCCAGGCGGCAATAGCGACCAGTAAGGCAATAGCTTACAAAACCAGAGCAGTCGAAGCTGTTCGGGCCAATTCCGCCCCAGGAATAGGCGCAACCAAGCTTGCTGTATGCACGCGAGACAACAGAACCGCCATCGACGGACTGGCTCGGAGCAGAAGGCGTCGGAGCCGGAGCAGGCGTGGAGGGCTGCGGCGTCGGAGCAGGTGCCGGCGTAGGAGCCGGAGTGTTGCCGCCCTGGTTGTTGTTATTGCTGGTCTGGCCACCGTTGTTGGTGTTCTCGGTCGTACCGGCAGTCTCGTTGCTCACCGTGGCCTTCTCGGCGGTGCTGGCGTTGATGCCGGCCTGCAGCGCGGCGTTGGCCTCGGCCTCGGAGGCAAGCTCGGCCTGCAGCTGCGAATCCAGGGAGTTTACGACGTTCTGGGCTTCAGCCTGCTGGGCGTTAAGCTCGTCGACCTTCTTTTGCGTGGCGGCGACGTTCTTTTCCTGCTCGGACTGCTTATCGGTGAGCTGCTGCTTAAGCTCCTTGACCTCTTGAATGGTCTGAGCTTGCTTATCGGAAACTTTGCCGTAGTAGAACAGACGGTTGAGCATATCGCTCAGGTCATCGACACCCGTCAGAACCTGAAGCAAGCTCAGGCCGCCGGTCTTATACTCGCCGGCGACATAGGTCGAGAGCTTAGCCTGACCATCGGCGATCTCCTGCTGCTTTTGCGTGATCTCGCCGGCAGTCTGATCGAGCGCCTGTGTCTGCGTGGCGAGCTCATCGTAAATCTGCTGAGTTTGGGTACCGATCTGCTCGAGCTTCGTACGAGCGCAGGCAAGGTCGGATGCGGTATCGGCGTAGGCAGGAGCCGCGAGGCCCAAGCCCAAAACACAAGCGAGGGTTGCCGTAGCAGCGCAGCGTGCCATGTTTTTGTGCGTGTTTGCTGTGCGCATGTAGCTTCCTTTCCAGTAACTAAGGGTAACGGCTAGTCCACCGTCACCAGGCTAAAGAGCTCCACATCGTCATTAGACGGTGTGAGCTTCTCGCGCGGGTTGAGAAACGCAAGCTCAAGGATACAACCGTAACCAACAAGCTTTGCGCCCATATCTCGCACCAGTTTACCTGTTGCCTCGACGGTTCCGCCCGTCGCGACCAAGTCGTCCAGAATCAACACGGTATCTTTAGAGCTGATAGCGTCGGCATGGATTTCAATTGAATCGGTGCCGTACTCGAGCTCGTAGCTCTGACTTACGGTCTCGCGCGGTAGCTTGCCAGGTTTACGTGCGGGAACAAAGCCGGCGCCAAGGGCTACAGCCACCGGTACGCCAACCATAAAGCCGCGAGCCTCGGGACCCACGACCTTGGTGATTCCCATGCCGGCAAAGTGCTCGGCGAGGGCATCGGTCATGGCTTTGAGCGCCTCGGGATTGCCAAAGAGCGGCGTGATGTCTTTAAAGATGACTCCGGGCTCGGGATAGTCGGGGATGTCGACGATTTGAGATTCGAAGTCGTACATTGCATGACCTTTCAATGGGTTGCCGAAATTTCAGCAGCGTTTATTTGCCCGCGGTGGCGGCGCCGGATTGCGAAGGGGCGACGACTTTGAGCGGCTTTACGAGAGAATCCTCGTGCGAAACCGGCGCGGCTGGCTCTTCGTTTTTGGCCTTGGTGGACTCGGAACGCGTGATTTCCTCATCGAGTGCATCGATGTCGGCGTCCTCGACCACGGCGTTGAGCGACTCAAAAACGCGGTTCTTGAGCAGCGCAGTGTGCACGCCCTCCGTCAGGTCGTGAAGCTTCTTAAACGCACGCTCGAGCTTGGCGTCGCGCTCGTCATCGGAGGTATCCATTCCGAGCATGCTCACGAGCACCTGCTCAAACATCGAGGACTCGCGGTTAGCGGAAGACACGTACTGACGCAGGTTGCGTGGCTCGATATGGAAGCGCGACAGCTCGGAGCAGTAACGGATGATCGGAAAATCGCGACCATCGACGAGCTCGCGGTTCTGCGGGCTTTTGATGATGCGAATGAGGTCGTTTTCGGCGAGCGAGCGGATAAACGAAATCTCGACGCCCAGCATATCGGGAATGGTCTCGATGGGATGCAGCTTTTGCTTAGTCTCCTTGGGCTCCGTCTTGAGCGGAACATCGGACAGCAAGCCCACCTCGTAGGCGAGCGTTGACAGGTCCGTGGCGTTTTCCAAGCGCTGCTTAATCACGTTGAGCGGCATGTAGCGGGTCTTCTGCAAGTGCAGGATGACCTCCAGGCGATCAACGTCCTCTTTGGAGTACTGACGGTATCCCTTAGGCGTACGATGAGGGGTAATGAGCCCCTCATCCTCTAGAAATCTAATTTTTGAGTTCGAAAGATCGGGGTATGCGCCTCGAAGTAGGTTGACGACTTGGCCGATACTCAGATAGTTGCGTTCGGCCATGCCCTACTCACCGGTTTCGATGCGCTCCGGCGTGCTCTCGTGATAGATGAGCGTAAACGTACCGATCTGGACGGAAGAACCGTCGTGCAGCGGGGCTGCATTGACGATGGCACCGTCGACCCAGGTGCCATTGAGCGAGCCCAAGTCCTCGATGCGAGCGCCGAGGCCCTCGCGAATAATGCGCGCGTGGCTGCGCGAAACGGTCATGTCATTGAGGAAGATGCCGTTTGCAGGATCGCGGCCGATGGTGGTCACGTCGTCCTCGAGCTCAAAAGCGGCACCAGTCTGCGGACCCTTGACGATGGACAGAACGGGGGCGGTGATGCGCACGTTGGCCATGAGGTCGGGAACGGTGACGTCGCCTGAAGGCACGCGGAATACGCAGGTAGCGTCAGCAGTCTTATCATTCTGAGGCATATTGTTAACCATGTTGTCCATGACAACCCCTAACTTATCGCGGACGTGCCGCAAATAATGAACCGTACGTAATCATACCCCAACGAATCAGTCTTCGATTTCAGGGTTCAGAAAGTCGATGTCCTCGTCTTCGGGATGCATGAGAGCCTGTTTAATGGCCGCTCCGCCCTTAATGGAGTAGATGACAGCCGTGAGCATGGAGAAGATCACGCCGCCGTACACAAAGAAGATGCCGAGGGGCACCGAGCTTCCGTTGAGGCCTGGGAAGGCCGTAAGGGCTGAAGGCAAAAGATGCAGGCCGTCAATAACGGGGAACCCGAGTAGCATGAGCGAGAAGCCGGTCATGAGCAGCGCTGTGGCAATCTTTCCGGGGAAGACGACATCGATGGGGCGACGGTGATAATGGCGCACGATAAGCGTGCCGATGCCCAGATAGATGTCGCGGCCAATAATGAGCACGCAGACCCAGATGGGCAGCTCTCCGCGAACCACCAGTCCCAGCACGCCGGTGAACAGCAGCGCACGGTCACAAATGGGATCCATGACCTTGCCGAGCCACGAGACCGTCTTAGTCATGCGGGCGATCTGACCGTCCATCCAGTCGGTGGAGGCGGCAACGGCGTAGATAACGATGGCGATGACGCGGTTGTTATCCGTCACAAACAGGTACAGAAATACCAGGGTGAGGATCAGGCGCGTAAAGGTGATGAAATTGGAGATCGTAAAGATCTTATTCGACGGGTAATCGGAAGTGCCGATAAGCTCCTTTTTGATCTTCTTTTTGATGCCCACAGGACTCCCCCGCTGGTTAACGACAAAACTTTCGATACTATACCCGTTCCGGCGATGTCTATCCAGCGCAGCCATAGAGAGTCCAGACATGTGGAAGGTGCTTTTAGGCGGCGGGGGATTTCGCATTCGTGTACATCAGCCTCCAAACATGTCGAAAAATGTCGATTTTGGTGGCTAATGTACACGTTTTGATTCGGTGATTACATCGATCGGGAACGTTGTTACTTTAAGCAAAATAATCATGGTGATTAAAACAAAAAAGGTCAGGCACTTAGTGCCTGACCTGCAAACTTCTGGTCGGGACGACTGGATTCGAACCAGCGACCCCTTGACCCCCAGTCAAGTGCGCTACCAAGCTGCGCCACGTCCCGAAGCTATTGTTTGTTGCTCTACTCTCGCTCGCAACAGGGAGTATATTAACCCGAAACTTTGGACTTGTGCAAGAACTTTTTTATAAATTTTGAAGCAAGTCCAAAATTGTATCTGCGAGCTGGGGTTTTGTTAGCACGGGAAGTTCTTGCGTGCCCGTTGTGCTCACAATCCAGGCCTTGTTAGTGTCGGTTCCAAAGCCCGAATCGGCGCGCGAGACATCGTTGGCGATAATGGCATCGCAACCCTTGCGGGTGAGCTTGCGCTGTGCGTACTCCAGGACGTTATCGGTCTCGGCCGCAAAGCCGATCACGCACCGTTCCCCCTTTTGGCGCGAGAGCTCGGCCAAAATATCGACCGTCTCGACCAGTTCGATGCGATCCAGGCGCTCGTTGGCCTTTTTGAGCTTATGGTCCGCAGGGGCCGCGGGGGTGTAGTCGGCGACGGCGGCCGCACAAATTGCCGCATCGGCCGTCTGGAAGGCGCTCAGGGCCGCCTGGAGCATCTCTGCGGCGGTCTGCACGCGCACGCACTCCACGCCGCAGGGCACATCGAGTGATGTCGGTCCCAACACGAGCGTGACCGCAGCGCCGCAGCGTGCGGCCTCCCCCGCCAGGGCGATGCCCATCTTGCCCGACGACCGGTTTCCGATGAAGCGTACGGGGTCGATCGGCTCGTGCGTGGGGCCGGCGGTGATCACGATTCGCTTGCCCGCAAGGTATTGCGGGACGGGGTTGAGCACCTCACAGACAGCCTCTACGATGTCCTCGGGCTCGCTCATGCGTCCCGTGTCCACGTCGCCGCAGGCAAGGTAGCCGCTGCCCGGACCCACCACATGGACACCGCGCTCGCGCAGCGTGGCCATGTTGGCCTGCGTCGCCGGCGCCTTCCACATGCCGTTGTTCATAGCGGGTGCGATCACGATGGGTCGCGGCGTCGCAAGCAGCGTGGTGGAAATAAGGTCATCGGCGACGCCGTTGGCCATCTTGGCGATGATATTGGCCGTCGCGGGCGCCACGACCACCAGATCGGGCTCCTGCGCCAGCGAAATGTGGTGGATGGGGTCGGAGGGATCGTCGAATAGGCCCACCGCGACCGGCTCATTGGTGAGTGCGCGGAAGGTAAGCGGCCCCACAAACTCGGTGGCATGCTCGCTCATAACGACCTTGACGCGCGCGCCGCGCTTTTGCAGCAGGCGCACGATATTGCACGACTTATAGGCGGCGATCCCGCCGGTAATGCCCAGCAGGATCGTATTTCCCTCAAGTTGCATTGAATTGTTGGGTGCCGCCATCGTTTAAGCTTCCTTGCTCGGGAGCACCAGGAGGCGGCGGCAGTACGGGCAGTGCGTAATTGACCTACCGTCGTGGTTGAGGTCGCTCATGGACGATGCCTGCAGCGCGGTGTGGCAGACCGTGGGGATGTTGCCCTGGATGGTCTCGACGGCCAGGCCACGGAACTGCTTGAGCAGACGCTCGTAGTCGGTGAGAACGTCGGCCGGCAGCGTGGCAGCAAGCGCGGTGCGCTCCTTAGCGGCGGTGTCAATCTGAGCCTGCAGGTCGGCAGCCTTGGCGCGGGCGGCCTTGGTATCGGCCTTCACGCCCTCCTCGAACTTGGCGATGATTGCCTGCGCGCGGGCCTCGCGGTCGAGCGCCTCCTTATGGGCGACAACGACGTCCTTGCGGGTGTGCTCAATCTTGTCCAGACGCTTGGCCAGGGTGGCGAGCTCGTTTTCCAGGTCCTGAACCTCGCGGTAGTCGGAGCCGTCGACGTGGCGCTTCTTGGCAGCCTCGATGGCGTTGTTGGTCTGAATCTCGGTGGTATTGAGATCGTCGAGCTCAATGTCCAGATCCTTGCGCTGGGCGTAGAGCTTGGTCATCTCGGACTTGAGCTTCACATAGGTCTTGCGCTTGGAAGCGAGCTCCTTGAGCTCCGGCATATTGGCAAGTTCGCTCTTGTTGCGGGCGAGCTCCAAATCGATCTGTTGCAGCTTGAGTAGCGTAGCGCCGGCGCTCATAAGTTCTCTCCTTTTGTCACAGTCCACCATTGGCAAGGGTTCAGTATTTTAATCGCATGACGGGGGTCGACCCCGGCGTCAACTGCAGAGTTCATCAATATATCAACGAACGGCTCCTCGGAGCGGTCGTGGCCGAGCAAGATCACCGGCAGCCCGCGTAAGGCAAGGTCTTGCGCCACGTGGTATCCCGCCTCGCCCGTCACGACAACGTCCGCGCCCGCGGCGATGGCGAGCTCTCCAAAGTCGCCCAGGGAGCCGCCCAAAATGGCGACGGTGCGGCACGGGCGATCGGCTTCGCCCCACACACGCGGGTCGCTGCCGAAGGCCGTGGCAGCACGGGTGGCAAGATCGCGCAGCGTGCACGGGTCGTTGAGCGTTGCAAGCGCGCCCAGGCCGGTTGCCTCGGGGTCGTCCACGTGCTCCAGTGAGCTCACGAGTGCGGCACCCAGCAGCTTGCTCAGGCAGACACGGGCTTCGTTCGAGCGGTCCAGGTTGGTGTGGAGCGATATGATGCTCACGCCGCAACGGACCGCCTCATAGAGTGCCGCGCTGCACTGGGGGCGAGTGGCATCCGCTGGACAAAACGCCTCGGGCGCCTTGATATAGACAGGATGATGCGTCAGCAGCACGTTGACACCGGCCTCGAAAGCACGGTGCACATTGGCTTCGGTCGCATCGAGTGCGCAGGCCACGCCGGCAATCTCGGTGGCAGGGTCGCCCACGGATAAGCCTACGTGGTCCCAGGGCTCGGCGTCCGTCTTTGGATAGCGTGCCAGCAGAGCGCGCTCGAGCTCGGCGACGATCATGCGGCACCCACGATCGTCAGCAGCGCTTGGGCAAAGTCGTCCAGATCGGCTGGGTTCACGCGGTCATCGAACGAGATGCGAAGAGCGCCGAGAGCTTGCTCGCGACCGATGCCCATCGCGCTCAAAACGTGGCTGGGGTCCATACTGCCGCTCGAGCACGCCGAGCCTGCCGATACCTCAAAGCCGGCGGCGTCGAGCTTGATGATGAGCTCCTCGGAGTCCATGCCGTCAATGTAGATCGACACCATGCCGGGCAGACGATCGGCATGCGCATAGTCGCCCATGGTGGCGTGAATGCGCGGATGAGCCGTAAGCGTGGCGTAGAGCTTGTCGGAAAGAGCTTGCAGCGTCGTACGCTCCTGGGCCACGCGGGGCGCCAACGTGCGGGCGGCAGCGGCAAAGGCCAGCTGCGTGCGCAGGTCCTGCGTGCCGGCACGACGTCCGGCTTCCTGTCCACCGCCAAAGATGCGCGGACGCAGCGGCGTGCGGTTCTTAAGGTAGAGTGCGCCGGATGCCACGGGGCCGCCGATCTTGTGCGCGGCAACGGTCATAGCATCGACGCCCAGCTCGGCGGCATCGAGCGGAATGTGCAGATAGCCCTGGATGGCATCGGTGTGGAACAGAGCGCCCACGGTATGCGCGGCCGCGGTCAGCTCGCGGATGGGCTGCACCACGCCGGTCTCGTTGTTGGCAACCATGATGCTCACGAGCGCCACGTCGTCGCCGAGCAAGTCGCTCAGCGCGGCAGGCTCAATATAACCTGCACGGCAGGGCTGCACCAGGTCGACGGTAAAGCCGGCAGCACGCAGCAGCGGCAGGTTGTCCAGAATCGAATCGTGCTCGATGGCAGATACGATCACGCGGTTACGCTTACGGTCGCGCTGACGTGCACCCTCGGCAAGACCGAGTAGCGCCAGCTGGTTGGCTTCGGTGCCGCCGTTGGTCAGAACAATCTCAGACGGGCGAACGCGCGCGCCAAAGCTGCGGGCGATCTCGCGACGTGCAACCTCCAGACGCGCGGCAGCCTTGCGGCCGAGCGAGTGCAGCGAGTTGGGGTTGACGCCTGCTAGCTCGCTATCGTCGTACTCACGTTGCGCAAGGCGCGCCTCGGCGCGCATGGGCGTCGAGGCGGCGTAGTCAAGATTCACGGGTATGCGGTTTTGACCTGCGGTCATAAGGGTTTATGCCTCCTGTGCAGCCTCGTTGCCCAGCTTCTGCAGCAGCGCAACCTCGGCAGTGGGATCTTCGGACTTAAATACGGCAGAACCGGCCACCAGGACATTTGCGCCGGCCTTGACGACCTCGGCAATGTTCTTGGAAGAAATGCCACCGTCGACCTCGATGAGGGGCGAAACGCCGTGACGCTCGCACATGGCCTTGAGCTCGTGCAGTTTGGCAATGGTGCCCGGGATAAAGCTCTGGCCGCCAAAGCCGGGGTTCACGCTCATGAGCAGCACCATATCGACGACGTCGATGATGCTCTCGAGTACGCACACGGGGGTGGCGGGGTTGAGCACCACGCCGGCCTTGATGCCGCGCTGCTGCAGATGCGTGAGCGTGCGGTGCAGGTGCGTGGAAGCCTCGTAGTGCACGGTGATCATGTCGGCACCGGCGTCGGCGTACCAATCAACGGTCTCGTCGGGGTTCGACACCATCAGGTGCGCGTCGACCGGTACAGCGGTGGAGCGCTTGACGGCCTTGAGGATGTCGACGCCAAAGGTGAGGTTGCCGGTAAAGTGACCGTCCATGACGTCGAAGTGCACGTAGTCGGCACCGGCTATCTTGTCGAGTTCGCCCTTGAGGTTGGCCATGTCGGCCGAAAGGACAGACGGAGCGATTTTGATGGAACCCATGGTAGAAGCCTTTCTGCGCTAGTCGGTGAGTCCGTAGAACTCTTGAGAAGGGACGCGATCGGTAAGAATCTCGAGCGCCCTATCCAAAGTAACACCGTTGTAGAGCGTTTGCTCCACGGCAAAGGTGAGCGGAATGTCTACGCCCAGTGAACGGGCAAGCTCGCTCACGCTGCGGGCCGCGACGGCGCCCTCGACAACCATATGCGTGCGCGTCTGGTACTCGTCGAGCGACACGCCGTGGGCAAACTCGTAGCCAAAGGTGCGGTTGCGCGAATGCTCCGAGGTGCAGGTGGCAATGAGGTCGCCCATGCCGGCAAGTCCCATGCAGGTCATAGCTTGACCACCGCGGGCGTGTACCAGACGGCTGATCTCGGCCAGACCACGCGTCATGATGAGGGCAAGCGTGTTGTCGCCCGCACCAGAACCGGCGGAAATGCCGCACACGATAGCGATGACGTTTTTCATAGCGCCGCAAACCTCGACGCCGGTCATGTCCTGCGACAGGTAGATGCGGAAGGCTGTGGATAGGAGCAGGTCCTTAAAGGTCTCCCCTATCTGCGGATCTTTGCTGGCGATGACGGCGGCAGAAAGCCCGCCGCGGCAGATCTCCTCGGCATGGTTGGGACCCGAGAGCGCCGCCACGCGCGCCTCGTTGCCGATCTCGCTGGCGATGACCTCGCTCATGAGCAGGCCGGACTCGGGCTCAATGCCCTTGGTGAGGCAGAGCACCGGGGTATCGGCGGCGATAAAGGGCACGGCCTGGTGGCAGACGCCACGCAGGTGCGTCGAAGGAACGGCGAAGATGATGGCCTCGGCGCCGTCGAGCGCCTGGGCGAGTTCGGTCGTTGCTACCACGTTATCGGGCAGCTCGTAGCCCACAAGGTAGCGAGGATTACGGTGCTCGCCGTTAATGCCGGCGGCCGTCTGCTCGCTATGGGCCCACATGGTCACGCGCTCGGCTCGCGCGGCGGCAAGGCCGGCGACGGCGGTTCCCCAGGAGCCAGAGCCAATCAGCGCAACATTCATGACTCTCTCCTACTTATCGTCGGGCTCGGTGACGCGCTTGGTAAACGAGAGCTTGGACTCCTTACCGGTCATGAGCTTTTTGATGTTCGCACGATGAGCCCACACCACGGTGATGCCGATCATCGCCATGCAAAACTTAAGTCCTAGGCTGCTGTACGGAAAGACCGCACAAGCGGCAATGGGAAGACCGATGGCCGCGGCAAGCGAGCCCACCGACACGAACTTGGTGATGGCGACGGCCACGATAAACATGCCCAGCAGCGACAGACCAATGGGCCAGTACCAGGCGAGGATAACGCCCAGACCCACGGCGATACCCTTGCCTCCATGGAAGTTGAGGTAGGGCGAGAAGATATGGCCCCACACCGCAGCCAGGCAAATGACGCCGAGCATCCAGTCGCCGGCGGCACCGGGAGCCATAATGCTCACGGGGAAGCCATAGCCCACGCTCGCAATGAGCGGACGCGCGATAAGGACGCAGATGGCGCCCTTAAGGCAGTCGAGCAGCAGCGTGAGTGCGGCCACCTTGGGGCCGGCCACACGCAGCGCGTTGGTGGTGCCGATGTTGCCGGAGCCCGCCTTGCGAATGTCGGTGTGGTTGAACACGCGGCCCAGGATAAGGCCAAACGGAATCGCTCCGATAAAGAACGAGACCACGGCGCAGATGGCGGTCAGCAGAATCGGATTATGCATCCTTTTGCTCCTTCTTCCTAAAGAAGAGTCGAATGGGTGTGCCGGCAAAGTCGAAGGTCGAGCGCATGCGGTTCTCGATGTAGCGCTGATAGGTGTCGTTGACCAGATCGCTGTGGTTGACGAAGAACGTGAACGTCGGCGGGTTGACGCCCGTCTGGGTCACGTAGTGCATGCGCAGGCGGCGCTTGCCGTCCACCACGGTATGACCGAACTCGCGCAGGTCGGTGAGGAACGTGTTGAGGCGCGAGGTGCTGATCTTTTGCGAGCGCGTCTTCTCGGCGGCGTCGACCATCGCCCAGATCTTTTCGACGCTGCGGCCAGTGAGGGCAGAGATGCGCAGGTACTGGGCCCAGGGAGCCATGACGCCCAGACGGCGGTCGATGGTCTCCATGCAGGCCTCGCGCTTGCGGTCGTCGTCGAGCAGGTCCCACTTGTTGAGCAGCACCACGATGGCGCAGCCGCGCTCGATGGCAAGGCCCATGACCTTCTGGTCCTGCTCGGTGACGCCCACGGAGGCGTCGACGACGAGCAGCGCCACGTCGGCGCGGTCGATGGCGCGCAGGCCGCGGACCATGGAGTAGTACTCGATGTTCTCGTACACGGTGCTCTTCTTACGGATGCCCGCGGTGTCGACCATGCGGTAGTGCTTGCCGTTGCGTTCGACGACCGTATCGATGGCGTCGCGCGTGGTGCCGGCAATGTTGGACACGATGGAGCGGTCGGCGCCCAGGATGCGGTTGAACAGCGAGGACTTACCGGCGTTGGGACGGCCGATGATGGCCACGTTCAGCGCATCGGGGAACTCGTCGGCGACTTCGTCCTCTTCCTCGGGAAGCAGGGCCACGATGTCGTCGAGCAGGTCGCCCGTGCCGTGGCCGTGCAGGGCCGAGAGCGGCGTGGGCTCGCCGATGCCGAGCGAATAGAACTCCCAGATGCTGTCGTTCTCGCGATCGGGGTTGTCGAGCTTGTTCACCAGCAGAAAGACCGGCTTGTCGCAGCGCTTGAGCATGCGGGCGACCGACTCGTCCTCCTCGGTAACGCCGGTGCGGCCGTCGACCACAAACAGGATGACGGCGGCTTCCTCGGCGGCGGCGAGGGCCTGGTCGCGAATGGACGTGGCGAAGACGTCATCGCTCTTGAGCGGCTCGATACCGCCCGTGTCGACGATGGTGAACTCGCGGCCGTTCCAATCGGCCGTGTGATACGAGCGGTCGCGCGTAACGCCGCGAGACTCGTGGACGATGGCGTCCGAGGTCTGGGCCAGGCGGTTAACGAGCGTGGACTTGCCCACGTTGGGGCGTCCGACGACGGCGACGATAGGTTTCATCTGCACTCCTTTAATGGGTAGGGTCAGTGGAAATGTTAGAGTCCGCGGGCACAATGCCAAGGATGTGCTCCAGGGTATCGAGCAGCTCATGCGGCATGGTCGACACCACATGAACCTCGGCGCCGCGACTGGTAAGGCTTGCGAGTAAATCGTCACGATGATACTCGTCAAGCGTCATGCCGTCAGCGTTGAACATGAGCTTAGGCACAAAGAGCATAACCCCCGACAGATCTTGGGGCAGCTGTTCCAGAATGTCGCAGGCGACGATGAGGCCGGTCACGTCCACGTTGCCGCCAAAGTAGCGATTCTTGATGGCCGTGACGGTGCCGGCGAGTCCCTGCGGCGATTCCACGAAACGTGCCACGGTGTCGCGTGCGCTGGCGCCCGAGAGGCACAGCAGGTGCTGGCTGCGAGTGGCGATGGCCTCGCGGACGCGGGCCAGTCGCGAGGCATCGGCGGCAAGCACGTCGTCGGTCTCGTCCAGATACGAGCGGATCATGCCGATGCCGTCGTAGTACTGCGGGTAACCGTCGTAAAAGTCTGCCTCGGGAGGATCGATGCCGGCGTCCAGATAGAACTCGTCGCTCATCTGGAAGGTGTGGCGGCCAAAGCGCTCATAGGCGCGGTCCTGGAACGGTCGAATCATGGCGATGGTCTCGCGTGCCAGCTCGGGCTTGTCGCTGTATGACCAGCTAAAGCGGTTTTGGTGCTTGGTAAAACCGAGCGGCACAATGCCCAGGCTTGTGATTTGCTCGTGCTCCTCGCAAAAGCGCAGAGTCTTTTCCAGCTCCTCGCCGTCGTTCATGCCGGGACACAACACGATCTGCGCGTGAATTTCGATGCCGGCGGCCATGATGGCTTCGAGTACGTCCATGCCTCGCTGGGCGTTGCGGCCCATCATGCGGCGGCGGACGTCGGGGCTCACGGCATGGACCGACACGTTCATGGGACTCATGTTGCGTTGGATGACGTTTTGAACATCTTCGTCGGTGAGGTTCGTGAGTGTGACGAAGTTGCCCTGCAAAAAGCTCAGGCGATAGTCATCGTCGCGGATGTAGAGCGTGGAGCGGCCGCCCTTGGGCAGCATGGTCATAAAGCAGAACACGCAGGCGTTCACACAGGTGCGCATGCCATCGAAGATGGGTCCATCGAACTCAAGACCCCAGTCCTCTCCTGGGAAGCGGTCGAGCTCGACGGAGGTGACGGTGCCGTCGCGCGGGTCGAATACCTCCAAATCAACGGTGTCGTCGTCGGCCTCCCAAAGCCATACGATCATGTCGGTGAGCGCCTCACCGTTGACCGTGAGCACGCGCATGCCCGGCTCGATACCCACATCCCATGCGGGCGATTCGGGACGCACGTTCTTTACGAGCGCGCCCTCACCCGGCTCGGGGTCGCGGCTGCGCCCGTAATCGGCCACCTCGGCGGCGTATGCGGGTACGGTCTGGTCCATGGTTAGCGGCAAAGCTCCTTGATGCGCTCGACGGCGCGCTCGATGTGTTCTTGCGGGGTGGAGGCTCCGGCGGTGATGCCGATGTGGTGAGCGTCGGTAAACCACGCGGCCTGGAGCTCGGAAGCTTCCTCGATGTGATACGTGCGCTCGCAGGCGTCTGCGCAAATCTGCGCCAGGCGGCGGGTGTTGCCCGAGTTCTTGCCGCCCACCACGACCATGCAGTCGCAGCGGTTGGCAAGTGTGGCTGCTGCCTGTTGACGCTCACTCGTGGCGGCGCAGATGGTGTTGATCACACGCAGCTCCTGCACGCGCGGGGTGATAGCTGCCACGACCTCGGCGAGGTTCTGCGCGGTCTGGGTGGTCTGCACGACGAGGCCTACCTTGCCCTTGAACGACAAGGCGTTGGCGTCGGCGGCACAGCTCACGACCTGCGCATCAGTGCCGGCGTGGCCCAGGATGCCCTCCACCTCGGGGTGACCTGGCTCGCCTACGACCACCACGCGGTAGCCCTCGCGCACCAGGCGCTCGGCTGCCATATGGACCTTCTTCACGTAAGGGCAGGTGGCGTCGACGACGTTAAGGCCACGCTCGCGAGCGGCATCGATTACCTGCGGCACCACTCCGTGCGCGCGAATGATTACGGTGCCCGATGCGGCGTCGTCCAGGTTCTCAGCCAGGCCAACGCCTGCCTCAGCAAGCTCGCGCACCACGATGGGGTTATGGATGAGCGGACCCAAGGTATGGACCTGAGTGCACTCCCCTGCCTGCGGCGCGGCGGCTAGCGCCATATCGAGCGCACGCTGTACGCCGTAGCAAGTACCGGCGTGGGCGGCGATCTCGATGGTAAGCGCGGTTGCCTGGTCGAACGCAGTCGCGGCGGTGTTCGTCACGTTCTCGCTCATGGTTAGAACCTTCCCGGATGCTCGGCGCGCAGGTCGTCGCGCATAGCGTAGACGCGGTTCATGGCCTCGGACTCAAACCATGCCAGGCGCTCCTTGCGCTTGAGCTCGGCCGGTGCATCGGATAGCGAGATGGCCTTGCCGGCACGGATCCAGCACTTTTTAGGGCGCATGAGCTTTTTGCCCGCAGGCGTAATATCGGACCAGCCGCAGATAGCGAGCGGGTTGACGGGCGCCTTGCCCATCTGGGCAATGAGCGCAAAGCCGCCGTGGACCTCGGGCTTGATCTCGCGCGAGCGGATGCGCGTGCCCTCGGGGAAGATCAGGACGTCCTCGCCGCGCTGCAGCGCATGCTGGGCGGCGCGCAGGCACTTCATGTCGGCGGTACCGCGCTCGACGGGGATACCGCCGACGCGGCTAAAGGCCCAACGCACAATCTTGCTCTTGGCGAACTCGGACTTAAAGATGGGACGAATGCGGCGCCCCCCAAAGAACAGCGCCGTCTCCACGGCCAAGAGCTCGGCCATCGAGGTGTGGTTGCAGATGACCACGCTGCCGCGGCCTTCCTGGCGCTCAAACAGAAGGTCAGCGTCCTCGACCTTCCAGCGCCACATGAGCTTGGAGAAGGCCCAAAGGATGGCCATGACTACGGCGACGGTGCCGCGGATGAGCACGGGGAACTCTGCGTAAGGAGCGTTGTAATAATCCTCGGGCGTCTGCTTAAACAGGCGCATGGGCTACCTCCTTTGGTTGATGAGGTCCTCGATTATCGAGACGACCTCATCGATGGTGTGGGCGGTGGAGTCGACGCGCACGGCGTCCTCGGCGGGCACGAGCGGGGCGACCTCGCGGCTGCTGTCGAGCTTGTCGCGCTGCTTAAGGGCGTCGAGGGTCTCGTCGACCTCGGCTTCGAGCTGCTCGGACGTGAGCGGCTGGGCGTCGTTTTGGTGACGCTGCAGCACGCGGCGGCGGGCGCGCTCACGCGGGTCGGCGGTCAGGAAGACCTTGACCTGCGCGTTAGGGAACACGACGGTACCGATGTCGCGACCCTCAGCCACGATATCGCGGTCCTCGGCGGCGCGGCGCTGGTGGATGAGCATGGCGGCGCGCACGCCCGGATAGGCCGAGACCTTGGACACGTTGGCGTCGACCTGCGGGGTGCGGATGGCGGCCGAAGCGTCCTGGCCGTCAATGGTCAGGCGCGTGTCCTCGCCGGTGCCGTTGGTAAAGCGAATCTCGATCTGCTCGGCGAGGGCGTCGATGGCCGCCTCGTCGTCCAAATCGATGCCACGGTCGAGCGCGGCGAAGGTGACGGCGCGATACATGGCGCCCGTGTCGAGCTTGTTAAAGCCCAGCTGGCGGGCGATCTCCTTGGCGATGGTGGACTTGCCGGAACCGGCGGGGCCGTCGATGGCGACGATCATGCAATGCTTCCTTTCGATGGGTGACGTGCTGGTATGGTTCGCGGGCGTTGGGGCGCGGCGGGTTGCCTAGCCCGTGTAGCGCTCACGGTAGGTGTTACGCTTGGGTGCGGAGCCGTGGCTGCCGTGATGACGCGTGCGGCTGGCGAGGGTTTCCTGAGGCTTGCCACCGCGTTTGGCGCTCGCCTGCTTGGGTGGGATACCGCCGGCCTTGAGGATCTGCACCTCGCGGTCGGTGAGCTCGCGCCACGAGCCCTTGGCCACATCCTTGAGCTCCAGGCCGGCAAAGTTGCAGCGGTGCAGGCGGATCACCGGGTGGTGAATCTTGCTCAACATGCGCTTAACCTGATTCTTGCGACCCTCGCGGATGATGACCTCCACGGCGGTGGTACCGGGCTTAACCCCCTGGGGAGCTACGGCCTCGGCCTCGCGTGCGGTGATGACGCGGCAGATTGCCGGCTGGCAGACGCCATCGTCGAGCTCGATGCCGCGGCGGAGCGGTTCTAAGTCGCGATCGGTCAGGTGGCCGTCCACGAGCGCCTGATAGGTCTTGTAGACGTGCTTGCTGGGGTGCAGCAGGTCCTGCGACAGATCACCGTCGGTGGTAAAGAGCAAAAGGCCCGTGGTGTCGCGGTCCAGGCGGCCCACCGGGAAGAGCCCCGGAAAGCGGTTGCGCGGTACCAGGTCGGCCACGCAGGGGCGCTCCTGCGGGTCGCTCATGGTGGTGAGGTAGCCGGTCGGCTTGTAGAGCATCAAGTACACGGCGCCCTGGTTGAGCTTGACGGGCATGCCGTCGACCTCGATATGGTCGCGGTCGACGTCGACCTTGGTGCCCAGCTCGGTCGCGACCTGGCCGTTGACGGTCACGCGTCCGGCGGTCATCAGGTCCTCCGACCCGCGGCGGCTCGCAACGCCCGCGCGCGCCAAAAAGCGCTGCAGGCGCATGGTGTGCGGGTAGACAGGCTGGGCGTCGGTTGCGGGCACTGCGTTGCCCATGGCGCGCGTCTCCCCTACTTCGTTAGTCCTCGTCATGCATATCCTCCGAGGTCTCGTCGACGACCAGGGTCTCAAAGTCCTCGACTGCCTCAACATCTTCAACATCGGTATCGAGCAGTTCGCGCTCTTCGTCCAGATCTTCGGCCTGCTCCTCGAGCGTGGACTGAATGCTGCGGCCGCTTAGACGCTCGCGGATAAACTGGCGCGACTGCTCGTCGGGGGCAAACTGCTCCAGATCGGGCAGGTCGCGGGTGGAGCGCAGGCCGAACTTTTCCAAGAAGGCGTTGGTCGTGCCGTAAATGATGGCCTGACCGCGCTGGGGGTCACGGCCGAGCTCGCGCACCAGACCCTTGTCCACGAGCGACGCGATGACGCCGTCTGAGTTGACGCCGCGGATGCCCTTGACCACCTCGCGCGTTACGGGCTGGTGGTATGCGATGACGGCCAGGGTTTCGAGCGCCGCCTGGGACAGCTTTTGCGTGTCCCAGCTCAACACATAGGCCTCGACCACGTCGTGGTAGGCGGGGTGCGTGAACAGGCGCCAGCCGCCGGCGACCTCGCGCAGCTGAAAGCCGCGGTTGGCCTCCTCGTACTCAACCTTGAGCTCGGCGAGCAGCGACGCGCATTCGCCGGGGGCGATATCGAGCGCACCGGCCAGCGCGGGCGCACTCACCGGGTCGCTCGACACCAGCAGTAGCGCCTCGAGGGCGCCTTTGAGGCTGTTTGCCTCCAGCGTGGAAAGGGTTGACATGGTTGCGGCTCCTATTCGGTGAGCTCGGGGCCCTCGCCGGGCACATAGGCCTCGGCGTCCTCGACGCGGTTGATGCGGATGGTTCCAAAGATCTCGTCCTGGCTCAGCGTGAGCGAGCCGCGCTTGGCGAGCTCAAGAATAGCTAGGAAGGTGACGACGAGCTGCTCGGTGGTGGCATCGCCGTCCAGTAGCTCGCGGAAGGTGCAGGTTTGGTGCGCCATGGTAAAGCGGTCGACTGAGGCCACGGTCAGGTCGAGCGGCACGCGATGCGGCGCCACATGCTCGGCCTCCAGCAGGAAGGTCTGGCGCTTGCCGTCCAGGTCGGCACAGATGACGGCGAGACCGCGCAGCGTGATGCCGGCAAGGTAGTCGGGCATAAGGCCTAAAAACTCGGGGTCGGGGCCGGCCACGCGCGGATGCATGCGGCTTTCGGCCTGCATGCGCGCACCGAGGGCCGCAGCCGCGCCTTTAAACTGCTTGTAGGCAATCAGGCGCTGAATCAGGACCTCACGCAGCGCGTCGCCGTCAAGCGTGCTGAGCTCCTCAAGGTCTTCGTCGAACTCGTCATCGTCGTCATCGACTTTGCGCGGGGCCTCCTGCGGCACCAGAGAGGCAGCCTTGATGTCCAAAAGGGTTGCCGCGACCAGCAAAAAGTCGCTTGCTACGTCCAGGTCCAGCGCCTCGATGCGCTCGGCCTCGGCAAGGTACTGCTCGGCCACCTCGCTGATGGAGATGGCGCCGATATCTACTTTTTGTCGGGTTACCAGCTGCAGCAGCAGGTCGAACGGTCCGCTGTAGACCTGCGTCGACACGCGATACGACATCTTCGACCTCCTTTGACGGCGCCTTCGCGGCGCGGTTTGGGTGCATGCTGCGACCGTTTTACACGGACGACCTGTAAGTTTACCTTAGATGCCGGCGATTGCGAAGTTGAGCAGCTGCTCAGCAAGCGGATACACGGTAATGTCGAAATAGCGGCCGATTACATCGATGCCGGTCCACATAGGCAGCAGGTATAGAACCAGGATGAGTATGGGCATAGCGTATTGCTGCAGGCGGTAATAGTTGTTGAGCGCCTTGCCCTTGAGGAAGGGCACGATGATCGACGAGCCATCAAGCGGCGGAATCGGAATGAGGTTAAAGAACGCGAGCGACAGGTTGACCACGATAAACGTGGCGCCGAAGTTCATAATTTGGGACGCCACGGCAAAGGACATGCTGGCGTAGAGATTGCCGTACGTTACGTGCATGAGGGCGGCCGCGAGGCACGCGAGTGCGATATTCGATGTGGGGCCGGCTACGCTCACCAGGACCTCGTCGCGCTTGGGGTGCTTGAGGTTGTTGAGATAGACGGGCACGGGCTTGGCGAAGGCGAACACGGGACCGCCTGCGGCGAGCATGAGCAGCGGCAAGATGATGGTGCCAAACGGGTCGATATGGTTGAGCGGGTTGAGCGATACGCGTCCGCGCGAGCGCGCCGTTTTGTCGCCGAGAGCCCAGGCCGCGGCGGCGTGCGCGCTCTCGTGAATGACGATGCCAACGATGACGGCGACGGCGCTGGCGAGCAGGTTCATGAAGTAGCTGCTGGACATGTCAATCCCCTAGCGGACGCGGCGCGAGGCGCGCGTGAGCAGGTAGTCAATTACAAACAGGATGACGGCCACGATGGCGTAATCCAAGCGGAAAACGCCGCCAAAGGGTGAGGTGATGACGCCGTAGCCGGCGATGGCGCTCGGCAGCGCGCGAGAAAGCTCAACGACAAAGCCGACAATCTGCAGCTTGGCGGTCAGGCCGCTAAAGCACAGCAGCACGGTCATCGCGCTCATAAAGATGCCGCAGATGCGACAGGCGATGGCGATGACGCTCATCGCCACGGCAGCGGCCTTACGAGAATTCACGCGCGGTCTCCTCTTCGATCTGGGTGGAAAGCTCCAGCCATTCGTCCTCGAGCTTGGGCAGTTCTTGCTTAAGGCCGTTATATTCCCCCAGCGCGGCATTGAACTTGTCCTGATCGGCATAAAGCTCTTCGCTCGCCATCAATTCCATAAGCTCGTCATAGCGGGCGCGCTTTTTGTCGAGCTCGGCCTCGATCTTCTTGAGCTGGTTGCGCACGCCCTTGAGCTTTTTGTTGAGCGCGGCGCGGGCCTGGGCCTCGGCGCGCTTTTGCTCCTTGGTCTTTTTGCCCTCGGCGGGCTTGGAGGCGGTGGCGGGGGTGTCGGGCTGGGCCGCGGTGACCTTAGCGGACTTGGTCGCGGCCGGTGCGCTCTCCCCTGCCGCATCGGCCGCGGCGCGGGCTGCGAGGTCCTCGCGCTTGTAGAGGTAGTAGTCGTAGTCGCCGTCGTAGACCGTGACCTTGCCATCGCGGATGTCAATGATGCGGTTGGCCACAGCGCGTACCAGGTGCTCGTCGTGGCTGATCAGCACGATGGTGCCGGGGAAGTTTTGCAGGGCGTTCTCGAGCATGTCTACCGAGTCGATGTCCAGGTGGTTGGTGGGCTCGTCCAGGCACAGGAGCGCCTCGGGGGCCACGAGCATCTTGGCAAGCGCCAGACGCGCCTTTTCGCCGCCGGAGAGGACACGGACCTGCTTCTCGATGGAGTCGTTGTCGCTAAATAGGAAGGCGCCCAGCAGGCTGCGCTGCTGCGGCACGGTCCACTTGGGCGTGACGGTGTCGATCTCTTGCAGGACGGTGTTGGACTCGGTCATGCCCTCGAGCGCGTGCTGGGCGTAGTAGGCCACACCCACGTTGGTGCCCAGGTCGCGGGTGCCGGTGGTGGGCGGTTCCAGGCCGGCGAGGATCTTCATGAGGGTGGACTTGCCGGCGCCGTTGGGGCCGACGAGCGCCACATGCTCGCCGCGGTAGAGCTTGAGGTCGATGTCACTGTAGATGTGCTTGTCGCCGTATGACTTGGAGACGCCCTCGAGGCCCACGACCATATCGCCCGAGCGCGGCGGGTCGGGGAACTTAAAGTCGATATGCTTGTGGCCCTCGGGCAGGATGACGAGCTCCTTCTTGATCTGCTCGATCTTGCGGATACGCTCCTGGGCCTGGGCGGCCTTGGTGGGCTTGTAGCGGAACTTATCGACGAAGACCTGCATGTGGGCGATGTCGCGCTCCTGGGCGGCACGCTTGGCGCGCATCTGCTCAAGGTTGTCCTCGCGCTGCTTGAGGTAGCTGCTGTAGTTGCCGGTGTAGGTGGTCACGCGGCGGTTCTCGAGCGCGGCGACGTGGTCGACGCAGGCGTCCATGAAGGCGCGGTCGTGGCTGACGATGAGGACGGCGCCGTCGTAGCTGGCGATAAAGCCGCGCAGCCACTGGACACTCTCGAGATCCAGGTGGTTGGTGGGCTCGTCCAGGAGCAGCAGGTCGGGGTGGCGCAGGAAAAGCTTGGCGAGCGCGATGCGCATCTGCCAGCCGCCGGAAAACTCGGAGCAGGGACGCTCAAAGTCGGTGACCTTAAAGCCCAGACCGGACAGGATTTTGCGGGCGTTGCTTTCGAGCTCGTAGCCGCCTAGGTGCTCAAAGCGGTCCTGGACCTGGCCGTATTCGTTCAGGAGTGCGTCGACGTCCTTGCCCTGCTCGGAGAGCTCGGTGATTTGTGCCTGAAGCTCGTTGGCGCGCTCGCCCATGCGGCGGATTTCCTTAGCGGCCGCCATGACCTCGGCAAGGATGGTGGTGTCCTTGTGCTCTAGGTTAGTTTCCTGCTCTAGGTAGCCCACCTGGCAGTCCTTGGCGTACTGGACCTGGCCGGCGTCGGGGCTGTCGATGCCCATGATGATTTTGAGCATGGTGGTTTTGCCGGCGCCATTGGGTCCCACGAGCGCAAAACGCTCGCCGGGGTTGATCTGGAAGGACGCGCCGCTATCATTCAATGCTCGGGTGGAGACGAGGGGGATCGAACCCCTGACCTCTTGACTGCCAGTCAAGCGCTCTCCCAGCTGAGCTACGCCCCCGTGCGAAGAAGTACTATACGGGAACTCGGACGGCGATGCAAGGACAATTTTGGAAAAACTTTCGCCGGCCCCGGCGCGGGGGGCGCGGCCTGGCCGCGGTTGCAGACGCGGGAACGGGCGGCGAAGCCCCGCGATGCCCTTATCCGCCCGCGGGGCGCGCCCCGCGGGCGGCGGCGAGGCCGCCGGCCACCTCTCCGGCGCCCTCGGGACATCTCGAGTCCCGCCGCCCGCCGTTTTTCGCTTTCGCGGCGCGGGCCGCCACTCGCCCAACGGCCATCCCGCCGGCGCCGGGCCCATTGTCGGGGCCAACCGCGCCCCCGCCCGCCCGGCGATTCCAAAACCATGCCGGTTTACGGGGCTAGGCCGGCAACCCCCGAGCATGAGGTAATCGGCAAAAACAAAACCGCAGGTAGACGACTCTCGCATTCCGTGAAATGCAGGGTATGGACGGCCGGTCCGGGTCCGGCCCCGTAATCCGGCATAGTTTTGGAATGGTTCTTGTCGATCAGCATTAACAATTACGTGGATTTGACCCGCAAGCGTTTATCTAGCAATTTGGCAGGCATACGAAGTGGGAACTTTGACAAAAAGAAGCCGGGCTATTTGCCCGGCCTCTTGATTCTCTGGTGGGCCCTCCGGGATTCGAACCCAGAACCCAGGGATTATGAGTCCCCTGCGCTAACCGTTGCGCCAAGAGCCCTTGTGATTAGTGGTTACAAAGGTAATGAAGGACTTCCATTTAGAGAAGCGTTGCACCACGTCGTGAAATACTACCATGTCATTCAATGCTCGGGTGGAGACGAGGGGGATCGAACCCCTGACCTCTTGACTGCCAGTCAAGCGCTCTCCCAGCTGAGCTACGCCCCCGTGCGAAGAAATACTATACGGGAACTCCCCCGCCGATGCAAGGACAATTTTGGAAAATATTTTACGGTGCGTGGAACGGCGTAGAGCCGAAGAGACACACGATGCCCGAAATAGCCCGCGGGGCGCGCCCCACGGGCAGCGGCAAGCACGCCGCCCTCCTTCCCGGGGCTCGGCATGTCGCCCCAGGTGCCGCCGGCCAGAATAAAGCAATCCGCGGTGCTTCCGCGGGAGGGTTTCGTCTGAGCCTCTCTCCGAGCCTTCGGGCCAATTTACTGAACCGTGCGTAGCTCGCGCCAGTTGGTCGCTTCATAAACGGACCGGTTTACTACGACGATTCCCGGATTTCCGACCTCACGCCTGCTTTCCCAAAACGGGCAGGTAATCTACCTGCGGTTTTACGAGCGGCGAATTCGGTGTGTTCAGCCACCCTCAATCCAACGTAGTAAACCGGCATTGTTTTAAAATGGCACTTAATTACTGGCAGCATATAAAGTATTAAAAATGCTCACTAGGCCATTATTACTTACCAATACCAAGCCAATTGCACAGAACGTTGGCCCGCAATCTGGTCTCAGCACATCTCATCGCCTCGGTTTTTGGCTTGTAGCGCAACTCCAATCGCTTACACACACTGTGAATGATGGCATCAAGCTGTTCGTGATCATTGAGCATGTCATGAGTTACAAGAAATACGTCGTATCCCATGCTTTGCAATGCTGTCATTCGAGAGGCATCGTGGTCAAGCACAGCGCCCGATCCATGGATAACCTCTCCTTGAAGTTCGATAATCACAGCCTTCATTGTTATTGGGTTTACGATGACGATATCGCCGTAACAGACTTTCTGACCTGCGATTTTCCGAGCTGAATTCGACAGCGGTGTTAAGTCGTTGACGTATATGTTTTTAAACTCCGCTCCGCCGGCACGTCTCGGATGACTTAGCAACATGATTCCAGCAACTTCTAGTGGGGATGCAGCAATACCCATTACCTGCTGTGCGGCTTCGTAGAATTGCTTTCCCCACATCTCGCCCTTAACCTTCGCTGCAAATCTGCGCAGTTCTTCTATTTCAATAAGAGGCTTTCTCATCCAGAGCGATGTGCCCTTTCCGTTAGCTTTATTTCCGGATCCGTTATCCTGCTGCCCACTTTGATTATTCCCACTATCCTTCTGGTGCGCCCGAGCATAGACTCGCTTCCATGGGGCCTCGTCTTGTGTTTCGTCTAGTTCAAACAGACTTTCTGTGGTGTACTGCTCTTCTTCTGATTTTGCCTGCTCAAGTGCCATGTCGACCGCGGGCGATGGTTTAAAACCGAGAACCATCCGCAAAACTCGTACATAGCCAGAACCAAGTCGAATGAAGAAACGCTTCGAGTCATGGTGAATAGCGTATTAAGAGGGTCTGTGACGCTAAAGCCCATACCCGTGTCGATGGAAACCTTCTCTGTATAGGCGCTGTTCCATCGGATGGTCCGTCTTGTCTCGGAATGCAGGTTGCTTCGTGTTGATGCTGCTGTGATGACTGGCGTCTTGAGGACTTCGGTTACGAAAGGGGCTTGGGATAGGTCTCGCCAGCCGTCATCGGAGCTGGGTAGGCGCGGGTAGAGGTTGCGCACCTGCGGTGGGCAGCGCCAGTAGCGGAATGCGGTGTTTGCGCAGACAATCTCGTCCATGTGGACCTCCCCTAGTTTCGACCGTAGGCCGTGCGGATTGCGGGCATGGCCGATTATCTACCGGGGCATCATGCGGGTAAGTACTGGAAGCTGGCCAAATGCTGACCAAATATTGGATGGGATGTGTTGAAAGGTTGATCGAGCCATGAATGTGCTGGTACGAGCTGTGCGCCAGTGGTCTCTGTCTCCACAATTGCACATAGATTACGCACGGAATTCAATGAATGAACGCAGACGCATTTTGCAAAACGTGCAATGACGACACCTAAGGTGAACTACGTAACATATAACGCCTTAGGTAACTTCGCTTCGATTTTGGTGTCAAAAAGAAAAGGTCAGAGTCTTAACACCTCTGACCTGTACTTTAGATGGTGGGCGATACAAGATTCGAACTTGTGACCCCATCCGTGTGAAGGATATGCTCTACCCCTGAGCCAATCGCCCGTCGCCTTTCGGCAAAAGAGATACTAACATAGCCGTGCGTGGTTTACCAAGAACTTTTTGCCCTCGATTGTAAATTCGTGGGCGTCGGCCGCGCCATGGCAAGCGCCGTAACCAGCAAACCAGCAGCTCAACCACCATTTATCGCTTGATCCACGAGGTCACGGGGCGGCAGATAAGTCGTGCGTTGTTGTAGGCCATGTCGAGCGTGAGACAGGTGCGCGCTGCGTAGAAGCCGTCCTCGCGCTGGATGGTCAGCGCCAGTTCGGGCTTGTCGCCGGTAAGGCACAGCGGCAGCAGCAGTTGGATTCGGCCGCCGTAGAACTGCGGCACCGCGAGCGTGTAGTTGGCGGCGGCGCGGCGGGCGGCCTCGACGACGGCGCCCTCAAAGGCACGGCGCAGCAGCAGCGAGTTACCCTCCCCTATCAGGCTGGCGGGAATGCGCGTAAGGTTCTCCTCGTCGCCCAGAATGTGGTCGATGTTGGAGCGGATGGGAAGGCGGTAGTCAAAGACCAGCTCGGAAGGGTCCTCGGCAAAGCGGACGCGGCACGGCAGATACTCAAACGAGACCAGCATGGGGTCGCTTTCCTTAAAGAAGCCCTTCAAAAACCAGCGCTGGCGCGCGTCGGGCTTGGTGTTGGGCTCAAACAGGCCGTAGATGGTCTCGTAACGGCGCGTGTACAGGCCGGTGTTAAATAGGCATCGGTCGTCGTCGAACACCAGCGGCAAGTTGGACGGGGCAGTCTGGTCCACGTCGCGCTCGGTCAGGAACACCGCGCGGCTAAACGAAAACGACAGATAGTTTTTGAGGATGCGGTTGCCGGGGCCCCAGTCCTCGGGATCGGCGAGGTCGGCCAAGCGTTCGTAGCAGGGCTCGGGGCAAAACGCGAAGTCGTACACATTGCTGCACAGGGTGCTGGGGATCTCCATGTGGCGTCCAATCAAGATAATGGCAGGCGTGCGGATGCTTAGATTCTATACGTCCGATGCAATACATGGGAGCACAACACCGTGGCATTAGGAGTCGTACTCCAGAGTGACCGGTTGCCAGACGAGGTCATCGATGGTGCAGTTTAGCGTATTGGCGAACGCTAATGCCGAGGAGACCGAGGCACGGCGTAGATCGAGTTGATTCTGCTCGTAGAGCTGTATGGCACGGAGTTTGACTCCCGATTGGGCGGCCAGCTGTTTTTGCGTTAGGCCGGACGCCTTTCGTGCTGCCTTGAGGCCCTTTTTGCCTGCCTGGGCTTTGTTCCATTTATCAATGACTATCATGGCGAATTTATCTTCGGAGGCCTCGTGAAGCGGATGGTACGAACCGATAATCCAATCGAGTGGTGCCACTTCAAGAAGATCGCTAAAGTGCAAGTTGCTCATCCATTGCGTATAGGCCAAAACCCATCCCGCCCAGTATTGCGGGGAACGGCCGAATGGATAGCTCTTCCTGCATTCGGCGGGTCTTAGTCCCGCACGGGCGATAAATTCGCGCGCAAGCTCATCGCCCGACATGCCGCAGATAACGCGTGTGATACCGCGCTCAAACTGTTTCATCTCAAGAGCGTTTGACAAGATCGCCGTCAGTTCGTTCGGATTCAAGCCTTGATCGCAAAGGGCAAAATCGACCGCCTCACCCAGCGTTCTCATGGCGTCCTCGAGATACATCTCACTGTAGGCGTGGGTCATCGCCCGTCATCCCCTCTCGAATGATATCGACGATACGGAGCCCCTCAAACGAGTTTTCGGCAAGCAACTGCCGATACTGTTCTTGCTGCTTCGTCTTGTTCCCTGGCCAATGGGCCATTCAGGGCTAGCGGCGCGCGCTCAAATCCAGCAAATCGATTATTCTTAAACGCACGCTCGCTTTTGAACATGATCTGCTCACCCAGGTTGCCAAGCCTTCTGGTACCTCCGAGTCGACAGCCTCTTCGGTGAATAATTTTTCTCACATTTCAGGGGCATTTAGAGCTGCATTGATAAGGTCGGCGGAGTTGTCGAAACGACCTAGTTCTCCACTGGCAAAGAACGCATCCCCTTCGCGGATGGCCTCTAGGCTTTCGACGTTAGGTTCTTTGGGAGGACAGGGCTGTAGGGTTGTATCCGTAAGCTCATCGTTTCGTTTATGTTGAGACATAAAGGCGTATCTCTTCCTGCTTGATGCTTTTGCGGAATGCTGGGCGCATGTGCTCTGGTGGGTTGGTGACGATTTCAACCTTTCGCCCAAGTTCCCTCTCGAGCTCATGGGAGAGTTCGTAAAGCGTGCCGAACGTCATGGCGTTGCCGCAGACTAGGCGCAAGTCAATATCGCTACTGGGCGTTTGCTCGCCTCGGGCAAACGAGCCAAATAAATATGCTTCGCTGACGTCGTATTGAGCAAGCACGCGGGGGGCGGCGGTGGATATGTCGGTAGGCGTAATCATGGGTTATTTGCCGTTCAACAGTAGACGTCAGGGGGCCAGCGCCGAAACCGCCGGTCCGGCTTTTTGCCGTTCTGCAAGCTCGAAGATAAATGGGGCGTTTGATCTAACGAACTCGGTCAAAAAATCCAGATCGTCAATAGAAAATCCTTCGACATTGAACCAATTAACCGCAGGCAAGAAGCATTCTGCATGGTCAAAGCCAAGGTCAACCGGACGCTCGACGGCTACGCGAACGGTCCCGTCATCTCTTGTCTCTGAGTAGGCAAACTGAGTGCCGTCATCAAGCTGAACATAGCTCCAAAACACGTCTACCTCCTTAGTGTTTATATCCGAGTATAAAGAGCAGACTAGATGATTTGGATGTTCTTTGTAGAACGAGTTTGTCAAAAAGACATTTTTAGAATTCATGCAGACTCTCCGAAAAAGAAAATGCCTCCAACCCAAAGAGATTGAAGACATCTTCTCAGTGGGCTTTCTTTTGATTTCGTTGGTCGCGCCCTACGACCAATTTCTGATTTAAGTATGCCCAAGTAATGAAGGAAATGAGTGAGGTATCGAAAATGAATTTGGCAGAATTAGGCAGAGTCAAATAACGAATGCCTCGTGTTATTTCTTACCCTTCGTTCGGAAGCAGAAGCTTGGTATATATCTGGAAGACAGTAAGAAGAAATAGGTCTTCCATGGTCTCGATTCTCTCGCCATCGAAACCGCCGGGGCACCCGTAGTCCTTATCGTTGGCCTCGTCACCAGAGCCGTAGGTCGCCGCGTAGAATGCAATGGTCGACGCGAATCGGCAGGCCTCAATCTCGGAGCTCGATTCGAATTGATATTCATTTTTTAGATAGGAAATGGGGGCGAAGGAAGCATCCCTCGATTCGAAGGCCTCGGAAAGTACCTTACGGATAAGGTAATCGTACCCCGGGGTACAGCTCTCAGGGAGCAGGAAGGAAGAGTCCAAGCACTCAGGAAGAAGGCCAACCCGAGGTGCTGGCAGTCTCTCCCCCGCATACCTTTCCAGACTGCGAAGCACGTATTTCCCATCATCATAAAGAACAGGTTCATCTTCTGGAAAGCGGTCACGGAGGGCGGCTTCGACTGCGGCGATGCAACGGACGAACAGGTCGTCCTCTCCCCTGACCCGCAAGTCAAGATTGCAGTATTTAAGAATCAGATTCTGCACCTCCGGCACAAGGCAGCAGAATTCCCAATACATCTTACGTGAATAATGGAAAAGATCATTGTGCATGGCGGCAACGGCGCATAGCGGAATCAGGCCTCTGTCGGCGTAATGCTTCGAGATGAATTCAATCGCTCGTGCCTTATTCCCTTCGGCGTGCCTACGCTCATCCCTCTCGTCCTGACGACGCTCGAATTCCTCCATGCGCTTGCTCTGGCAATACTGTACAACGGCGACGGCAAACGCCATTGCTAAAGAGATAGCCGAGCATATAAATTCAGCCAACGTGTTCCTCTCCACAAGAAGTCTTCTACAAAATCCAGTAATCTCACGACTCCACTTATTGAGCAATTCTACGCATAAGACACTTGCTTTTATCAGAGCCATTTCATTATGAGCTTGTACGACTCTAGCGGAATAATTGGTGAGCTTATGGGGCTGGTTAGATCAAGTCATCTTTCGTCGTCGAATCGGCGTCGTCTGACAATGCATGAGGAGAACGTTGATAGATAGACACCGTCGTTTAAACTCACCGGATTGGTGCTTGATAAGATGCGAAGAATAGCAGCAAGGAGATGATTGTATGGTTCGGCGAATCTCTAAATCGGAAATTGCCATCGCACTTGAGCAGTGGCATGTCGGGTCATTAATAAAATTTGTTACGCAGAGAGTTTATGCGGAACAACTTATCCAGGGAATCCCCTACCTGCAGGCGATTGATGAATTTAGATCAAAAGAGGCGGGAGATGGAAGGTCTGATGCTTACGAGGGTCTCCTTACAACTTTTATGTCTGTTGGTTCGAGCCGTGCAATTTACTGCATGACGGCACTTGAAGATTCGAATTATCAATTCTTCCTCCAGAGTAAGGATGGGCGGCGCATTAAAGATGAATTTTCAAATAGAGGCGCTGCTGTTCTGATTAAAGACCCTGTCGAGTTTTTGCTTCGCTTTCAGGAGGCGGAACCTGAAGGTATCAATTTCGGGCTGGTTTCTTATGACGGAGACATATTTGAGCCTGATGTAGCACTATCTAAGTTTAAGCAGGCAGCCGGTGAAAGTCCTTTTCACAAGAATCGTGCATATGAATATCAACATGAGTTTCGAATCGTCACTGGCCACGACTGCGATATCGACTTTGAACAGGAGGACTGGGATGGTGTGACGCACAATGTGTTCAACGGCTACATTCCCTATCAGGATTTGAGACTTGGCTCCCTTGATGACATTGCTGAATTGCTTACCTTTCAGTGAGCGTCTATCGACAACGTTAAGAGGCGCGAGTTGAATTATGTTTCACTTATAAGGGCGGAGGATCCGGCATGAGCAAGAACAAAAGCGACCAGAACGCGCACGAAGAGCAAGTGTTCAATGATGTTCTTAAGCTGTCGATGGTCTCGGGTGGTTACAAGAAGAAAGCTGCCTTGAAGGTGGGTGGATCTATTAACGCAGGCAGCGAGTGCCCTGATATTGTTATTACCCGCGAAAATGGATCCATTGTTGGCTTGGAGCATTTTAGAATCGACCATAACATCAAACATGGTCGAAACGCTCAATCAAAATCTGCTGAGCTCACATCTGCG
Organism: Collinsella sp.; assembly: GCA_018368055.1. GTDB lineage: Bacteria > Actinomycetota > Coriobacteriia > Coriobacteriales > Coriobacteriaceae > Collinsella. The sequence goes on along the minus strand of JAGZFB010000004.1, from coordinate 13,197 downwards.
TTGAAAGCTGAGCGCGAAAAGCTAATGCCAAGGCTTGAAGCCGACGATGTTTTGCCGGAGGAATTGGCGAGCATCGTCGCAAACTATGTCTCGTTGGCAAAATATCATCAAAGCTGTGCATGCTGTGACGATCTGACGCGCTCTCTAGATGCCCGATTGTTTGGTGGAAAAACAGGTCATGCTCGCAAATTACCTAAATACCGCAATCACCTTACTGAACTTAGCGGTGATGATGGACGCATTGAATTGGGCTATTTAATTGAAATTCATTCAGATTTTCAGGGATTATTCATTCACGATGGAACAAGAGTGGCCCGCCTCGACAGTGGACAATGCCCACTTTATGCGGAAATTTACGATCTCCTTTTCAAGGCATCTTGCGAGGTCGATTGGATCCTAATAGGTTTTTACCCATGCCTGACTGACCAGATTGCGAATGCCGCCATCATAGATTGTCGTAACAATATGTTTAAGGAGAGCTGCCGCAGGCAGCGTCTTAAAAGAACGGAATATTTAGGTCTAGGTAAAACGGAACCCTTTCTCAAACAAAGCAGAGCCGGAGAAACAGAAATTGAGCTTTGCGCAGATAAGGTAAATATCACAATCGAAAACCCCGCTGAAGGGATTTGCCCTGAGCTTCTATTTGGAACCGCGATCATTGATGCTGCATGAGCATTAAATCTTGATAGAAGCGGTGAACCGTATACAGCAACGATTTCTGTTCAATTGATTTACGAACTCGTGCGGATGAGGAGCAAGGGGATTCGAGGCATTGTGACAATTTACGATGTTATGCGGCTGCTTTTAGAAATTGAGTGGGCTGTATTAAAACAAGAGATTGACAGTTTTGGCGTACGGTACAACATTTCCGAAACACCAGACTTTTGCTTATAGACAATCCGGGATGTCACTAAGAAGCCAGCTCATACAGCTCACCAATAAGTCCGGTTTAGTATTTGCCCGCTTTAGCACCGCCGAATATTGCGAGGCAACTCTGCTGGTCTTTCACTTGGGCACCAAGGTCGACATAGATCCCGGTGCCCTTTCGTTGCCTTCAGTCCAACTTGCGACATTATTGATTGATTGTCTCACTCATGTGGACCTGGGTCGCATGTCACGATTCAGCCCATGGTCGTGTCCGTATGGCCCCTGCCTTCGATAATTGGGTGCCTATTAACAAACAAACAAATAGCTATACCTTGTGGATGTCCCTTTCTTCCAAATAGCAGTTATCTCAACAGCGATGTGCGATGCCCAGAAGCACTGTTCCCAGCAGGAAAAGCGCCACGGACGCGGCGATCCAGTTGTTGTCGCCGGTCTTGGGGAGTACTGCAGTGGTCGCGGTGGTGGCTTTGGGTTTGGAGGACGTGGACGCCGTGGTCTTGGTCACCGTCGTTTTGGTGGTCTTGGTTGTTGTAGCCGAGGGCTTCACCGCGGGATCCGTCGTCGGCCCCGCACCGGGCTGCCCTGCAGCAGGTCCGGTATTACCGTCAGGTTCGCCCGTCCCGCCACCAGACACGTCGCGCCCGTCGGTCTCCCCCGCCGGGGGCGTGGTGACATCTGGCTCAATCACCACGCGCGGCGCCACTACCCCTGCAGCATCCACCACGCCGCTAGCGCCAAAAGCCCCGCCAGCAGGCGTCACAAACCGCGCGGACACAAGCGACCCACCCAGACAAGCAACGCCGCCATCGGCACCGGCCGCATCAAGCCACGAGGCGTCGACGGAAAGCCGACAACCAGTCGCACCATCGCCAAGGCCCGCATCTTGCAGATACACGCCGCAGGCGCGCACGCCCGCTCCGGACCCGGAGCCCGCGGCAATGACGCGCCCGCCGCCGCGCACGGCCATGTCGCCAGCAATCACGCCGGCGACCGCCTCGTCAGAAATATCGGCGCCGTCTGCCCGGGCGTCGACGGTGCAGCCGTCCACCACGAGCGCCTGCGAGACGTGGATCCCGCACTGCGAGCCCGTCGCCGTCAGGGTCCCGGTGCCGCGCAGCGTCAGGTTGCCCCACACCTCCATGCCACACAGCGTGATGTCCGCATCGGGCGCATGCGACTCCGTCACGGAGTTCTGCCCGGCAAGCGTCAGCACCAGGTCGCCCTCGGCGCCGATGGCCTCGCCCGCGTAGCCATTAAGCTCCAGGTGGTCGGCATCGGTCCAGACCCAGCCGGGGCCCGACACGCCCGGCTCGTAGTACGTCGCGCCCGCGATGATGAGGCTCTCCGCGCCAGCGGCATAAGAAGGCCCGCCCAGCAAAACGCATAGGCAGGCCATGGCAACAATCGCAATGTGATGACGGCTGGTGTGGGACTTGGCAGCAAACATACCCGCTCCAATCTTCGTAGGAGCCAATAGAATATGCACCAGAAAATGCCCTGGTAGCAGCAGCTATTAGTTTAGCGAGATCAAGGCGCAAACAAAGGAAATACCTGTGAGCAGCACCAGGAATTAGGTGTAAATCGTTTTGCCAGTCGGTGAAAGGAGGGCCGGATAATGACGGGCTATACATTAAGCAGCGGCGAAATAAAAAGCTACACTGTGCTGTAATCAATAAGTTACCTCACCCCTCTATATCTAAAATTCCATTCGCATCGCAGATCGAATGGCAAAGCTTTGAAATCTGCCGCATGCAGTCGCCCAATGGAGTGAATCCAGCCTCACAGACAAATTTAGCAATTGCAATCTTGTTAGGCGACGAGGAGCTTGTCCCCTTGAATTTGAAGCTTAAGGGACAGACAAATCGCTCGTTTAAAGCATGATTCCAACTCTTGCCTGGATGAACGGTTTCGATAGCAGTAGTCAAAGCGTCCGCCGGTACATAGTTCTCGATTGTAGACCCCCAGGTTACCCAATGCATTGCACCGCTTTTCTTGCATTCATCGATAACTCTCGTTTTCGTATTTCCCAAGCGGGCGTATCTACTCTTTCTGTCGGAATCCATCAAAACACAGAAATGAGTATTTATACGGAAGAGAGCTATCAGTTTCTCATTTGAACAATCGGGTCCAGCGTCGAGCGCATTTAGAAGCTTGCCACCATACAGCATGATGCTGTAATGAACACCCTCAACAAGATGCACGGAGTTCTCTTCCGCCCATTTGCCAATCCAATAGTTGAGCTAAGTGCGATCAGACGGGCCCTCTACCCATATAACATAATTTGATTGGAGTATATCCGAAGCACGTGCTCCCAGATCGTCCAACAAATCACGTGCTAAGACCATATCGTTAAGTTGATGACATTCAGATATTCCATTATTTTTGCTCACATGTGCCACCTGAACTCCTGAAGAGTTAATGATGGTGGGTGAATGCGTCGTCACAATAAAACGGTTTGCCTCATCTGAAAGAAGGTATTTGATAAACCTCGCTTGAAGAGCAGGGTGAAGGTGGATCTCCGGCTCTTCGATGCATATGATTTTGTCTGTGTTGCAAGCAACGACTGCGGCAAGAATAATTAACTCCGTCAGACCTGTGCCGAGCGATTCAAGCGGGAGGTAATCTGTGTCAGCGGTCTTCACGGCGATTTCATGGCTGTCATGGGATACAAGAATCGCTGCGCTCCGGTCGTTCAGAATTTCGCGAACGAAATCCTGAAGTTTGTTCCAGCGGCGCTTTGATTCATCAAAGTCTTTCCGTTCCGGGTTGTACAGTTTCAATAGGGCAGCCGGAAGGCCTACGCCACTGTCGATAGAGCCAAACCGATTCGATAATTCCGCGTCTTTGATAGATCTTATTGCTCCAACCTTAAGAAAGTTCGGGAGCAAAGCCCACGGCATCGCCGCACACACGATATTGCTGTAGTTCAGTTCGTCATCCCCGGTACTGTCACAATATGCAAGAGCTGCATTGGTTAGATTGCAGATTGTCAGGCTCGAAGCTTGGTATTGAGAAAAATGCGCGCGCAAGGACGCATCATAACCAAAAGAGAGTTGTCCCCACCCAAGAGAGAAATCAAGCCATGCGGCTTTTCCATTATCAGAAATGTAAGGAACGTCATTAAAAAGCTTGAGCAATGATTCCGCATATTCTTGTTGTTGCGGCAATCGCACATTTGACATTAGCGTCTCTTCGAGCGAATTGATATTGACGCAAAAAGAGATGGTTGCCGGAAGAGGCTCGTTTTGAGCATTTTGATTTAATGGTATATCGGCTCTCGTTAACGGGTTGTCTTCTTGTCGAATAACTCCGTGCCCTCTTATCGCCCCAATAACCTTGATGAAATAGTCAATAAGTGCCGACTTGCCATAATTATTCTGTCCGGAAATAACTTGGACTTTATCGAAAGGCCCTATTCGAGCGGGCTCAGCACCACTGAAAGAGCGGTAGCCGGCGCAGCCAAACCCAACAAATGGATTCGTGGAGAAAGAGTCGACTGGTAGTGTCGAGAAAGTTGGTGTAGAGCCCCATCCGAAGCGAGTCGGCCCGGCGTCCTAGAATCTGGAATACGGTTGATATCCTATGCCGCCTCGACCCTGTCCGCAAGCTCGAGGCCGGACTCGAGCATCTTCCTGGCCTCCGCCTCAAGCCGCGCCCAATCGACGGGACCGTCGATTCCCCGAGTGCGACCGTCATCGTAGAGCTCGTTCATCCTCACCTCCGAGAAGTACCTGGACTCCTGCCATATCTCGTCCTGCTCGCACATGACCGCGCCCGCGAGCCGCACCAGCGAGCCCGTGGAGGGGAACACCTGCACGACGCGCGACCTGCGCTTTATCTCCCGGTTGGTCCTCTCCTGCACGTTGTTGGTGCGCAGGCGCTTCCAGTGGGTCGGCGGGAAGTCGAGGTAGGCCAGCGCGTCGGGCTCGGCCTCCTCCAGCACCGCCGCCGCCCTGGGGCAGCACCCCTCCAGCATGTCGCACGCCGCGTGGTACATGGCCGTCACGGTGGCGGCGTCGCGCCCGCGGAACACCTGCGACACGATCCTGCCCACGCGGCGCCTGAGCTGCCAGGAGCCGGCCTCGCGCATGCAGTCGCGCATGAGGTGGACCGCGCAGCGCTGCTACGCGGCGCCCTGGAAGACCTCGCCGAGCGCCCGGACGAGCCCCGGGTGGGCGTCCGAGACGACGAGCCGCACGCCCGCCGCCCCGCGCGAGCGGATAGCCCGCAGGAAGGCGAGCCACGAGTCGTAGGACTCGGTGTCGACCACGTCGACGCCCAGGACGCGCCTCCAGCCGCCCGCATCGCAGCCGATGGCGGTGACCACGGCGGTGGAGGCGACGCGCCCCTCGCGGCGGCACTTGACGTAGGTCGCGTCGAGCCAGACGTAGGGCACCGGCGAGCCGCCGAGCGGCCTTGCGCACAGGTCCTCGATGTCTGCGTCCAGGCTCGAGGCGATGGCGCCCACCTGGTCCTTCGAGAGTCTGGAGACGCCCATCTTCTCGGCCACCCTCTGCACCTTGCGGGTGCTGGTGCCCGTGGCGTACATCTCGGCCACGGCGGCCACGAGGGCGCGGTCGACGCGCTGGTAGCGCTCGAGCACGTCCTCGGGGAAGAAGCTGCCGGAGCGCAGCTTGGGGATGCGCAGCGTCAGCGTGCCGACGCAGGTGGCGAGCGACCTCTCGCGGTAGCCGTTTCGGCTGTTCCCCCCGCCACCGCAGAGCTGGTCGGCCTCGGCGTCCATCACGGCGTTCACGACCTGCTCGGCGAGACGCCTGAGCAGCTCCTGCATGTCGATGGCGCCGTCGTCGAAACGGGGCATGGCGAGCATGTCCGGCGTCGGGTCTGATAAGATTTCCATAGCGGTCTTCGTCCTTTCCTAGAACCTGTTGTTGTGGTGATTTCAGATTCTAGGACGAAGGCCGTTCTTCGTTAAACGGGCGCTAGGGCGTCACCCTTACACCAACATTTTCGACGCGATCAGTCGACTGGCAATTGAGCCTCCTAAAAACGCAATGTTTCCCTATTTTGTAACGTTCAGTTACAGTTCTTCAAGGCACTGTAACCAAAGCTGACGATGTTCGATGAATTGTACTGGATTTAAAAGATACAGGGTCTTACCCGCTTGTGGAGCCCCGCATCCACTTATGACTGAGACGCAGCCTAAGAAGAGCGACTTCAGTGAGTGTCTATTACTGCAGATGACGAAAATAGCAGGGTACGGGGGCGCATCGGCGTTAGCCAATACACCTCCGTACCCGCGTAAAGTTTTATTCTTGAAGAGTAAGCCCGACCAACAAGTGCCGGCAGCAGCTCTCCTTTAATCCCTCTTAAACAGATTCCTCGTGTAGGGCCTCCTGGTCGCGCATGACCTCGGACCCGAAGAACTCCGGCGAGTTCAGCGTGGGCTCGTAGACCACCACGGTCACACCCTTGGCCTTCACGCGCTTCATGGCTCCTTGGATGGAGCTTACGCGTAAGTTGACGGAGTTGGACTTCATCGTCAGGCGGTAGACGCCCACGACCGGCTTCGGCTTGCCGGCGTATACGTGGCCCCACAACATCTGCGGCGCTTCGTCAGCGGCAAAGTCCTTGCAGGCGCGGTTGGAGTGTTTCAATAATGAGACTTGCCCCTCTAGTTGAATCTGAACCCAAATAGACCGCCGTCACCGCCCTTGTCGGTCAAAATGGGTTCAATGGGATAACTTGCCCTGTCAAACCCGATTATTTCGGCCGCCTCAAGTCTATCTGTATTCAACAACACAATGTATTGAAGTCCATACTCGCCAGAAAGCCTAGCGCCTATATTCAAGCACGAGCACAACTGCCTATCATCCATAGCGTCGAATAAATGGCTATCGTGAATCAGAAAACCTGGTATATATCCTCCTTTGCTACCGATGATGACGCACGCTAGATCAAAAGCAAAAATAGAAACCTCTTTAATTCCTTTTGAGTCGTCACCATCAATCTTCGGTTCAACCTTCAATACGCCCTTATTGGTTACCTCAAAAAGCAGTCGAGCCTTTCGATCGGAATATATTTCTTCGCAGATGGAAACGAACAGACTGGTAATTCCGTTAATAGCATCATCATTATCTTTAAGCTCAGTTTTAACCGATTCAATTGCATCAAGCCTCATGCGCTTCAAAGAAGAATCCATATCTTCTAGGCGTTCATAATCTTCTATTCTTAATTTAAGCTTGGCAATCTGTGCATCCAGATCAGTAAGGTCTTCCTGCGCCTTTGTGTAAGCTTCAAGAGCCATAGAAGTACTCAATAATTCGAGTATCTCCGCTCTTTCCTCGTCAAGCTTCTGAACAAGTTTATCGTTTTCGCGAAGTTCCTCTTGCACGTTATGCAACTCTTCTTCAAGGAAAAGCTTGCGATTTCTAGTAACCGATTTATGAAACTCCATTACATCCTGAAATGATTTCAAAACGCAATTCGGTAATACTGCACCGGTTTCTTTATAAAGCCGCTCAATTCTCGATGATACAAGGGCGTTGTCTAATGTCGTAAAGTCTTGTTTGGTGGCGACTTCTAGAGCGTTTAGACGTGATCTTAGTGAAATACCAGTATCGTTGAGCTGGACAATCTCTTGACTAAGTTTATCCGCCTGTGATTGATGCCCTAAGTAGTGTTCATCGATTTGAAATGACGTTAGCCTATTTGCGAGCCTATCGCGGCGTTGCTCAAGTGAGGCCAAATCGGATTTACATTCTGCCTTATTAGGGCCAAGGCCTCCGATGATGCCGTCTTTCACTGCTTTATTTAAAGCCTTTTTATTAGACTCGAAGGAAGATGCAACAGCGGCTTTTTCAAGCGCTTTCTCGGATATGCCTAAATAATAACCAATGCGCGCGCCAGATACCTGATGGCTTTCAGAGGGGTGTATCTTAATGGGGTCAGAAAAGTCTTCCCTAATCAAATGACTGTAGACTTGGGCAACGGTTGGCTTAACGTGTTTGTGGTTGAACCCAAATAGTTCTATTCCGATTTGGTTTTGATACGACTTAGTGTCCAAAGTGGAGTTGTTGCAAATGATTTCATTGGTTCCTAGTGCGCGTTTAACCACAATGGGCTTATTGCCCACGATGAACTTGGCATAAAATTCACCTTCAGTATATTCTTTTAAATTATTGATCCATGGCGTAGATTTGCCGCCCAGTAGATATCTGAGCAGCCTAATAATACTTGTCTTACCGGCGCCATTTCGACTATCGGTAGCGCCAGAGCCTTCAGTTTTATCTGCAAGTATTAGATTGAACCCACTATGAAATTCCAGTCTCTTGAAACGGGGGTCATCAGACCCTAGACAATCAAGATACACGGTGCTTCACCAGTCTTCCCCTGTCGTCAAGATTAATTGCTCCGATTGAAAATAGAAAATCGAGAGTCAGAACAAACCAGTCAAAGTTGACGGGCCTTTCAAGCCCCAACTGTTTTCTAAGATTTAAATAGCGAGACCATAAGTTAGAAACACTTAGAGGACTATCCAATAGATCCAAAAGATCACTGCCGACGGCAAGAATACTCCTGTCTGGCGTGATTCCCTTTGTTGGGAGAATCAAGACTCCTCCTCTGGAACGCTTTCGAATATGTCGCAAGTGTCGAAGAAGTAAGCCGCGAGAGCGTAAGCGGCATTGGCTCTCCCACTGTCTAAACTGAAATCAGAGCCTGCGATTGCAATGTATATTCGGCTCAATATTTCCGAAGGCCTATCAGTTTCAGTCTTTGCATTTAAATATATTCGATTAAAGGTATTGGCTGTTTCGTCTCGTAGCTCAGGGTTAGGTTGACTATTGAACCAGTTGTCAATCCTCGGCGACGAAATACGTCCCTCGTTAAGCTCGCATATATTTGCCCATGAAAGCTGGTTATATGACATTTTCTTATTAGAGACAGGTTTAAGTTCAGCAGGCGTACTGTCTAGAATTGGAAAATCATGGAGCTCGTTGATTAGGTCAACAATTTCCTCCAATTCGGCTGATTGGGCATGAGGAGCTCCTGGAAACAATGTATCTAGAGATCCTTGGTCCAAGCGTGAAACGTGTTCATCCCAGAACATGTCGGAGTCTTTTATGACTCTAATGCGAATCGGTCTATCGGACCCAGCCTCGTGATCTCGTTGAAACTCCAGAAGTACTTTTACAGGTTGAGGACCGAAAGACGCGTTGGTGATAAATTGCCATTCTTCAAATGAAGGCCACACGTCAAGAGCGCGTTCAAAGTCATGTATTAACTTATCCTTTGTTTTTTGGTCTTGCCTAGATTGAGCTCTTTGCCCGTAGCAGGCGAACAGAATTCGACCTGATTTCGCAAGACCATCGCAGCCTCCGTCACCGCCTTGCCCCATCGGTGAAGGATTTAGGAAATCATCATATTCGCGGCGTAAAACTGAAGTTATATATTCCTCGAATTCTTCTCCAGAATTACAATAATAGCGTACCTCATGTTTTGCTTTATACCAAGATTTCCACGCTGGGTCTAATAAATAAGATGACAAGATTGTCCACCTTCCCAACGTAACAACACTTCTGAGAGCAGTCTTAACCTATCGATTCTTACATGCTCGTAATAATAATACTTCTTCAAAGTGGAGTGAAATAACTGTTGTTGGCTATGTTTAAAGCTGTATCTAATTGCTAAGCGGACTTGTCTTGTCAAACTCCATGTAACTGGTCATGCGGTAGTTTGAGATGGCAAGCTCGTGGCAAAATTTGTCAATACCATACTGCTTATCCTCGTTGGAATCGTACTCGCAAAAGACCCATTCGGCATCGCGGTAGCGTGGAGCCAGAACGTCACGGTAGTACGGCTTATCGACTTTGTCGAACGAGTTGCCCATGATAATTACTGTATTAATCTTGGCAAGGGTGTCCAAGAAATGGTTAAGGGCGTCGTAGTTGCCCTCGATGTTTTTCCATGTATCTGCACAGCGATCACATGCAACTGTTACACCCTGCTGAATAGTTGCACCGTAAAAATCATCCATTCCATATTTGTCTTCAAGCATCTTCTGAAGCTCGAAAGGATTATTGTCGGGAGAGCCAAATTGAAGAAGCTCGTCTTTATTTAAGACACTGCCGTGAATATGGAGGATTCTATCCGGACGAACACCATAGACATGCTCCAACGTTGGGGTGTAATTAAAGGAAATGAACGAAGCAGTGTCCGGTAAATCAAGAACAGGTTTTGCTTTAGACACATCGATTGACTCTACCCATTCCCTAAAACGATCCCTGGTGAGCTTTTTCAAGTATTCAAGACGCACCTGCAGCTCAATCCAGAAATCGTCCCATCCTGGATTGTCATCGGTTAGATTAGGATACGCGTGTTCGAGTGTTTCATAACAAAGGTCGTCCCATTCAATACCGAGTGATTCTTCGAGAGAGCTCCATCGACGATCGCCCTCCTCCATGGAGCTGGATTTGCAGCTAAGACTGCTCTCGTGGAGGAGACATTCCGTCGCGTAGCCAAATGATTCGAAGTCAGCGACCACTCGCTCATCATGGTCTAGCAACCAGTCACGATAATCCGAATAGCTGGTCGATAGGCCATGATATAGATCAAATCCGTTTCCAATAATAATTAGGCAACTATCAGTGTCATAATCTGCGCCGATACAACGCTCTTGCTCGATTTTGCCCATTAGTCCGGATGCCTCCCAGTACAGACAGTTGTTTTATAGATTCTAAACTCAGGGCATATTTAACCAAGCATCTCCCCTCCCCAACTTTGTCCAAAAAGTTCGCAGATGTTGACTGACGTTACCGTAAAATAACCCCACTTACATATACACGGAGTGTTGGCCTGGCGCCGCCTCCGGGCCTTGGCGCCCACCTTATCGAGAGGCACCGCTATGAAACGAGTCTTTTACCGCTCGCTCTGTGCAGTTCTTTGCGTATCCATGTTTAGCGCAGCAATACCCGTAAGGGTTATAGCGGAAGAAGAACAGCGGCAAGAAAACACCCTAGAGCAGGTTGATACTGGTGTAGCGGACAATTCGGGCGGCAGCTTAACAAGCGACATCGATACGAGCGAGATCGACAATAAGTCCATCAAAAATGATTCCGATCTTGCGAATCAAATTTCACATCAGGCGGAACCTCAGGCTTCCCTGGCTTCCGATATGTCACCTGATTCGGAACAAGCCACAGAGACCGCAGCAAATGGATATCAGCACAGCGATAGCGCCACCAGCGGCAGTGTCACCCTCACCGTCGAATGGAACGAACCAGTACTTGGACAGCCAATGACTTTCCATGTGAGCGCTACGGGTGGCAGTGGCAGCTATCTCTTCCGCATGGATGCGCCCGCGTACTCCAACCCCAATGAGTACGTCTACGAGTCGGTCGCCGACCCAAGCCGCGGAGAGTGGACAAAGTACACCGACACGTGCGTTAGCCACGACTTTACGTTCGCAACGATGGCTACCGGATCATATAACTTCCGCTTTTACCTCATGGACAAGGCGTCGGGCGTTTACTACTTGCGCACCAACACATATATCCAGGTTGCAGATGATGCGTATCCCAGTGTTGCGAGTATTGTTAATAAGGCAGTGTCCCAGGCCAAGCAAAACACAAATGGCTTTGAATATGAAATGGCCCTTTATCTTCATGACTGGCTTCTAAATCAGCTTGAGTACGACAACTCGCTGAAGTGGTCATCTGCCGAGAGCGCACTCACGCGCGGCGTGGGCACCTGTCAGGCGTATGAAAGCGCCTATTCCAAGCTGCTCACCGCTGTCGGCATCATTAATTCAGAGACCCGCGATACCTATGACGGCCACACCTGGAATGCGGTTAAGCTCGACGGAAAATGGTACCAGGTCGACTGCACCTGGGACGACACATCCGACAATTTCTATGGCGACCTTGACCAGCGCCACCTGTACTTCTGTATCACCGATGAACTCATGGCAATCGCGCACAAGGGACACGCCAAAATCTACACTGCCGACGGGTACGCCACCCGCTCGACGAGCCTCAAAGACAACTACTTCGTCCACAATGGCAAGGCCGACGAATGGGCCGCCAAGTACGCCGATCGCATCCAGCAGCACCTCGACGCAAAGGAGAACAAGTTCTCTATCGACGCCGACAACCAGTCTTTCCCGCCCAGCATCAGTGGCATCCAGAACGGCATCGTCGCCTTTGCGATGAACCTGCGCGAGTGGAAGACGACCAACGCCAAGGCCGATCTTGCTGCCAATTCTATCGTTGCCATGCAATCCGGGTACAAGTGGATATCAAGGTTCGACTACTACGCCACCTGGAAGGAGCCCGCATCCTACACGATCCGCTACCACGGGTCGGACGCGGCGCCCGCCGTCGCCAGGACGACGAGGGTCGTCGTGGGCACGCCGACCGCCACGCTGACGTCGTCGGCGCTGGGCTTCTCCTGCGGGCCGATGGCGTTCGCGGGCTGGAAGGCCCACCGCGACTGCGACGACGCGTGGTTCGTCATCGACGCCGCGGGCAACGGCAGGTGGGCGAAGCTGGACGGCGGGGCGCTGCCGGAGGGGCGGAGCTTCTACCGCTACGTCGACGGGGGGAAGGTGTCGGGCACGGCCCCCTCGGGCAGAGTGGACTTCTACGCCACCTGGATAGAAAACAAAGAATACGCCTAGACCATTCCGGTGCCATTTGATCTTATCAGCTATGTCGTTGATAAGATCAGTAAGCAAAAAGCTGGTCTTAGGTCATTTGCTTTAGGTTCTAGCGTTTTATCTAAACTCAGTAGTAAATAACTAATTAAGCAAGGCCCTCTTCAAAGAATCTGGTCGTAATTGTAAGGCTTAGAGTAAACCATGCGACATTTGCCGCTTTTTGCAGCGGGGCTATACGCCACGCATAAGAAAAGCCGCCGTTAACAAGCGGCGGCTTTTTTACTCTCGTCAATTCAATAGCGGCGACTAGAGCGTCTTGAGGTACTCCCCCAGCTCTTCCTCCCAGTCGGGCATGTGGAACCCGACCGACTCGAGCCTGGAAAGGTCGAGCGCGGAGTGGACCGGGCGCGGGGCGATGGGGCCCGCGGCGCTCGCGTAGTAGTCGGCGGTGCTGACCGGCACGACCTTCTCGCCGTTGCCGTTGGCGGCCTCGAAGACGGCGCGGGCGATATCGGCCCAGCTCCTCACGGCGCCGGAGCCGGTGCAGCCGTAGGTGCCGTAGGGGGCCTTGTTCTCCAGCACGTGGAAGATGGCCGCGGCCATGTCGCGCGTGAAGGTCAGGCGGCCCAGCTGGTCGTCCACGACCGTGACCTGCGTGAGCCCGTCCTCCGGGTCGGCGACGCGGTCGGAGAGCG
>JAGZFB010000003.1:0-113243 GCA_018368055.1 Collinsella sp. | reverse complement strand
GGCCTGGACGAAGTCCGGGCCCGCGCCTTTAGACGCGAGCCCGGGGCCCGTGGGTTATACCCTAAGAGCAAACCACCCTTTTTAAGGGTGGTTCTGATTAGCCACAGAAGGTAGTCAAAAAAGCTCTGTCCCAAATTAACTACTTTGATTTTGTGTGCTACGCGAAAGTTTGGGTAGTATAGCTATTCAACGCGGCGGGCCGCCGCGTGTTAACCGCTACGTACCGGAGGTGTTCCATGGTTCGTGTCGACATAGAGACCATCGTCATGGCCGCCGGTCCCGTGCCATCGCTTATCGTGCTTCGCGAACGCTGCAGCAAGTCGGATTCCCCCGCGCCGCTGCGCTCCCTCTCCATCCAGACTGGCTCGTTTGAGGCTGCGGCAATCAGCCGCGGCATCGACAGCGGACGCGCCGATCGCCCGATTACCCATGACCTGTTGCTCGATACTGTTGGCGCCCTGGGCGCCAAGCTCGAGCGCATCGAGATCGTTCGCGCCGAGCCGCCGGTGTTCTACGCGACGATTGTCGTACTGGCCGATGGTGACGAGCGCAAGATCGATGCCCGTCCCAGTGATGCCATTGCCCTTGCCGTGCGCAGCAATGCCCCCATGTTTGTGGAGGACGACATCATGAATCGCCTGGGCACTGTTTCTGCCCATACCGAGGAAGTTGACGACGAGCAGGAGTTCGAGAAGTTCGACGAGTTCGTCCATACGCTCTCGCCCGATGACTTCTAAATGCGGGGCGGCCAGGATGCGGAGCGTTCGCTGATGGCCGGCGGTATGTCGGCTGAGGCGGCTGCGATCGCCCGCGAGGCCCAGATGCGCTCGGAGGCTTCTGAGGCGGCTCGCATTGCCTATGTGACGCAGGCCCGCACGCTCCGCGAGCGCCGCGGCTCGTTTATCAAGATGGTTGTCGTCTCCGCCCTTGTCGCGGCAATCTGCTCACGCCTTCGTGGTACAGTTGGTGCGCTTGGGTTTTCGATCTCTACGGGCCTGGTGATCTGGGGCGTGGTCGATGCAGTCATGCTGACCAGTCAGATCAAGGTGCTCGACAAGCGCGCGGCGGACATGATGCGCACCCGCGACGCTGCCGCCAAGATCGCCGCCGAGGCACAAGAACTGTAACGACGTCAGACTCGATGGGAAGGTCTAAAGATGGCACAGGATATGCAGGATGCCGGTAACGTCTCCGCCGAGCTCGACGCCATGGTGTGCGATCTGATCGGCGCGTTCTTGGACGACCTTGCCGCCGGTGAAAACCCTGGCGTGGTCGTGGCAATTGAGGATGCTGCTTCCAACCGTTATCTGGCGGCGCTCGACGAGGACGGCGAAGAGGCGTGCCTGGAGGCGGCCACCAACTTTATCTCCGAGCACAAGATGGGTCTTAAGGACGAGGGCCTGGGCCGTATCGTCCGCTATGCCATCGGCTACACCGGCTGCGTCGAGATCGATGGCGGCTACCATGACGCCCTGCTCGTGAGCTTTTTCGAGACGACGCTCGAGAGCGGTTTTTCGGCATATGTGCTGTATGAGGGCATGGGCGCCGGCGATGGTTTTATGTGGAGCGACCCTGAACCTGCAGGTGAGGAAACCCCTCTCATCTAAAATCGCTAAAATAAACGAGTTTTCGGTAAAAGGCTCAATATTCCCGCTGAGCGTTGTATCGCTGGGCGGGCCGCATACGCGTGCCGTTTGTATATGGATAGAAGATAGGGGAACTACATGCGCGTAGACAATCTGAGGAACATCGCCATCATCGCCCACGTCGACCACGGCAAGACGACGATGGTCGACAAGCTCCTGCGTGCCACGGACGCCTTCCGTGCCAACCAGCAGGTCGAGGACCGCGTCCTGGATTCCAACGACCAGGAGCGCGAGCGCGGCATTACGATTCTCGCCAAGAACATCTCTATCGAGTATAAGGACGTCAAGATCAACGTCATCGACACCCCGGGCCACGCCGACTTCGGCGGCGAGGTCGAGCGCGTGCTGCGTATGGCCGACGGCGCCCTGCTGCTGGTCGATGCTTTTGAGGGCCCCATGCCCCAGACCCGCTTCGTGCTGCGTCACGCTATCGACACCGGCCTTAAGATCATGATCGTCATCAACAAGATCGACCGTCCGGGCGCCAACCCCGAGAAGGCCTACAACGACTGCCTGGACCTCATGGCCGACCTGGGCGCCACCGACGACCAGCTTGAGTTCGCCATGGAGCACGTGGTCTACGCCAGCGCCATGAATGGCTTTGCCCGCCTTGATCCCAACGACGGCAACATGGACATGTATCCGCTGCTCGATATGATCATCGACGACATGCCCGCGCCCGAGGTTGACGAGAACGCTCCGCTGGCCATGCAGTGCGTGACCATCGACCACTCCAACTTCGTTGGCCGTATCGGCATCGGTCGCGTGTATTCCGGCGCCATCCATCAGGGCGACCAGATTCTGGTTGTGAAGAACGACGGCTCCAGCGCCACCGCTACCGTCAAGCAGCTCTTTACCTTCGACTACCTGGGCCGCACCGAGTGCCAGGAAGTCGGCGCCGGCGACATCGCCGCCGTCGTGGGCATCGACCGCACCGATATCGGCGATGTCTACACCGATCCCGAGAACCCCGTCGAGCTCGAGCCCATCGAGATCGACCCGCCGACCCTGTCCATCGTCTTCGAGGCTTCGACCTCCCCGCTCGTCGGTCGCGACGGAGACATCGTGGGCGCCCGTCAGCTCAAGGAGCGCCTGTTCAACGAGGCCGAGAACAACGTGACCATGAAGATCGAGGAGCTCGAGGACAAGAGCGGCGTCGAGGTCTCGGGCCGCGGCATTCTGCACCTGTCCGTTCTGATGGAGTCCATGCGCCGCGAGGGCTTTGAGTTCCAGGTCGGCCGTCCCCGCGTTCTGTTTAAGAAGGACGAGAACGGCAACAAGATGGAGCCTGTCGAGCAGGCCGTCGTTGAGTGCCCGGACGAGTACTCGGGCAAGGTCGTTGAGGTCTTCGGTACCTCCGGTGGCATCATGACGAGCATGGATACCTCGGGTATCGTGACGCACCTCGAGTTTAAGATCCCGACCCGCGGCATCATGGGCCTTAAGAACCGCATCATGAACGTCACCCACGGCGAGGGCGTGTTCTACCACACCTTCCTGGAGTACGGTCCCTACGCCGGCGAGATCGGCAACCGTCAGAACGGCGCAATGATCTCCATGACCACCGAGAAGGCCGTTGCCTATGCTCTGGGTACGCTGCAGGAGCGCGGCCAGCTTTTTGTTGAGCCGGGCACCGAGTGCTACGAGGGCATGATCGTGGGCGAGCGCAGCAAGGCTGGCGACATGGTCGTCAACATCGCCCGTACCAAGAACCTGGGCAACCAGCGTTCCTCGACCTCCGATATCTCCGTTCAGCTGGTGCCGCCCCGCACCTTCTCGCTGGAGGAGGCGCTGGAGTACATCGCCGACGACGAGCTGGTTGAGATTACCCCCAAGAACATCCGCCTGCGCAAGCGCCTGCTCAACGCCACCGACCGCAAGAAGGCCGCCGTCCGCGCCGGCCAGGTCAACAAATAAGCGCTGGACTTTATAGCGTCTAACAAGAAAGGGCGTCGACCGTAATGGTCGGCGCCCTTTTTGTGCATAGGGACTGAGCTGGTCTGCACCACCACAAAGGTGCCTGGTCCCTTTGTGGTGGTTGGCGGCTAAGCGGTGGGGAGTCCTGGCGTGTTAGCCGGCTGCTGCGGCTTGACGCGGGCGTTGCGCCAGATGATTTGGATGATGTAACCGAGCATAAAGACAAAGGCCACGCCGCTGATGAAGTCACCTACGAGGGGAAGCCCCGTGAGGGCGCCTGCGATTACGCCGCCCACGGCTGCCATGGCGTAGCGGTTTTGGTTGTGTCCAACCATGCGGGCGATCGCGCACCCCGCAAAGGCACTCGACATCAACGCGATGCCGATAACGCCGCACAAGAGGGTTCCGGCAAGCGACAGACCAGCGATAGAGATAATCAGCGGTAGGACGGCGGGGACGATAGCAATCGTGCCCAGAAGACCGCTCACCCACAGGGGCATGGAGCGCTGGTGGAGCATGCCGGCGGCGCTGGCGGTCGCGCGCGGAAAGATGAGCTCGAGCAGCAGAGCGACAAAGCAGGTCGAGAGTGCCGCGGCGACGATACCGCCGATGACATCGTTAACGGTGGAAGTATCCTCGTTCTCGGTGCGGTCGATCTTGAGCGCACCGACCTCGGCTCCCGCGGCGCGCTCGGGGTCCTCGGAGACGTGCGCGTTCACGGTGCCGGTGATGTGGGCGTTCTTGCCCAGGATGAGCTTGTCGGCCCAAACCTCGACATCGCCCTTGACGGTGCCATCGATGGTCACCGTGTCGCCCGCAAGCGCTGCCGACTTGGTGGAGCCTCGCAGGGCAACCGTCTCGCCTATCGCGTAGAAACAGTTGGCGGTGCTGTCGGAATTGAGCACGACATGCTGGCCAGCGACGGTCACGCTGCCATCAACCGTGGTCTTGGCAATGTCGATGGTGCGTGCCGCCAGACGGACGGCGCCGCCCACTGTGCAGTCACGGATCGAGAGGGTATCGCCCGCGGCGATGATATCGCGGCCGATGGACACATCATCCAAGTTGAGGGCCTGACCTGCCCAGTACAGGTCACCTTCGACGCCGGACGGATTGGCGTCATTGTCGGTCGCAAGTACGTTTCCTGCGGTGTCCGTGCCGGCGAACGACGCCGTGGGAAGCACGGTGATCGCCAGCGCGATGAGCGCGAATAGGATGGTGATGCGGCCCCATGCTTTACGGAGCTGGGTCAACGGGAGTTGATTGCAGGGCATAGTGAATCCTTCGTTAGATACTCGGCATATACCTAACAGGGTACCCAACGCGTGGGCGCTCTAAAAGAACTTCTCGGTTGCATTTCGAAGGATGAGCCCGCGCTACCTACTTTTTGCGATGCAAAAAGCGTGCGATGTCATCCTCGGTGGGGCTTTTGATATCAAAGCGCAGCGACAGCCAGCGTAGTCCCATGGTCACCACGACGCAAACGACCAGTGCGACGACATTGCTGACCAAGCCGCTCATGACAAGGCAAACATAGCTTGCCGATCCGGCGATGGCCGCGATGGCATAGAAGTTGGTGCGCTGGAAGATACCCGGCACCACACCCATAAAACCATCTCGCAGCATGCCGCCGCCCACCGCGGTAAAAAAGCCCATCATGATGCACACCGCCGGCGCAAAGCCGTAGACCAGCGCCTTGTCTGCGCCGGTTGCCGCATAAATACCCACCGAGATGATATCGAGCAGGGGAATGAGCTTTTCGGGCTTGTCGACGATTGCCGGGAAGATGTAGATGATGGCCGCGGTGGCGATGGAGAGCGGGAGCGCCATCGGTTGGTTGAGGATGTAGACGTTGCCCACCTGCAGCGTCATATCGCGCAAAAGACCGCCGCCCAGTCCACAGACCACGGCGAGCGCGACGGCGCCCACCAGGTCGAGTTTGTGCTCGCGTGCGACCAACACGCCCGAGATCGATGCCGCGACGACGGCGAACATCTCGAGCCAAAACGGGATGGCAACCATGGCATCCGAGGCGTGTGCGGTAACGATCATAGCGGCGGCAACGGGCAAGATGGGGTCCTTTGAGTTACGGGTTTAGACAATGCCCGTACATAGTACATGTTCGGCGCCGATTGCGACCCTATTGCTCGGCAAACGGTCGGGACTGGGTACGGTCATAGGTTCCATGTTTGGGGATCCGGGTTGATGCTGAACGCGATGGGGGCGTGGTCGAATAGGAGGGATGTCCAAATTTTGAGCTTTGCTCAAAATTTATCCGGTCGGCTTACGCCGACCGCGCTGCGCTAAAAACGCGCCACTGGCGCGTTTTCTTTACGCTTTGCGCCCTGGCGGGTTCGAATCCCTCCTCCTCCGCCGTATTTGCTTGTAAGGGACTTAAAAGAAAAAAGCCCCCGATCTGGGAGCTTTCTCAACCAAAATGGCGGAGGAGGAGGGATTCGAACCCTCGTGACCTTATACAGGCCAAACGGTTTTCGAGACCGCCGCATTCAACCACTCTGCCACCCCTCCGCGTGGGGTAAAAACAAAGCAGGCTCGAAGGCCTGCTTTGGAATTAACTGGCGGAGAGTCAGGGATTTGAACCCTGGAGACGCTTTTGACGCCTACACGATTTCCAATCGTGCTCCTTCGGCCACTCGGACAACTCTCCGTTAAATGCGAAAGTCAGTATACACGAGGAATCGCAAAGTGCAAACAGAAAAGTTGGCATTTTTTAAAACGCTTGGCCGCGTTTGGCGTTGCAGCGGGGTTTGAGATGCCAAAAAACGGCTTCCGACCAGCGTAGTTGATCAACTCAATTGTTCAAAAGGGGTATTTATAAGCGATTTGGCAATGAATTTAAAAATCTTTGGGTGGTGCTGTGGGCCACTGGTATGCATTTTGCGACCACAACCATGCGCCCGTTGACCTGCGACTTGGCTCAGCTTGTCCTCACGGCACCGCATCTTGTCCACAGATCCGTCAAGCTTTTGGTCAGCATTTGGTTGGAATGCGCATGAAACGTCGTGCGAGTATGGGCATATGTGGAGGTCATGAGGTTGTAGCTGCATATTCTTGCAGCCTAGGAGGTTGAAAGATATTATTACCAAGTCTTTTCCTGCTTCAGGCGCACCTTCACGACCTGAAGCCACATTTGCCCAGAGGAGGTGACAATATGAAGGCTTATGAACTGCTGTTCTTTGTTGACCCGTCGCTCGACCCCGAGACTCGTCTCGCTGTTATGAAGCGTATCGATACCACGATCGCTGAGGGCGCTGGCAAGGTCGACTCCGTTGACGAGTGGGGCAAGCGCAAGCTCGCCTACGAGATCAACGACCTCACCGATGGTGACTACACCCTCATCAACTTCCACGCAGATCCTACCCAGATCGCCGAGCTTGATCGCGTCCTGCGCATCACCGACGCTGTGGTCCGCCACATGATCGTCCGTCGCGACGACCAGGAGTAAGACTGTCGTTTTGGACTGGGCTTGTGCCCCAAGAGGAAGTAGTGAGTTATGAGCATCAATCGAGTGAACATCACCGGTAACCTCACCCGCGATCCCGAGCTGCGCGCCACCGCCGGCGGAACCCAGGTTCTGTCCTTTGGCGTTGCCGTGAACGATCGTCGCCGCAACGCGCAGACTGGCGAGTGGGAGGACTATCCCAACTTTGTCGACTGCACCATGTTCGGCACCCGCGCCGAGGCCGTGAGCCGTTTCCTGGCAAAGGGAAACAAGGTCGCGATCGAGGGCAAGCTGCGCTACAGCTCTTGGGAGCGCGACGGCCAGCGCCGGAGCAAGCTTGAGGTCATCGTCGATGAGATCGAGTTTATGAGCTCCCGTGGTGGCCAGGGTGGCTACGATCAGGGCGGTTACGCCCCCGCAGCTCCCGCGCCCGCAGCACGTCCTGCCGCGCCGGTGGCTACGCCGCCCGCGGTCGACGTCTACGATGAGGACATCCCGTTCTAAGGGTTGTTCACCTATTTTTGAGTGAGAGGCGGCTTCGGTTCGCCGAAGTTGCCAAATGAAAGGTATTTTGACATGGCTAATGATTTTTCTGCACGTCAGCCGCGTCGTAAGTACTGCCAGTTCTGCAAGGAGAACACTGAGTTCATCGACTATAAGGACACTCAGCTTCTCCGTAAGTACATGACCGACCGTGGCAAGATCAAGCCCCGTCGCGTCACTGGCGCTTGCACGCAGCATCAGCATGACATCGCCAACGCCATCAAGCGCGCCCGCGAGATGGCTCTCCTGCCGTACACCGTCCCCGTGGTTTCCTCTCGTGGCAACCGCGACCGCGGCTAAGAAGGGAGACGCATCATGAAGGTTATTCTTCTCGATGAGATCAAGGGCAAGGGCGGCGAGGGTGACGTCGTAGAGGTCGCTCAGGGTTACGCTGAGAACTTCCTGTTCCCCAAGAAGCTCGCTGTTGCCGCCACCAAGGGCAACCTCAAGCAGCTTGACGAGCGTCGCAACAACATCGCCAAGCGCGAGGCCGTCCGTCTGGCTACCGCCAACGAGACCAAGGCTGCCTTCGAGGGCAAGACGGTCACCGTTGACGTCAAGGTCGGCGACGAGGGCATCCTCTTTGGCTCCGTTACCGCCGCTATGGTCGCTGACGCCATCAAGGCTCAGCTCGGTATGGACATCGACCGCAAGCGCGTCGAGCTCGGTAAGCCCATCAAGGTTGCCGGTGCCCACACCGTTGCCATCTCGCTGTACCGCGAGATCAAGGCCGAGGTTGTCGTTCTCGTCGGCGTTACCGCCGAGGAGCTCGCTGCCGAGGCTGAGGTCGAGGAGGCCGCTGAGGTCGCCGAGGCCGAGACCGCCGAGGTCGAGACTGAGGCTGCTGCCGAGTAGCATTTGCTGCAACGCAACAATCTTGTTCTAAGAAGGGCGCTCTGGGAAACCAGGGCGCCCTTTTGTTTTTTGCGCTGAGTGAGTGTCATGGTGAACGTTGCGTCGAAGTCCTATATACGGGACCGTTCATCCGTTTCGTTCGGTGATGATTGCCGGGGCGCGGCCCGTTTTGGGACTGTGGCTGATACTATGGATGCTCGCAAGCGATATGAATGAGGATGCTCATGGCATATGACGAAAGGGAGACGGGGCTGACGGTCGAGGACCGTGGCTCCAAGTTGGGTCTCCCTCAAAACCAAGATGCAGAGGCCAATGTACTGGCCGCCATGCTGCTGTCGCCCGAGGTGGTCGAGGAGGCCCAGGTCGAGCTGCAGCCCGATGACTTCTACCGACCCATTCATAAGACCATCTACACCGCGATGGTCGATATGTACAACAGCCGCATTCCCATCGACTCTATCTCGCTGATTGATTACCTGCGCAGCATCAACAAGCTTGATGCCGTGGGCGGCGAGGCCTACATTTTGGAGCTGATGGGTCAGACCCTGTCGCTCGTGAACTGGCAGCACCATGCCGCCATCGTCCGTCGCGACTCGATGCTGCGCGAGCTGATCGGTGCCACCAACGAGATCAACGCGTTGGCCTATAACGCCCCTACCGACACCAAAGAGGTCGTGGAGCTGGCCGAGAGCAAGCTGCTTAAGGTCACGGCGCGCGAGGTCAAGTCGAGCTATAAGACACTGACCGAGTTTATGGTCGAGGCCTATAACGAGGCCGAGGAAGTGTGTAAGGCCGGTGGACAGGCCGCGGGCGTGCCCACCGGCTTCCCGTCGCTCGACCGCATGCTCATGGGTTTCCGCGAGGGCCAGCTCATCATTATCGGCGCCCGCCCTGCCGTGGGTAAGACGTCGTTCGCTCTGAACCTGGCGCTGAATGCCGCCGCTGCGGGCTATACCGTCGGCTTCTTTTCGCTGGAGATGTCGGGCAAGGAAATTGCCCAGCGCCTGATTTGCGCCTACGCCATGATCTCGATCAGCGACTTCCGTACGGGCCGCATTAGCCCCGAGCAGTGGGCCAATATCAACGAGGCCACGCAGACCTTGTCTAAGCTCGACATTCTGATTGACGATACGCCCGGCACCACGGTGACCGAGATCCGCGCCAAGAGCCGCCGCATGCTCCACAACAAGGAGAAGGCCATCATTATCCTGGACTACCTGCAGCTGGTGAGTCCTCCGCCGGGACGTCGCTCCGAGAGCCGTACCGTCGAGGTCTCCGAGATGTCGCGTGGTTTAAAGATCATGGCCAAGGAGCTTAAGATCCCGCTCATTGCGCTGTCGCAGCTGTCGCGTCAGGTCGAGTCCCGTACCGGCAAGCGCCCGCAGCTGTCCGACCTGCGTGAATCGGGCTCCATCGAGCAGGACGCCGACATCGTTATGTTCTTGGACCGCTCCGCCGATGAGGCCGAGGCCTCGCGTGACGATCGACCCGACGAGGGCGTTACGCGTATCGTCGTGGCCAAGAACCGTTCGGGCCCGATCGGTGACGTCGACCTGATGTTCCTGCCGGCATCCACCAAGTTCTATGAGCTTGATGGGGCGCATACCGAGGAGTAGGACAGGCGCCCGTTGCACGGGTATACTGGGAATGTTTTGTGCTTCTGCGTGCCGGCGTGGCGCGTAGACAGTCCATGAATGTAAGGAGTAAACATGCCGTCAACCGTTTTGGTCGGTGCCCAGTGGGGCGATGAGGGCAAGGGTAAGATCTGTGACCTGGTCGCCGGCGACTTCGATGCCGTCGTGCGCTATTCGGGCGGTAATAACGCCGGCCACACCATCGTCGTCAACGGCAAGAAGTACGGCCTGCACCAGGTGCCCTCCGGCATCATGTATTCCGACCATATGTCGGTGATCGGTAACGGCTGCGTCGTCAACCCCAAGGTTGTCCTTGAGGAGATTGACATGTTCGAGGCCGACGGCATCACCACCAAGAACCTCAAGATCAGTGGCAACGCGCACATCATCATGCCGTACCACATCGATCTGGATGGTGCTTTTGAGCAGAAGCTCGGCAAGAAGAACATCGGTACCACCAAGCGCGGCATCGGTCCGTGCTACCAGGACAAGATGGCCCGCATCGGCCTGTGCATGCAGGACATGCTGGACGAGGCGCTGTTCCGCGACAAGCTGGAGACCGCTCTTGCCCGCGTGAATCCCGAGCTGGAGCTCATCTACCACCTGCCCACCTACACCGTGGACCAGATCTGCGACGAGTACCTGCCCATGGCCGAGCGCCTGCGCCCCTACATCACCGAGACGAGCCTGCTGCTCAACAACATGATCGACGAGGGCAAGGACCTGCTGTTCGAGGGCGCCCAGGCAACGCTGCTCGACATTGACCACGGCACCTATCCGTACGTGACGTCTTCCAACTGCACCGCCGGCGGCGCCATCACCGGCTCTGGCGTCGGTATGAAGAATGTCGACCGCGTGCTGGGCGTCATGAAGGCCTATATCACCCGCGTCGGTTCGGGCCCCATGCCCACCGAGCTTTCCTATGAGTCCGAGGCCGGCCATACGCTGACCGAGGAAGGCTATGAGTACGGCGTGACCACCGGCCGTCGCCGTCGCTGCGGTTGGTTCGATGGCCCCATCGCCAACTACGCCTCGCGTGTTAACGGCCTCACCGATATCGCCATGACCAAGCTCGACGTGCTTTCGGCCTTCGATACCATCAAGGTGTGCGTTGCCTACGACGTCGACGGCGAGCGTTACACGAGCGTGCCCGAGCATCAGGTTCGTTTTGAGCACGCCAAGCCCATCTACGAGGAGCTCCCGGGCTGGAAGTGCGACATCACCGGTTGCCGCAGCTTTGAGGAGCTGCCGCAGGAGGCTCAGGACTACGTGGCATTTATCGAGGATCTGGCACACACCCGCGTGACGTTCATTGGCGTCGGCGCCGGTCGCGAGCAGGTCATCAACCGATTCTGGAAGTAATCGGCACTATTCGGTTATTGCGATATACCCCTTTGCAGCCCGGACGGGCGGCTGAGGGGTATATTTGCTTGCAAAGGGCTCGCGCGGAGCGGGCCGTTCATCCATAGAGGAGGCACCCTTGAAGGCGGACACTCAAACCATCGACATCCTGTTGTTGGGCAGCGGCGGCCGCGAGCATGCTTTGGCAGCTAAGCTCGCAGCATCACCGCGCGCCGGCAAGCTCTACATTGCGCCGGGTAACGGCGGCACCGCGAGCTGCGGCGAGAACGTGGTTCTCGACGATTGCGATCCTGCGGCCGTGGCGGCGTTTGCCCAGAGCCACGGATGCGGACTCGTGGTGATTGGCCCCGAGGCTCCGCTCGTGGCGGGCGTAGCCGATGCCGTGCGCGCGGCGGGTATTCCCTGCTTTGGCCCGGGTGCCGAGGGCGCTCAGATGGAGGGCTCCAAGCTATTCTCCAAGCAGCTCATGGAGCGTGCCGGCATTCCGACGGCCGCCTACGGCTCGTTTACTGACGAGGCTTCGGCTCTCGCCTATGTGCGCGAGCAGGGCGCCCCGCTGGTCGTGAAGGCTGATGGCCTTGCCGCGGGCAAGGGCGTTATCGTGGCGACTGAGCTCGAGCAGGCCGAGGAGGCCGTGCGCGAGTGCTTTGGCGGCACCTTTGGCGATGCCGGCAACACCGTTGTCATTGAGGAGATGCTGGTTGGCCCCGAGTGCTCGCTGCTGGCCTTTACCGACGGCAAGACCGTGCGTCCTATGGCCACTTCGCAGGACCACAAGCGTGCGCTCGAGGGCGACAAGGGCCCCAACACCGGTGGCATGGGCGTCTACAGCCCGGTCCCCATCGTGACCGACGAAGAGCACGCCACGATGGTGAAGGTCATGGAACAGACCGTGGCCGAGCTTGCTGCCGAGGGCATCGACTACCGCGGCTGCCTGTATGGCGGCTTTATGCTCACCCCCGCCGGCCCCAAGGTGCTGGAGTTCAACGCCCGCTTTGGCGACCCCGAGACGCAGGTCGTGCTGCCGCGCCTCAAGAACGACCTGGTCGAGGTTATGCTCGCCTGCGCCAACTGCGAGCTTGATCAGATTGAGCTCGATTGGCGTGACGAGTGGGCCGTGGCTGTTGTCCTGACGAGCGCGGGCTATCCCGGCAGCTACGAGAAGGGCAAAGTCATCACCGGCATCGCCGACGCCGAGTCCATGGAGAACGTGACCGTGTACCATGCCGGCACCGCCGTGGTGGACGGTCAGCTCGTGACCAACGGCGGCCGAGTGCTTGCCGTGACCGCGCTGGGCGACACGTTCGAGAACGCTCGCAACCTTGCCTACGAGGCCTGCGAGAAGATTGATTTTGAGGGCAAGACCCTGCGTCATGACATCGGCCTGCGCGCGCTGCGTGGCCGCGACGCCTGGGATGCCTAAAGTCCGAGAGGGATGAGACGGATGGACGAGAAGAACGAAGAGCTCGTGGACGCACAGATCGTCGAAGAGGACAGCCGCATGTATGGGCACGCCGAGGGCGAGCCTGGTGGCGAGGTCGCCGACGAGCCGGCGCTGGTGCTGGGCGACGACGACCCGCACGATGCCGAGCTGCACGAGAAGATTCTTTCGGAGGAGTGCACCTGGAAGGGCAAGATCCTCGACGTCCACCGTCTTGAGGTTGAACTGCCCAACGGTCACCGTAGCGCCCGCGATATCGTTCGCCATCCGGGTGCGGCGGCCGTTGTGGCGCTGACCGAGAGCGGCAAGATCGTACTGGTGCGTCAGTACCGCACCGCCATCGACCGCGTGACGGTCGAGATTCCCGCCGGCAAGCTCGATCCAGGCGAGGACCCGCTCGATTGCGCCAAGCGCGAGCTGCACGAGGAGACGGGCTTTAGGGCCGGTCGCATTCGCTTTTTGACGTCGATTGTCACGTCCTGCGGCTTCTGTGACGAGATCATTCACATCTACCTGGCCACCAAGCTCGAGTTCGATGCACCCAATCCCGATGATGACGAGTTTGTCAACGTGGATCTGGTGCCGCTGTACGAGCTGATCGACGCTGTGCTCGACGGCAAGATCGAAGATGCCAAGACCGTCGTAGGCGCCTTGGCCTGCGATAGCATCGCGCATCGCCTTGGGGGCGCGGAGCTTTAACGAGTGGGGATAGCCCTGGGGCAAGTACTGCTGATTGCTTTGTCCCAGGGCCTTACGTTGCTGATATATCTTTGAGGATCACATGCTGAAGAGGTTTCTTTCGTATTACAAGCCCCAGATGGGGCTTTTTGTTGCCGATACTGTTTGCGCCCTGGTGCTTGCCGCCATTGACCTGGCGTTTCCCATTATCCTGCGCAATCTGACCGGCGGGCTCTTTACCCAGGGTCAGGCTGCTATTATGCAGGCGCTCGGTATGATCGCGGTTGGCCTGGTGCTGATGTATGCCATCCGTTGCGCCTGCCGCTACTTTGTGAGTTACTGGGGCCACGTGATGGGCGCGCGCATGGAGTCCAAGATGCGCGAGGACCTGTTCGATCAGTACGAGCGCTTTAGCTTTGCGTATTTCGATCGCAACAGCTCGGGTGACATGATGAGCCGCGTGGTCAACGACCTGTTCGATATCTGTGAGGCAGCGCATCACGTACCCGAGTGGATAATCATCTGCGGTATCGAGATCGTCGGCTCGTTTGTGATCCTCTTTACCATCGCTCCGGTGCTGGCGCTTGCCATGGCCGTGGTGACGGCGGTGTTTGCGGTCATTATGTTTTGGCAGAACATGCGCATGCGCGAGGTCTTCAGCGACAATCGCAAAAAGATCAGCGGTATTAATGCTCAACTGCAGGATTCGCTGGCCGGCATGCGCGTGGTCAAGAGTTTTGCGAACGAGGAAGCTGAGCACTCCAAGTTCCGCGTCTCTAATGACCGCTATCTTTCGTCCAAGGAGAATATGTATCACGCCATGGGCGTCTACACTGCGACGTATGGCCTGCTCTCGGGTGTGCTGTACGTGATCGTGGTGCTGCTGGGTGGTTGGCTGGTGGCGCAAGGCCAACTGCAGCCGGTCGATATGGCGACCTTTGCGCTCTACATTTCGCTGTTCTGCACCCCGCTCGAGACGCTTGTGAACTCGGCTGAGACGTATCAGAAAGCCATCGCCGGCTTTAAGCGTATGGACGAGGTACTTTCGACCGCCCCGGATATCCAGGACAAGCCGGATGCCGCGGACCTGCAGGTGACGGCTGGCGCGGTTGAATATCGCGATGTGTGCTTTAGCTACGAGGATGTTGAGTTGGGCGAGGGCAGTGCCGACGGACGCCCTGTTATCGATCATATGGATTTGTCCATCAAGCCCGGACAGACCATTGCCCTGGTTGGCCCCTCGGGCGGTGGCAAGTCCACAACGTGTTCGCTGCTGCCGCGCTTTTATGACGTGGCTGCTGGATCCGTCAGCATCGACGGCCAAGACGTGCGCGACGTGACGCAGCGGAGCCTGCGCCGCGCCATTGGCCTGGTGCAGCAGGATGTCTATCTGTTTGACGGTACGATTGGCGAGAACATCGCTTACGGCAAGCCAGGCGCCACGGCAGAAGAGATCGCCGAGGCCGCCCGCCGCGCCAATATCGATGCCTTCATTGAGTCGCTGCCGCAGGGCTACGACACGGTCGTGGGCGAGCGCGGCAGCCGTCTTTCGGGTGGCCAGAAGCAGCGCGTAGCCATTGCGCGCGTGTTTCTCAAGAACCCCAAGATCCTGATCCTGGACGAGGCGACGAGCGCCTTGGATAACGAGAGCGAGGAGGCGGTGCAGGAGTCGCTCGAGCGCCTGGCGCGCGGTCGCACCACGATCATCATCGCTCATCGTCTCTCGACCATTAAGCATGCCGACGAGATTGCGACCGTCGAGCATGGTCGCGTTGTGGAACGTGGTACGCATGAGCAGCTTCTCGCCCGTGGTGGCACCTATGCCCGTTACTATCGAATGCAGTTCGAAGGTGCGCGTGCGCACGAGCTCGACTGATTGATATGACAGGAAGTATATGGCTGAGAAGAACCCTTTGACTCCGGAAGAAGTGACGGAGTTATTCTCCGAGATCGACGCATCCGGCGTTTTGGATCCGACGCTTGCCAAAAAGCGCACCGAGCGCATGCGCGAAAAAGAGGCAGCGGCCAAGCGCGGCGACAAGGCGGCGTTGGCGCAGCTTCGCAGCGAAGATCGCGCAAGCCAGACAAAACAGATCGACCCGCTGTCCGAGGACGACCCTTCGGGCTCGCAGGTGAGCCATACCATTACGAAGACCGCTATGGCTGTGGTCATCGGCATCCTTGTACTGATTGTGGGCATGCAGATTGGCTACGGCGTGATGCGTCGCCTGAACACTGCCAACCTGTCCGAGAGTGTTTCGGTGGATACCGTTTCCACGGCACTGAAGGGCGGCCTTGAGTGGGGTAACGGCTTTACGCAGTTCCCGCTCGACTTTACCGTCGACGAGGCGGACGAGCGCACAGGCACGGTCGAGGTAACGGTGTTGGACACGTCGTCTGCCAACGAGCTCGAGCTGCTGTCCAACGGGCAGATTCAGGCTGCGGCACTTGCGACCAACGCGTTGCTCAACGATAAGATTGACCGCGTGGTGTACAACGTGCACGCCTATATCGATGAGGACAGCAACATTCAGCACGATTCCTTCTTTGGCATGTTCCCCGCGAGGGGTCATCAGAGCGCCATTCTGACGTTCGTGTGGACCAAGAGCTCATCGACCGCTACGAACATCGACTGGAAGATGCATATCGTGAGTATGGACGACACGATTTCCGAGCGCATTCAAAAGCAGGTGAACTCGGTGTCGTCGCTGATTGAGGACCCGTCGGTGAGCCAGACCAAGATTGACGAGGAAAAGGCCGAACGTGACCTGGAGCATCGTCTGCATGGCCGCGAGATCTTCCGCGGTGGCAAGCCCGACCGCACGCCGTCCGATCTGCTAGAGCAGGATAAGAAAAAGTAAGACGTCATCATCCCGCGTGAGCCACAAGCCTCGCGGGATGATTTTTAATCCCCGTCCTAGAAAAATCATTATGCATAGAAAGTCATAATTATCATTTCGTAAACATTTCGATGAAATTAACGCCATGAGGCATGCTTACGGTTACAATACCGCGAGGCCTAACTACACACCTTTAAGCCGGTCCTGTGAGACCGGGAAGGAGAACTATGGCGAACAACCATACCGCGGGCGCTGCCGCCCGCACCTTCGCGCCCAGCGAGCTTTGCCAGCGCATGCTGGCCAAAACCAGCAAGGGCACCTGCGGTCCCTGCATCCTGTACCTTGAGGATGGGACCATTTTTTATGGCCGTGCATGCGGTGCCGAGGGTACCGCGACCGGCGAGGTCTGCTTCAACACCTCGCTTGAGGGCTACTTTGAGGTCATGACCGACCCGAGCTATGCCGGCCAAATCGTAACCATGACCTATCCGCAGATCGGTAACTACGGCATCGACGAGACCGACGTCCAGTCGGCCTTCCCCGGTGATACCGCCCGCCCCGCGAGCGCTCCGGCTATGCGCGGCATGATCGTCCGCGACATGTGCGCCACGTCTTCCAACTGGCGCTCGGCCGTCAGCGTGCCGGAGTACCTGCGTGCCCACGGCATCGTCGCTATCGAGGGCGTCGACACCCGCGCTCTTGTGCGCCACCTGCGCGACAACGGCTCCAAGATGGGCATTATCTCGACGGAAATCTTTGACGTCGTCGAGCTTGCCGAGCGTCTGGCCGCAGCGCCGACGCTGGTGGGCGAGAACCTGGTCAAGACCGTGAGCTGCCCTGAGCCCCACGAGTTTGCAGCTGCCGACCTGCCTGCTACGCATGACTTTGCGCTTGCCCCTGCCGCCCCCGCCCGCCACAACGTGGTCGCCTACGACTGCGGCGTCAAGCGCGGCATTCTGGAGGGCCTCGTCCGCGCCGGCTGCGACCTTACTGTCGTGCCGTGGGATACGCCCGCGAGTGAGGTGCTCGACATGAATCCCGACGGCGTCTTTTTATCCAACGGCCCCGGCGACCCCGATGCCGTGGTGGAGACCTATGAGCAGGTGCAGCAGCTGATCGGCAAGGTGCCGGTCTTTGGCATTTGCCTCGGTCACCAGATGATCAGCTTGGCGTGTGGCGCCCAAATGGAAAAGCTTAAATTCGGTCACCGTGGCGGTAACCAGCCGGTTATGAACCTGGTGAGCCGTCGCGTGGAGATCACCGCGCAAAACCACGGCTTTGGCCTGCTGTTCCCAAGTCTGGGCAAACTGATCCCGGAGCTTTCCGGCGGCGAGACCGAGCATGAGGCCGACGGCGACCTGCGCGCCTGGGTGCGTCGCGGCATCGCGCCGGTCGTGATGAACGAGCGCTTCGGCCGCATTCGCCTGACGCACGTGAACCTCAACGACGGCACCGCCGAGGGCATCCAGCTGCTCGATGCCCCGTGCTTCTCGGTCCAGTACCACCCCGAGGCCTCGCCCGGCCCCACCGATGCCCACTATCTCTTTACCGCCTTTACGCGACTCATGGACGGCGAGGAGAACTACCTGGACATCGACACCGCGAAGGACCGCCTTGCCGGCTGGAATTTTGCTGACGATGGTTCCGCCGTTCTACCGAACGGCGGACCGGTCGACGCTGCGGCTGCATCTGGCACATCATCTTGCCGTTCTGCTTCGGACGCGCGGGCATAAGCCCAGCGCGCCCTCGCATCACGGCAACCTGATGCACCAGTTGCACCCTCGCTGACTTTTCCAAAACATTGAGTCAGCCTCTCTAGGAGGTTTTAAACATGCCGAAACGTACTGACATCAAGCGCATCCTCGTCATTGGTTCGGGCCCCATCGTTATTGGCCAGGCCTGTGAGTTCGACTACTCCGGCGCCCAGGCCTGCAAGGTGCTCAAGGAGGATGGCTTTGAGGTCATCCTGGTCAACTCCAACCCGGCGACCATCATGACCGACCCGGGTCTTGCCGACCGAACCTATGTCGAGCCCATCACCGCTGAGTTTATCGAGCGCGTAATCAAGAAAGAGCGCCCGGACGCGCTGCTGCCCACGCTGGGCGGCCAGACCGGTCTGAACGCCGCCGTCGAGCTGGCGAAAGACGGCACGCTCGACAAGTATGGCGTCGAGATGATTGGCTGCGACCTGGCCGCTATCGAGCGCGGCGAGGACCGCAAGCTCTTTAACGAGGCCATGGCCGAGATTGGCCTGGAGGTCGCGCGCTCGGGCTATGCCTACAGCGTGGCCGACGCCGAGGCTATCGCCGAGCGCGTGGGCTATCCCTGCGTACTGCGCCCGAGCTTTACCCTCGGCGGCGCCGGCGGCGGCATCGCTCACACCCACGAGGAGCTCGTCTCCATCGTGAGCCAGGGCCTGGAGCTCTCGCCCGCCCACGAGGTGCTGGTCGAGGAGTCCATCGAGGGCTGGAAAGAGTATGAGATGGAGGTCATGCGTGACCACGCCGGCAACGGCATCATCGTGTGCTCCATCGAGAATCTCGACCCCATGGGCGTGCATACCGGCGACTCCATCACCGTGGCGCCGGCGCAGACGCTCTCCGACCTTGAGTATCAGCGCATGCGCGTGGCCTCGCTCGCCATTCTGGAGAAGATCGGCGTCGAGACCGGTGGCTCCAACGTGCAGTTTGCCGTGAACCCCAACACCGGTCGCTTGATCGTCATCGAGATGAACCCGCGCGTGAGCCGCTCGTCCGCCCTCGCTTCCAAGGCAACGGGTTTCCCCATCGCCAAGGCCGCCGCGCGCCTGGCCGTGGGCTACACGCTCGACGAGATCGTCAACGACATCACCAAGGCTACGCCCGCCTGCTTTGAGCCCACAATCGACTACTGCGTCGTCAAGGTGCCGCGCTTTGCCTTCGAGAAGTTCAAGGGTACCGACCCCACGCTCACCACGCGCATGAAGGCCGTGGGCGAGATTATGGCGATCGGCCGCACCTTTGAGGAGGCCTTTGGCAAGGCTATGCGCTCGCTGGAGGATGGCCACCAGGGCATTTGCGCCGGTGGCAAGGAAGGTGCCGATAAGCTGAGCGACGACGAGCTTGCTCAGGCCGTGGCAACCCCGACCGAGCATCGCATCTTCTTTGTGGTCGAGGCCCTGCGCCGTGGCTGGGACATCGTTCGCATCCATGCCATCTGCGGTATCGATCCGTGGTACCTCAACCGTATCAACGATATGGTGCAGGTCCAGGAGAGCATCCGCGGCCTGCGTGTGGAGGATATCGACGCCGACGCGATGCGCCTGCTCAAGCAGTACGGTACGAGCGACGCCGAGATCGCCGCGCTGACCGGCTCGGACGAGCGCTTTGTGCGCGCCTATCGCAAGGGTCTGGGCGTGGTTCCCAGCATGAAGACGGTCGATACCTGCGCTGCGGAGTTCTCGAGTGCCACGGAGTACCATTACAAGACGTACGAGAACATCTACCGCACGAGCCCGGATGCCAAGAAGTGCGTGGCTCCCGACGAGACCACGCCGGCGGACAAGCCCAAGGCGATGATCCTGGGCGCCGGCCCCAACCGCATTGGCCAGGGTATCGAGTTCGATTACTGCTGCGTGCACGCGAGCTACGCGCTGGCGGCCCGCGGCTTTGAGACCATCATGGTCAACTGCAACCCCGAGACCGTTTCGACCGACTACGACACGTCCGACCGCCTTTACTTTGAGCCGCTCACCTACGAGGACGTCATGGACGTTATCGATGTTGAGCGCCCCGACGGCGTCGTGGTGACGCTTGGCGGCCAGACCCCGCTTAAGCTGGCGCGCATGCTCGAGGAGAGTGGCGTCAACATCATGGGCACCAAGCCCGATGCCATCGACTTTGCCGAGGACCGCGAGCGCTTTGCCGCCCTGCTCGACAAGCTGGGCATCATGTACCCGCCGGCGGGTCAGGCCACCTCGTTTGAGGAGGCCGAGGCCGTTGCCGCACACATTGGCTACCCGCTGCTGGTACGTCCGAGCTACGTGCTGGGCGGCCGCGGCATGATGATCGCCTACGATGCCGAGCACCTGCGCGATTACATGGCCGAGGCCGCGCGCATTAGCCCCGACTACCCGGTGTATCTGGACCGCTTCCTGGAGGGTGCGATCGAGTCCGATGTCGACGCCCTGTGCGATGGCGAAGAGGTCTACATTGGCGGCATTCTGGAGCATATCGAGGAGGCCGGTATCCACTCTGGCGACTCCGCGACCTGCATCCCGCCGTTCAGCTTTAGCGAGAGCCTGCAGGCAAAGCTTCGCGAGACCACGCGCCGCATCGCGATGGCGCTGGGCGTACGCGGCCTGGTCAACGTGCAGTACGCCATCAAGGGCGAGACCGTCTACGTGATCGAGGCCAACCCGCGTGCCAGCCGCACCGTGCCGTTCATCTCCAAGGCAACCGGCGTGCCGCTGGCCAAGTGCGCGGCGCGCATCATGGCAGGCGATTCCATCGCGAGCTTGGGCCTGCCGAGCGACGAGCGTCAGCTCGATTGGTTCTGCATGAAGGAAGCCGTTATGCCCTGGGGCCGTTTCCCGGGCGCCGACGTTATCCTGGGGCCCGAGATGAAGTCGACGGGCGAGGTCATGGGTATCGCCAAGAGCTATCCCGAGGCATACGCCAAGACGCAACTGGCGATTGACTACAAGCTGCCCGACCCGAGCGCCGGCAAGGTGTTCATCAGCGTGTGCGACCGTGACAAGCGTCATATCCTTTCGGTCGCCCGTATCCTGCGCTACCTGGGCTTTGATATCTGCTCCACCGAGGGCACGGCGCGCGTGCTGCGTGGAGGCAACGTGACGTGCGAGGTCGTGGAAAAGATTAGCGGCCCGCACGACGGCGAGCGTCCCAACATTGGTGACCTCATCGCCGATGGCAAGATTGCGGTAATCATCAATACGCCGTACGGCCCGGGCTCGCGTGGCGATGGCTACCTGCTACGCACCGAGGCCGTCCGTCGTGGCGTGACCTGCGTGACGGCGATGTCTGCGGCCAACACGTACGTGAGTGCCATCGAGGCCGTGCGCGAGGACGAGCAGGGTCACGGCAGCGCCAACGACATGGGCATGGACGTCATCGCCCTGCAGGACCTGCCGCAGTACACGGTGTAGTTGACCTGGCCGGCCGGGGCGGAGGGGGGCCGAGTTCCCCCTTCGCTCCGGCTGCAAGCAGAGTCGCTCAGTGGGAAGCTCGGCCCCCCTCCGCCCCGGCCTTCGGTGACTCGGGTGCACCGTGTGCTGTGGAAGGGGCTTTGCGCGATGACTAGGGCTGAATAAAAAGTGAGTGTGGGATACGCCGTTCGTTCGAACGGCGTATCCCACGTTAATATTTCAGCCAACGTACGTCATGGCAATTCCCGGTAGGTCCCCGGGTGCCCCGCGGCGGGCTGGGTTTATTGTCTGAGCGACTTTGCGAAGCAAGGGGAGCGAAGATAAAAACCCAGCCCGCCGCGGGGCACCCGGGGACCGCAGGGACGGGAGCAGCTATACTACTCTCAGTAGTTAAGGGTCGCGGATTGGCCGCGTCACCGCTCTCAACAGGAGGTCTTTGTTTATGGCAGATCAGAAGCCGGTTGTCGGGATCATCATGGGCTCCAAGTCCGATCTGGGCGTTATGGAAGGCTGCACCGCCGAGCTCGAGGCGCTTGGTGTGCCCTATGAGCTCGTCATTGCGAGCGCACACCGCACGCCGGCGAAGGTCCACGAGTGGGCTTCGACTGCTGCTGATCGCGGTATCAAAGTGATTATCGCCGCCGCCGGCAAGGCTGCTCACCTGGGCGGTGTCGTGGCTGCCTTTACGCCGCTGCCGGTCATCGGCGTGCCTATGAAGACGAGTGACCTGGGCGGCATGGATTCGCTGCTGTCGATGGTGCAGATGCCTTCGGGTGTGCCCGTGGCCTGCGTTGCCATCAACGGTGCCAAGAACGCCGCCATTTACGCCACGCAGATTCTGGGTGCATGCGACCCCGAGTACCGCAAGGTTATCGAGAAGATGAAGCAGGAGATGGCCGACGCCTAGGCGTTCCGCCGTTTCACCGCAGTATAAGGAGAGCCATGTCCGACTATCAGGGAAAACGATTCAAGGCTTCTCAGATTCCCGATCCGTCGAAGCCGGGTGCTGCCCATGCGGCACAGCAGGGTCGGACATCCTCTCCTCAGCAGCCGCGAGCGGCGCGTCCTGTGACGCCGGCGACGCACCGACGCCAGGACGCGCCGGCGGCGTATCGCCCCTCGTCATATGGCACGGCAAAGAAGCAGGCCCGGACGACGAGGCAACCGAGCGGCGCGCCGTCCAGCTATACCGAGCCGCCGCGCAAAAAGCGCCGCTCCGTCATTCCCATTCTGCTCATCATCATCGGCATTGGCCTGATCGTTGCTGCGGCCGCCATCTTTATCAACGCGCAGATTGGCTATAAGCAGGCGAGCGAGTCGTATCAAAAAATCGAAAAGCAATATGTGAGCGACAAGGACGCAAGCGGCGTGCCAATTATCGACTTCAATGCGCTTGCCCAGACAAATCCCGAGGTTGTGGGTTGGATTTACGCGCCCGGCACCAACATCAACTACCCCGTGGTGCAGACCAACAACAACTCCAAGTACCTCAACACGCTGTTCGACGGCACCGCCAATGCCTCGGGAGCCATCTTCTTGGATAGCGACGACACCGCGCCGGGTATGGTGGATCAGCAGACTACGATCTATGGTCACCACATGAACGACGGATCGATGTTCAACGTGATTTCGGACACCACTGATCAGGCGACGTTTGATAGCATCGAGTTTGTGTATTACATCACACGGGATGCTACGTATAAGCTGCGACCACTGGCGACCAAAGTTGTCGAGGACACGTATGCCAAGGCGCGCACGCCTAATTTTGATGGCGATGATGGGCTCAAGAACTACCTGTCCGAGATGCTCGACGGTGCTTCTGCCGTGGCGAGCGATGCCACCGATCGTGCCGCTTCGGCAACCAAGGTCGTAACGCTTGTGACCTGTCGTTCGTTATCGCTGAGCAACACACGTGCCGTCATGGTGCTCACGCCGGTCGAGGAATAAAGTGTCCGGGAGCCCCGTCCCAAAAAGACTACCCTGGAAATCAAAAGGAGATATGATGCTTGAAAGCGGCAAATCGATGCCTTCGGTTGATGCTTGGCTGCGCGAAGCCAAGGCCGATGTTTCGGCGGCTGATTGTGGGATGTACCTGACACACAATGGCGTGGTGCGTGCGACGCCTAAGTCCGAGGTGCGTGGGGTCGAGACAGATGGTGTGGCGCCTGGGCATAAGGTGGGCGGCATGGTGTTTGGCTTCGATGCCGAAAAGGTGCAGGCCGCTATCGAGGCAACGCGCGCGATGCCGGGTATCGGCTATGTGCGCGTGTGGCTGGCGAGTGGCGAGCTTACCGTGGGCGACGACATCATGCTCGTGCTCATTGGCGGAGACATTCGCCCGCATGTGGTCGATGCGCTGCAGGCACTCGTCGGTACCATCAAAAATGAGTGTGTGAGCGAGGTCGAGCGCGAGGCATAGGACTTTGCGATCAATTCGAGTCCATCTACAGCAAAAGCCCGCTGGCAGTTCAATCAGTCTGCCAGCGGGCTTTTCTGTGCGTTGGAAAATCTCGGCATTGCGTGGTGCTACACGCGCGTCGCATCCTTGGGGCTCATGGTCATGCTCTGGAAGCGGTTCTCCATGTAATCGTTATCAAAATATTTGCCGTAGAACTGCGCGACGGGAATATCCGGCTCCGTGCCGTTGACGCGCTGGTACCAGTAGTCGAGCGACTGCAGCGTCATGACGCCGTCGACCAGCATAATGACGGTAAAGATGACGGTAGCCGAGTAGCGACTCTTCCACGGAATCATGTTGATGAGTTTGAGCAGCCTCGGCAGCAGCAGCTTGATCCAGATAAGGCCACCCAGGCCCCACAGGCAGGCAAAGCCCGTGCAGGTGCGTCCGCCCGTAAGGACGGCGAGCGGGTCGGGCATGCCGAACAGCTTCATGTGCGAGTAGCTCCACGAGACCACGCCAAATGAGGTCTGCATAAACCAGCCCACGAACACCTCAAAGCTCGCGCCGAGTACAGCGCTTACCAGGAAAATGATGATGGGGTTCTTTTTATAGAAGCGGTTGAGCGCCATGGTCATGAGCACCGCGCCAAATCCGTAGATGGGGCTAAAGGGGCCAAATAGCATACCGGCACGGTCCTGATAGACGCCGGGATCGACGACGACCATATGCCAGACTTCCTCGAGAATGAGACCTAACACGCTGCAGACGAAGAATACCCAGAACAGGTTGAAGTAGTTGAGCTTGATGTAGCCCTCGCCGGTTTCGTCGCGGCCGAGCATCCCCTCGGCGGCGGCATCGCGGTCGAGCATCTCTTGCAGACGGCGCTGCAGTTCGCGCTCCTGGCGTAGCGTGGGGTCGACGGTGGCCGACAGCGCAATGAGGATGACAAGCTGGACGGCGGGGCGCAGCAGGAAGGGTCCGATGCCCTGGAGCATCACGTCAACTAAAAGCTCGACGACGGTAAACGCGATAAGGATGTAGGAAAGACGGGCGGCGTTGCGGCGCTGGTTCTTGATGAGGTCCAGGCCAAAGATGATCAAGATGACGGCACTGGCAGCCGAGAGCATGATGCCGGCGACGATAAGGCCGACTGCGACGAGCGTGTTGTCGCCGAGGTTGGCGGCGGCGTTGCCGTTGATGAGCGCGGTGATGACCTGCCACATAAAGGCGCCGACCGACGGGAGCGTACCAACACCGGACAGGATGCACAGGACGGCATACACCTTAATGATGAGGGGGATCTTCTTGACCTCCGTGGCGCTGGGGACGCTGGGGTCGAGTTCGTTTCGATCCATACATAACCTTTCTCGTTTTGCTGTAGGTACAAGGATACGCCGCCGACCTGCTAAAAGACAGGACAAACGACCCAATTGCAGCAATGTAAGCCCTAGCGGTGGACGAGACGCGTCGCGACGGAAGCATGCGGGATCGTCGGCCCCGAGGCGGTTGCCCAATAAAATGTTTGGCTGCAAAACGGATTATAAGCTCGGTGGGCTTTTAAAAAGCGCTGTTCATGCGCGGGAGTGCTTGTCTTGCCGTGCGTATAATAGGGCAGGTAACGCCAAATAACGAGGCTCTGAGGGGATGCCATGTCTCAAGAAACCATCCGCGCGGCCGAGCGTGCCGCGGGACAGGTGAAGACCATGTCGACGTATGATCCGGACTCCGACCAGCTGCATGAGGAATGCGGCATTTTTGGTGTGTGGGCACCCGATCGCGATGTGGCTCGACTGACGTACTTTGGTCTGCGCGCGCTACAGCATCGCGGCCAGGAATCGGCGGGAATCGCCGTGGGTGATGGCGGCACGGTTATGGTTCGCAAGGACCTGGGCCTGCTCGACCGCGTGTTCTCCAACGCCGACCTGTCGACACTCTCCGGCCAGCTGGCCGTGGGCCACGTGCGCTATGGCACTGCCGGTGCCAAGAGCTGGGAGGCCTCTCAGCCGCACCTCTCTACCATCAATAGCGTCATTATCGCGCTCGCGCACAACGGTACCCTCGTCAACACCGACGAGCTGCGCCGCCAGCTGATCGAGCTGGGCGTGCCGTTCCTTTCCAATTCGGATTCCGAGGTCGCGACTAAGCTTATCGGTTACTTTACTCAGCGTACAGGCCATCTACGCGAGGGCATTCGCAAGACCATGGAGCTCGTGCGCGGCGGCTATGCCATGACGCTCATCAACGAGCAGGCGCTCTACGCATTCCGCGATCCGCACGGCATTCGCCCGCTCGTGCTGGGCAAGCTGGTGGACGAGGGTCTGGACCAAGCCGATGCCGCATCCGTTTCGCAGCTGCCGTCGCAGGACGGCGCCGCGACGGTCGACGCCACCACCCATGTCACCCGCGCCGGCGGCTGGGTCGTTGCTTCCGAGACGTGCGCGCTCGACATTGTGGGCGCCGAGTATGTTCGTGACGTCCGTCCCGGCGAGATCTTGCGCATCAGCGCCGAGGGCCTTGTGTCCGAGCAGGGCGTGCCTGCCGCCGAAGAGCCTGCTAACTGCATCTTTGAGCAGGTCTACTTCGCTCGCCCCGACTCCATCATGAACGGCAAGAGCGTCTACGCCTGCCGTTATGACATGGGTCGTCAGCTGGCACACGAGGAGCCCGTCGAGGCCGACCTGGTCATCGGCGTGCCCGATTCCGGCCTGCCGCCCGCGGAGGGTTATTCGCACGAGAGCGGTATTCCCTTTGGCGAGGGCCTTATCAAGAACCGCTACGTGGGCCGTACGTTTATCGAACCCACGCAGGAGCTGCGCGCCATGGGCGTGCGTATGAAACTCAACCCGCTGCGCGACAACATCGAGGGCAAGCGCCTGGTCGTCATCGACGACTCCATCGTGCGCGGCACCACCATGGTGCAGCTCGTCAAGATGCTACGCAACGCCGGCGCCAAGGAGATTCATATCCGCATCAACTCACCCGAGGTTATCTGGCCGTGCTTCTACGGTATCGATACCGACGTGCAGTCGCAGCTTATCAGCGCCAACAAGACGGTCGACGAGATTTGCGAGTATATCGGCGCCGATTCGCTGGCCTTCCTTTCGGTCGAGGGCCTGCTTAAGGTCATGCCCAAGGGCGGTTACTGCGATGCGTGCTTTACCGGCCGCTACCCCGTGGCGATTCCCGAGAGTTTTGGCCGCGACAAGTTCATGGAGGGCTTTAAGCCCCGCAACCTGGACAAGCCGCTGCACTTTGATGACGACGCCGTGGTCGAGAAATACGACGACCGCAGCTGGGAAGAGGAACACGGCGAGGCCTAAAACCTGCCATGTAGGGACAGGTTTATTTTGGTAGGTTTTACCTGCTGTTTTGTTGATATGACGGCGCGCGTTGTTATGGCGCGCGCCGAAATGAACGCAACTATGAGCACCGTTTGGCGCCCGGGCGGCGGACGGTAGTGGGAGAGGAAGGCTCAGATGAGCGACAGCAAGCATGTGACGTATGAGGATGCCGGCGTCGATACCGCCGAGGGCGGCCGCGCCGTCGACGCGATTAAGCAGATGGTCAAGGACACCAATCGCCCCGAGGTTATCGGCGGCATCGGCGGCTTCGGTGGCCTGTTCTCGGCTGCCGCGCTTAAGGATATGGAAGACCCGATTCTGATTAGCGGTACCGACGGCGTGGGCACCAAGCTCGTGCTCGCCCAGATCATGGATCGCCACGAGACGGTGGGCCAGGACCTGGTCGCTATGTGCGTCAACGACATTCTGGCTTCGGGCGCCGAGCCGCTGTTCTTCCTGGACTACGTTGCCATCGGCCACATCGAGGCCGAGCACATGGCAAAGATCATCAAGGGCGTGGCCGATGGCTGTAAGCTCGCGGGCTGCGCGCTCGTGGGCGGTGAGATGGCCGAGCACCCCGGCGTCATGGCTCCGGCCGACTACGACCTTGCCGGCTTTACCGTGGGCGTCGTCGACCGTCCCAAGATGCTCGACCCCGCAAACGTCCGCCCGGGCGATGTGATCCTGGGCCTGCCTTCCACCGGCGTGCACTCCAACGGCTACTCGCTCGTGCGCAAGGTCATCGGCGTCGACGGCATTAAGCCGGGCACGCCCGAGGCCGCCGCTAAGGCGGAGGAGCTGAGCCGTCCGCTCGAGGAGCTCGGCGGTGCTTCGCTGGCAGACGCCCTGCTGGCTCCCACGCGCATCTACGTCAAGCCGATTCTGGAGCTGCTGCGCGGCGGCGCTCCGGTGCACGCCATTGCCCACATCACTGGCGGCGGTATTACCGAGAACCTCAACCGCGCGCTCGCCGACGACGTCGACGCCGTGGTCACCCGCAACGGTGCCGAGATGGGCTGGGACGTTCCTCCCGTCATCACCTACGTGTCGCGCCAGGCCGAGCTCGCGCCCAACGAGGCATGCAAGACCTTCAACATGGGCGTCGGCCTGTGCCTGATCGTCGCTCCCGAGGACGAGGCCGCGGTGACCGAGGCCCTGGTCGCGCTGGGCGAGAAGCCGTTCCGCGTGGGCGAGTGCGTCGAGGGCTCCGGTAAGGTCGTGTACTCCGATGAGCGCTAACGAGCAGATGGCTGCTGCCGAGGGCCTGGGCTTTGTGCCCTACACCCGTCCGACCGGCACCGATACGGCCGAGCCGCTCAAGATCGGTGTGCTCATCAGCGGTTCGGGTACCAACCTGCAGGCGCTGATCGATCTGATCGCCGCCGGCAAGCTCAACGCTTCGATTGAGCTTGTGGTGTCGAGCCGTCCTTCGGCTAAGGGTTTGCAGCGCGCTGAGCGCGCGGGCATCCAGACGCTCACGCTGTCCAAGGATGTCTATGCCGACCCCATCGCCGCCGACGAGATCATCGCGCACGAGCTGCTCGAGCGCGGCTGCGAATATGTGGTCATGGCCGGTTACATGCGCATGGTGCACACGCCGCTGCTGGCGGCGTTTCCCAACCGCGTGGTCAACTTGCATCCGGCACTGCTGCCGAGCTTTACCGGCGCGCATGCGATCGACGATGCCTTTGCGCGCGGCGTCAAGGTAACCGGTGTGACCGTGCACTTTGCCAACGAGATCTACGACAACGGCCCCATCATCGCCCAGCGCGCGCTGGCTGTCGAGGAAGGTTGGGATGTCGACACGCTCGAGGAGCACATCCACGCGATTGAGCACGTGCTGTATCCCGAGGTCGTGCAAATGCTCGCCGACGGCCGCGTCCACGTGCTGGAGAGCGGCAAGGTCGCAATTGACGCGCCTCGCGGCTAGCGGCGCACAGTACAATTTAGCCGAGTAGTCAGGGTGGTCATTGGCGCCAAGGCGCGCGTGGCCACCTTTTGTTTTGGGTAGTCATCGGGAACGGGCTTTAACGACTGGTCATTCAAGAACGTCGCAGGTGACTAGGTGAGAGAGGTGAGCGCATGGCGGATAACGAAGCGCTGTTTACGCCTGAGCTGGTGTTTTTTGATTGGGAGTGTGCGACGCCGGATGAGGTGTTCGCGCGGCTCGAGGGCGAGCTTGCACCACGTGGCTACATTGCATCCGGTTGGCTCGACGCCGTTCGCACGCGCGAGGATGCCTATCCCACGGGTCTTGCCATGCCGGCGGCAAACATTGCCATTCCGCATACCGATCCGGGGTTTGTGGCCAAGCCCTATATCGCGGTGGTGAAGCCCGCCGCGCCCGTGACATTTAACGCTATGGCTGGCATGGGCGCTCCGGTGTCGGCGCAGATCGTCATTAATCTGGGCATCGCCGAGCCGGGAGGCCAGGTCGAAGCCCTGCAGGCGCTCATGAACATCTTTATGGACGCCGATGCCGCAGCCGACGTGCTCGGCCAGACCACGTCCCAGGGCATGGTCGACGCCATCCGCCGTCACTTCTAAGGTGGGGCTGAGCCGGCACTTGGGGACGTTCCTTTTCTGCCGGCAGTTAGGGACAGTTCCCAAGTGTCGGCACATAAAGAACGTCCAACTGCCAAGTGCCACATCTGTCCCCTTTGCACCAAAATGGTGCAGATTAACCTGTCCCCAATGCACCAAGCGTGCCGCGGGGGCCGCGTTGTGACACAATGGCGTTTGTTCGATTCGTTATGCGAAAGGCCAACTATGGCAAATAAGAAAAAGAACCCTGCGCCCGAGCTGACGCCCGAGCAGCAGGCTCGCGCTGCCTCCAGCTCTCGCAAGAAGCAG
Organism: Collinsella sp.; assembly: GCA_018368055.1. Taxonomy (GTDB): domain Bacteria; phylum Actinomycetota; class Coriobacteriia; order Coriobacteriales; family Coriobacteriaceae; genus Collinsella. Next base: position 83,123 of record JAGZFB010000003.1, on the reverse strand, counting down.
CGCAAGACGTACGTGTCTAAGACCGTCAAGATCGTCCTGGTGGTCATCGGCGTGCTGGCGATGCTGCTTTCCGTCTCGGCGATGGCGTGCTCCGGCCTTATGTCGCAGGCTGAGGACACCTCGGGCTACAAGCTGACCGGCGGTGTTGCTGCCACTATCAACGGCACCAACCTTACCGAGGACACCGTGACCAAGCAGATCATGAGCATGCGCACGTCCTACGGCTACACCAAGGATGAGGATTGGGCGCAGTATCTGGTTGACAACGACCTCACGCCCAAGAAGTACCGCAAGCAACTCATCGACTCCTACACGCAGCAGATTCTGCTTCAACAGGCACAGAAGGAGAACGGCGTGACGGTGTCGGACGAGGAGGTCGAGAAGGCTTGGAAGGACGCGTGCAAGAGCGCGGGCGGAGCCAAGGCCTTTAAGAAGACCCTCAAGACCTACGGCTATACCGAGGACACCTACAAGGACTCGCTCAAGGAGAGTCTGGCGCAACAGAAACTCAAGGATGCCGTCGCGCCCACGAGCAAGCCCAAGGACAGCGAGATTGTCGATTACATCAACGAAAATCTGTCCAGCTACAACGACGCCCGCCGCTCGTCGAACATCCTGATCAAGGTTGATTCCGACGCTTCCGACGAGGACAAGGCTGCCGCCAAGGCCAAGGCGCAGGAGTGCCTGGACAAGATCAACTCCGGTGAGCTGAGCTTTGAGGACGCCGTTGAGCAGTACTCCGAGGACACCGGTTCCAAGGAGAAGAAGGGCGATGTGGGCTGGGATAAGCTCACCACCTTTGTCGACAGCTACCAGACGGCGCTCGAGGGACTCAACAAGGGCGACGTGAGCGAAGTCGTCGAGTCGACCTATGGCTACCACATCATCAAGTGCACCGACTACTTCCATGTCGATAATCAGGTTGATGACATCAACCAGGTGCCCAAGGACATCAAAAAGTACGTCTCCAACGTGGTGAAGACGCAAGCGGCCAGCACCGCGTACAGCGAGTGGCTGGAGCAGTACAAGAAGGATGCCGACATCACCGTCAACCCCATGCCCAAAGACGTACCCTATAACGTGAGTCTGAAGGGTGTCACCAAGAGTTCGACCGACGATTCGTCGACGACTGAGTAATCATGGGGCGGTGCTCGCGCGAGTGCCGCCCACACTATTGAGGAGGATTTGCAGATGACCAACGAAGAGCTGCAGAAGGAAATGATTGCGGCCATGAAGGCCAAGGACAAGGTTCGCCTGTCCATCATTCGCCAGGTTAAGGCCGAGGTGAAGAATATCGAGGTCAATGAGCGCCGCGATGTGACCGAGGAAGACGTCAACAGCATGATCAAGCGTCTGATCAAGCAGACGAGCGAGACGCTGGAGATGTCCATCAAGGCCGGCACCGACCAGGAGCGTACCGACAACCTGACCGAGCAGGTCAAGATTCTGGAGAGCCTGCTGCCCGCGCAGGTTTCGGGCGAGGAGCTCGACGCCCTGATCGAGCAGGTTATCGCCGAGCTGGGCGCCACGTCCAAGAAGCAGATGGGGCAGGTTATGGGCGCACTCGGCAAGGCCACCGGTGGCAACTTCGATAAGCCGGCCGCGGCAAAGATCGTCGGAGCCAAACTCGCGTAGGGGCCGAGCGGTACATAGTTGATGTTTAGGGGGGGCGTGGCCGTCATGGTCGCGCCCCTTTTTGCTGGGCTGGGCACTCATTGGGGACAGGCTTAAATGAGTGCCCAATGAGCAGGTACTCATTTAAGTCTGTCCCCAATGACTAGGTGGAAGGTTGCGGGTTCTTTACGGGAATGTAGTGTGGGCTGCGGAAACGTGATTCTTTCCGTACAATAGTTCAACTCGTGTAAACGCAGGGAAGGGACATTCATGGCAGACATGATCGAGATCAAGCATCTCAACAAGTACTTTGGCGACCTGCATGTGCTCAAAGATATCAACCTCACCGTCAAACGCGGCGAGAAGCTCGTAATGATCGGGCCTTCCGGCTCGGGTAAATCGACGCTCATCCGTTGCGTCGATTATCTGGAGGAGCCCACGTCGGGCGAGGTTGTCATCGACGGTACGCCGCTCACCAAAAAGAATCACCTGGAGATGGCTCGCAAGTATAGTTCCATGGTGTTTCAGCAGTTCAACCTGTATCCCAACATGACGGTGCTGGGCAACCTGACGCTCGCGCCCATCAAGCTGCAAAAGAAGAGCAAGGAGGAGGCGACCGAGATCGCCATCGCTGCGCTCAAGCGCGTCGGCATGGCACATAAGGCCGGCGAGTATCCGCAGAATCTCTCGGGTGGTCAGCAGCAGCGCATCGCCATCGCCCGTGCCCTGTGCACCAAGCAACCCATCATCCTGTTTGACGAGCCGACCTCGGCGCTCGACCCCGAGATGGTCCAGGAGGTTCTGGACGTTATGATTGAGCTCGCGCAGGAGGACATCACCATGATCTGCGTGACGCACGAGATGGGCTTTGCGCGCCAGGTGGCCGACCGCGTCATCTTTATGGAGGACGGTCGCATTCTGGAGGAGGGCACGCCCGAGCACTTCTTCGACAACCCCGAGAACCCGCGCTGCCGCGAGTTCCTGTCCAAGATTCTGCACTAGGCGCGGTGATGGACATGACGGATATGACGAGGGCGGCCGTGTCGCGCCGTCATTTTTTGCAGCTGGCGGGCGCCGGCATGCTTGCGCTGACGGGGACCGCGCTTACCGGTTGCGGCAACTCCACCAGCGGCGAGGGCTCCGACAAGGGGTCCAAGCTTGCGGCCATCAAGTCGCGTGGCCATCTGAACGCCGGCGTTAAGAAGGACGTTCCCGGCTACGGCTATTACGACACCGCCAAGGGTCGCTTTGAGGGCATGGAAGTCGATTTGTGCTACCAGATCGCCGCTGCCGTCTTTGGCGTGAGCTACAAGGAGGCCCGTGCCCAGGAGCTTGTCGAGTTTACCGACGTAACGCCCAAGACGCGCGGCCCGCTGATCGATAACGGCCAACTCGACGTGGTCGCGGCGACCTACACCATCACCGACGAGCGCAAGAAGAGCTGGGATTTCTCGACGCCGTACCGCACCGACTACGTGGGACTCATGGTCAAGAAGCGTTCGGGCTTTACCTCGATTGAGGATCTGGACGGCAAGGTCATTGGCGTGAGCCAGGGCGCTACCACGCAGAGCCTGATCGAGCAGATGATCAAGGACAACGGCTTTAGCTGTAAGCCCGAGTTTAGGGCCTTTAGCGGCTACCCCATCATCAAGAGCTCGCTCGATGCCGGCAATATCGACGTCTTTGCCATGGACCGCTCCACGCTGGCCGGTTACATGAACGAGACCGTTGAGCTGTTGCAGCCCGAGGTCAAGTTTGGCGAGCAGGGCTACGGCGTGGCGACCAAGAAGGGCTGCGACCTTTCGGCCGTGGTCGACCAGGTGATTTGCGATCGCCTGGCCGACGGCTGGCTCGACCAAGAGGTCAAGACCTGGGGTCTTGTATAGGCGCATCGTCCAAGGAAGGAATCAAATGCTCGAAGGATTATTTGACGCCGACCGCTGGTCGACGACATTTCAAAACATGGGGCCCTTCTGGGAGGGCTTTGGCGTGACGCTACAGGTGGTCGTTGCCGGTCTGCTGCTGTCGCTGGTGCTGGGCACGCTGCTGGGTGTGTTCTCTACCACCCGTTCGCGTGTGCTGCGTGCCATAAGCCGCGTGTACGTTGAGTTTTACCAGAACACCCCGTTGCCCGTACAGGTTCTCTTTATGTACATGGCCGGTCCGCAGTTTTTGCAGGCCATAACCGGTGCCGACCAGCCGGTGCGCATCGCGCCGTTCGTGCTGGGCTTCTTGGGCGTAGGCCTGTATCACGCGGCCTACATCTCGGAGGTTATCCGCACTGGTATCGAGGCGGTTCCGCGCGGTCAGATGGAGGCGGCCCAGAGCCAGGGCTTCACCCGTGCGCAGGCGTACTGGTACATCGTGCTGCCCCAGACGTTCAAAATCATTCTGCCGCCGCTGTGTAACCAGGCGCTCAACCTGGTCAAGAACACGTCGGTGCTGGCGCTTGTGGCCGGCGGCGACCTTATGTACCGTTCCGACAACTTTGTGAGTCTGTACGGTTACCTGCAGGGATACATCGTCTGCTGCCTTATGTACTTCATCATCTGCTTTCCGCTCGCCATGCTGGTGCAGTGGCTCGAGCGCCGCTCCAAGGAGCGTCCGCGCGGCGTGAGCCTGGCCGAGCTGGGGCTCGACAACGTAGAGGAGGCCTAGCGCATGGAAATCTTCAACGCGACCAACCTGCTCTACATTTGGGGCGGCTTTGTTAAGACGATCGAGATCTCGGCGCTGTCAATCTTTTTCTCGCTCATCTTTGGCATGGTGCTGGCGCTCGTTAAGAGCTACGCGCCCCGTCCATTCCGTATTTTGGTGAGCGCCTATATCGAGCTGTTCCGTTGCACGCCGAACCTGCTGTGGATCCTGTTTATCTACTTTACGGTGCAGGGTTTGGACATTGTGATTTCGACCATCGCCTTTACGCTGTTTACCAGCGCTGTTATGGCCGAGATTGTGCGCGGCGGCCTCAACTCGATTCCGCGCGGCCAGTTTGAGGCAGCGCAGAGCCAGGGCTTCGGCTTCTTTGCCACCATGCGCTACATCATTCTGCCGCAGACGTTTAAGACGATCATTCCGGCGCTGTTTAGCCAGTGCACGACCGTCATCAAGGACAGCTCGTATCTTTCGGGTATTAACGTGGCCGAGCTCATGTACACGGCAAACGTCGTGATGGCCCACGCGATCGACCTGTCGCAGGTGCTTATGCTCTACGGCCTGGTGTTTGCGATGTACTTTGTGCTCAACTTTGGTATCTCGCTGCTGGTGAGGGCATATCAGAGGCGAATGGTGGCAGCGTAGAATGTGGCAAAGGGACAGCCCCTTTGTCACATAGAGAAAGGAATCGCGATGAGCGATCTGGAGAACAAGAAGAATCCTGTGGTCATTACCATCGCGCGCGACTTTGGCGCCGAGGGCCACGAGATTGGTCGCATGCTTGCCGACGAGTTGGGGATTCCGCTGTACGATAACGAGCTGCTGGTGCGTGCGTCGCTGCGCGCGGGCGAGTCGCTCGACAAGATGGCCGCCTACGACGAGCGCCTGGCCGTGGAGAACATGGCGTTTCTGCCCGACCGCTACGATGCCCGTTCGTACTCGGACAAGTTGTTCCAAAAGATGAGCCAGGTGATTTTGGACCTGGGCGAGACCGAGAGCTGCATTATCGAAGGCCGTCTGTCCGATTACCTGCTGCGCAACAACCCCAATCACATTGCCGTGCTGGTGACCGCACCCTTTGAGGATCGCGTCGAGATTGTGCGCAAGAAGCGTGGCCTTAACAAAAAGAAGGGCGCCAAGCTGGTCAAGCAGCAGCAGAAGGCGCGCGAGGCGTTCTATAAGCGCTACAGCGCCGGAAAGTGGAAGATGACGAGCGGTAAGGACATCGTCGTCAACCGCGCCAAGCTGGGCCGCGAGGGCTGCAAAGACGTCATCGCCGCGGCGTACCGCTACAAGGCAGCGCAGCTCGAAGGCTAACCGACCAAAGCCACCACAAAGGTGCCTGTCCCCTTTGTGGCGGTCGGTCGGCCGGCATAGAAAAAGTCCCCGCCGGGCGTGTGCTCGACGGGGACTTTGCCGTTTAGTGGCTAGCGCTGTAGGTGATTACTCGCCCAGCAGGCTCTTGGTGATGGAAGCGGCGGCCTTCTTGCCGGCGCCCATCGCCAGAATGACCGTAGCGGCACCGGTGACGATGTCGCCGCCAGCCCAGATGCGGGGATCGGTGGTCTGGCCGGTCTCCTCGTCGGCGACGATGTAGCCCCACTTGTTGAGCTCCATCTTGCCGCCGATCTTCTTTGCGAAGGGGTTGGCGTTGGTGCCGATAGCCGAGATTGCGACGTCGCAGGGAATCTCCTCGATGGCGCCCTCGATGGGCACCGGGCGACGACGGCCGGACTCGTCGGGCTCTCCGAGCTCCATCTTCTGGACCTTGACGGCGCACACGGAGCCGTCCTCGCCAGCGACAAACTCGAGCGGGGAGACGAGCGGCAGAACCTCGACGCCCTCGGCCTTAGCGTGGTGCAGCTCGGCGCGACGGCAGGGCATCTCGTCCTCGGTACGACGGTAGGCGATGATGGCGTGCTCGGCGCCCAGACGCTTGGCGGTACGGACGGCGTCCATAGCCACGTTGCCGCCACCAAAGACGACGACGTTCTTGCCGTGCTTGGTGGGGGTGTCGTACTCGGGGAACTTGTTGGCCTTCATCAGGTTCACGCGGGTGAGGTACTCGTTCGCGAAGAAGACGTTGGGCAGGTTCTCGCCGGGGACGTTGAGGAACTTGGGCAGGCCAGCGCCGGTCGCCACGTAGATGGCGTCGAAGCCCTGCTCGAACAGCTCCTCGGCCGTGGCCATGTTGCCCACGACGGAGTTGTACTCAAACTTGACGCCCATGTCCTCCAGGCCGTCAATCTCGCGCTTGACGACTGCCTTGGGCAGACGGAACTCGGGGATGCCGTAGACCAGCACGCCGCCGCCGGTGAAGAAGGCCTCAAAGACGGTGACGTCAAAGCCGTTGCGGGCGAGCTCGCCGGCGCAGGTGATGCCGGACGGGCCGGAGCCAACGACGGCGACCTTCTTGCCGTTCTTGGGGGCCATCTTGGGCGTGGAGGCGAGCTCGGGGCGGTCACCCAGGAAGCGCTCGAGCTGGCCGATGGCCACGGGCTCGGACTTCTTACCACGGATGCACTTGCCCTCGCACTGGTTCTCCTGCGGGCAGACGCGACCGCAGATGGCGGGAAGCATGGAGTCCTCGCGGATGGTATCGAGAGCGCCGCCGAAGTCCTTCGCGCGGATCTGCTCGATAAAGCGGGGAATGTTGATGTTGACAGGGCAGCCCTCAACACAGAACGGCTTCTTGCAGTTGAGGCAGCGCTCAGCCTCGGCCAGCGCCATCTCCTCGGTGAAGCCCTTGTCGACGGGGCGGAAGTCGCAGGCGCGCTCGGCAGCCGGCTCCTCGTTATCGGGTGTGCGGGGCGACTTCATATCGGCAACGAAACGACCGTTAACTAGTGGCATGCGCAGCTCTTTTCCTCATAGGCCTTGAGGGACTCGCCCTCTTCGGAACGGTAAGCGGCCTGGCGGGCACGAAGGTCATCCCAGTCGACCAGGGTGGCATCGAAGTCGGGGCCGTCGACGCAAGCGAACTTGGTCACGCCGCCCACCTCGACGCGGCAGCAGCCGCACATACCGGTGCCGTCAACCATGATGGGGTTGAGGGACGCGGTGATGGGGGTGTCGTATTTCTGGGCGGTGAGGGTCGAGAACTTCATCATCGGAACGGGGCCGACGCAGAAGACCTGGCTCACGGCCTTGTCCTGCAGCAGGCGCTCCAGCGGAGCGGTGACAACGCCCTGCTCGCCGTAGGAGCCGTCGTCAGTGGTGATGTGGATGTGGTCCTCGTCGAGGAGCTCGCGGAACTGGTCCTCCATAAGCAGGAGGTCCTTGGTGCGGGCGCCCATGATGGCGTGCACCTCGTGGCCGGTCTCGACCAGGTGCTTGGCGACCGGGAAGGCAATTGCCAGGCCGACGCCGCCGCCAATGACGGCGCAGGGGCCCTCGGCCATCTCGGTGGGAACGCCCAGCGGGCCCACGACGTCGCGCAGCGACTCGCCGGCCTCGTAGGTGGAAAGCATCTCGGTGGTCTTGCCGATCACCATGAAGATGAACTCGACCCAGCCCTCGTCACCGTTCCAGCCGGCCAGGGTAAACGGGACACGCTCGCCCGTCTCGTTGGCGCGAACCATGAGGAACTGTCCAGCGTGCGCATGCTTGGCGATTGCAGGCGCCTCGATGCGGAACTTGAACACCTTCTCCGAGAACTGCGTCTTCTCCAGGATCTTATACATAGAACCCCTCTCTTGTTAGGGCCGCCGAACCGTGCCTCCACGGAAATGGACGGTAGCCCGAATAAAACCGTACGCGCACAGGCGTTGTGCAGACATACGGTGCAAATTATACCCTCATGGCAATGTCGCTTACGTGTTTCTTTGGCAGGTGGGAAAAGGGTTTATCCACTTCGGCCTACCAAAAAGGGACAGGTTTATTTTGGTCGGTTTTATCAGGCAAAACGGCAAAGGGGGCCGGCCTCGGGTTGTGATGAGGCCGGCCCCATTTGGGGTGCTATGCATGTATGTCGGCGCGCGGTTGATTGCGATGCCGCAACTGGGGCGTTTCCGCAGGTAAAACCTGCCAAAATAAACCTGTCCCTAAATGATAGGTTTTAGTGCTTGCCGTTGGCGGAGGCGGCGCCGTTGACATGGTCGCGGGCATAAACCACGCCGTGCACGATCGCCAGGCCGGCGGCGTCGGCCGCGCGGGCGCAGGTGTCCTGGAAATCCTCGGCCTCGCGGGCACGCAGCTGCTTGAGCACGTAGTCTGCCACGGCCATCTTGCCGGGAGGGTTGCCGATGCCGGTGCGGATACGGCTAAAGTCGCGGCTGCCCATCTTGTCGATGATGGAGCGCAGGCCGTTGTGACCGGCATGGCCTCCGCCCACCTTAACACGCACGTCGCCGGCGGGAATATCGAGCTCGTCGTGGATGACGAGCAGCTCCTCGGCCTTGATCTTGTACTCGCGGCAGAGCTTGGAGATGGGCCCGCCCGAGGTGTTCATGTACGACTGCGGCTTGACCAGTACAATCTGGCGCTTGCCGTTCTCTTCCTCGGCATCGTTGATGTTGATGAGCGCGACCTCGGCGCCTGCTTGGTTTTTCCAGTACGTGACGCCGGCCTGACGGGCCAGCTCGTCGATCGCCTTAAAACCGGCGTTGTGGCGGGTCTCGGCATACTCATCGCCAGGGTTGCCAAGTCCGGCAACCATGCGAATCTTAAGCGGCTGTGCAGCTGCCATGTTCATCCTTTCGTTACACAAAAGTTCAATCAACGACAAAGGCTACCACGCCCGCCGAAGGCGAGGCTTTGCTTCAGCGAAATCCCACCAGACAAAAGCGCGGCCGCGGCAGAGCGAGCCGTCGGAACAGAAGAAACCCCCGCGCGACCTTTGCGAAGCAAGGGGGAGCGCGGGGGTTTCTTCTGTTCCGACGGCGATGCGCCGGGTTGCAAGGACGATGCGACTACAGCGCGAAGTCGCCGCCGACGAGCGTGGAGACGGGCTCCTCGTGGTAAACGGCGGAGATGGCCTGAGCGAACTCCTCGGCGACCGAGATGGTCTTGATCTTGCCGCCGACCTCGACGGGAATGGCGTCGGTGACGAGGCACTCGACGATCGGGGCGTCGTTCAGACGCTCGATGGCCGGACCGGAGAAGATACCGTGGGTGGCGCAGACGTAGATATCGCCAGCGCCCATAGCCTTGAGCTCCTTGACGTTGGCGCACAGGGTGCCAGCGGTGTCGATCATGTCGTCGTTGATGATGCAGGTCTTGCCCTTGATGTCACCGATGATGCCCATGACCTCGGCGGCGTTGTGGCGCGGACGGCCCTTGTGGGCGATGGCCAGGTCGCAGCCGAGCATGTCGGACAGCTTCTTGGCGGCCTTGGCGCGACCCACGTCGGGGGAGACGACAACCAGGTTGTCGGTGTCGAAGTGCATGTCGTTGTAGTACTGGCCAAACAGCGGCAGCGCGGACAGGTGGTTAACCGGGATATCGAAGAAGCCCTGGATCTGGCCCTGGTGCAGGTCGAGGGTGATGATGCGGTTGACGCCGGCGCGCTCGAGCAGGTTGGCGACGAGGCGGGCGGTGATGGGCTCACGCGGGCCGGCCTTGCGGTCCTGGCGGGCATAGCCGTAGTGGGTGATGACGGCGGTGATGGAGCGGGCGGATGCGCGCTTGGCAGCGTCGGTGGCGATGAGCAGCTCCATGAGCATGTCGTTGACGTTGCCGCCGGCCACGGACTGAATCAGGAAGACGTCGGCGCCGCGGACGGTCTCGTCGTAGCGGGCGTAAATCTCACCGTTGGCGAACTGCTTTAGCGTAAGGCCCGAAAGCTCGACCCCAAGGTACTCAGCGATCTTCTGAGCGAGGGGACGGTTGGAGGAACCGGAATACACGCGGATGGACTTGCGCATATTCTCCGACTTCTCGGGATCATTAATCGGCATTACCCTTCTCCTTTATATATCGAATGCCATATAGATGCCTTTTTGCATTGTAACCGCGCGACGGGGTTTATCGAGTCTTGATAACGTCTTTACCGTCAACGGACACGAACCGACCACTCATCCGGTTGCGCAGGTCACGATAGAAAAAGGAGCCGCCCCCATGGGAACAGCTCCTTAGATGCTTGGTAAAACGTTATACCTCGTCGTCCTCGTGCAGACGGCGGCGATAATCGGCGGCCCAGCCCTCAATGTTTACCTGACGGGCGCGGCCCAGGCCGAGTGCGTCGGCCGGGACCGGCTCGGTGATGACGGAGCCGGCGGCCACGAGCGCGCCGTCGCCGATCTGGGCGGGCGCGACCATCATGGTGTCGGAACCGATGAAGGCGTCCTTGCCGATGACGGTCTTGTGCTTGTGCACGCCGTCGTAGTTGCAGGTGATGGAGCCGGCGCCCACGTTGACGCCGGAGCCCATGGTGGTGTCGCCGATGTAGGACAGGTGCGGCACCTTGGAGCCCTCGCCGATCGTGGACTTCTTGATCTCCACGTGCGTGCCGGCCTTGGAACCGTCGAGCATGTGGGTACCCGGGCGCAGGTAGGCGCGCGGGCCGCAGTCGACGCCGTTCTCGATGACGGCCTCGATGGCGATGGTCTCATCGATGATGCAGCCGCTGCCGACGGTGGTGTCGGTTAGGCGGCTGTTGGGGCCGAGCTGGCACTCCTCGCCCACGGTGACGTGACCGATCAGATGCGTCTGCGGCCACACGACGGTGTCTCGGCCGATGGTGGCGTCGGGGCCGATCCAAGCCTGCGTGGGGTCGATGAACGTGACGCCCTCGGCCATCCAGTGCTCGTTGATGCGGTCGCGCGCGATGGCGGTAAGCTGCGCGAGCTGGATGCGGCTGTTGACGCCCAGGCCGTCGCGGTAGTCGTCGCAGTGGAAGATGGAGACTGCCTGGCCGTGGCCCTTGAGGATCTCGAGCATGTCGGGCAGATAGTACTCGGACTGCGCGTTGTCGTTGCCGATCTCGTCAATGTGGGCGGCGAGCTGCGCGCCGTCGAAGGCGTAGCAGCCGGCGTTGCACTCCAGCAGCGTGGCGGCCTGCTCGGGCGTGCAGTCCTTCTGCTCGATGATGCGCTCGATCTGGCCGTCGGCGCCCAGCTTGATGCGGCCGTAGCCGAAGGGGTCGGGCGGGGTCATGGTCATGACGGTGCAGGCGAGCTCGCCGGTGGCGACGGTCTGCGCGAACTTGGCGACGGTGTCGGCGGTGATGAGCGGCAAGTCGCCGTTGAGCACGACGACGGGGCCTTGCGTGATGCCGCAGGCCTCGAGCGCGACCTTCACGGCGTGGCCGGTGCCCAGGCGCTCGGTCTGCTCGACGCACTCGACCTTGGTGGCGCTGTTGGCGTAGGCGCCGTCGATGAGGGCGCGCATCTCGCCGGCGTGGCTGCCGATGACGACCACGACGCGGCTGCAGCCGGCCTTGATGGTGGCGTCGACGATCCACTGAACCATGGGCTTGCCCAGGATCTTGTGCGAAACCTTGCAGTGGTTCGACTTCATGCGGGTGCCCTCGCCGGCGGCGAGGATAATTGCGGTTGCGTCCATGTGATCTCCTGTTACGTTATAGAGACGTGTGCTTGGAAACGATACACGGCGCAATATGATACCGCAGGCATATGTTGAGCGCGTAACGATTGGATTGCGGCGGTTGAGGCTTGCGCCGCCGGCGTGGCGTTTGCGCTGGCCGTGCATGGCGGCGGTGCTGCGGAGCTGTCGTTTGAGCGAGGGGACGGGGGTGCCCGTGGACAACATACGAGAGGAGTTTGGCGGCGAGCCCGTCGCGGCATTCTCGATGTCGCATCCAGCTGTGCCGGCGCTCTATATAGTGCTGACGCTGGGGCTCACCATGTTCTCGATGCAGCCGGTGCTGATTGCGCTGTCACTTGCGGGCGGGTTGGCGTATGGATTTGCGACGCGTGGGGCTGCCCGCACGCTGGGCGCACTTCGCTGGCAGCTGCCGGTGATTTTGATTATCGCGCTGGTCAATCCACTGTTTAGTGCCTCGGGCTCGACGGAGCTGTTCCGTATTGGCATGCGCGCGGTGTATCTGGAGAGCATGGTATACGGCCTGTGCATGGGCGGGCTGTTTGTGGCGAGCGTGCTGTGGTTTGAGGCCGCGGCGTCGATGCTCGAATACGACAAGGTGCTCGCGCTGCTGGGTAATGCCGCACCGGTGATTGCGCTCATGATCTCGATGTGCATGAGGCTTATCCCGCAGTTTTTGCGCCGCGGTCGTACGGTGCTGGCGGTGCAGGATGCGATTGATGTGCCGGGCCGCGCGCCCACCGATCCCGTGCGATCACGCCTGCGGGCGTCGAGCGTGTTGATGGGCTGGGGCATGGAAGATTCGCTGGAGCGCGCGGACGCGATGCGCTCGCGCGGGTGGGGTGCCGCGACACGTCGTACGACGTATGCGCGGTATCGACTGGGGCGCAGCGACGTTGCCGCGCTGGTCGGGCTCGCGCTGTTTGGTGCCGCCGCGGTGGCCGTGGCGGCGACCGCGACGACGCAGTATTCGTTTTATCCGCAGCTCTCGGTGCCGGCGCCGTGGCTGGGCTATGTCGTGTACGCTGCCTGGATGATGCTGCCTTGCGCATTGCACGCGATTGATGAGAGGAGGTTTGGCTGATGGCTCGGTTGGATAGGGGCCCGGTGTCGGGCGCGGCGTGCGGCCCGGATATGCCGGCGATTGAGGTGCGGAGCCTGAGCTTTGCCTACCCCGATGCTGATGCTGCGGTGCTCGAGGGGCTCGACTGGTCTGTTTCCCAAGGTGCGTTTGCGCTGCTTGTTGGCGGTACCGGTTCGGGCAAGTCGACGCTGCTGTCGCTGCTCAAGCCCGAGATCGCTCCGGCGGGCGAGCGCACTGGCGAACTGAGCGTGCTGGGCGAGAACGTTGCCGACATGGACGTACGGGCATCGGCGGAGCGCGTGGGCTATGTGTTCCAGGATCCCGAGAACCAGATCGTGTGCGAAACCGTGTGGCACGAGATGGCGTTTGGCCTGGAAAACTTGGGGCTAGCACGTGATGAGATGCGCCGTCGCGTAGCTGAGACCAGCTATTTCTTTGGGCTGGAAGATTGGCTTCACCGCGATACTGACACGCTTTCGGGTGGTCGCAAACAGTTGCTGTCGTTGGCGGCCGTTCTGGCGTTGCGCCCGCGCGTGCTGCTGCTCGACGAGCCCACGTCTCAGCTTGATCCGGTTGCGGAGAAGAATTTCCTGCACGCGCTGTTTCGTGTGAATCGCGAGCTGGGCTGCACGGTTGTTGTGGCGACGCATCAGCCGCGGCCGATGCTCGAGTATGCGACGTGTACGTACCGGATTGAGGGCGGTCGCGTGCGCGAGGTGGCGGATATGTCTTCTTTGGGACGCCGAGAATCGCTGTTTTCCGATGACATGTTGGGGTGGGGTGCCATCCGATGTGCAAAAAACGGAGTATTCAGCAGGCGTGAGGACAATTTGGGTTCTCTGGAGCCGCCCGGGGACGTATCGAGCGCGAAAAAAAGTTCGGAATTGGACAAATCGTCCGAATTTGTGGCGCAAACGTCGCTCGAGAACGGCTCGGAAGCCTTCTCGCGCACGGATGGAAGCAGAATACTCCAAAAAATGCACGGCGGGTCGGCTACCACCCTGTCGGAAGGCTGGTTTCGCTACGATCGCGCGGGCGGTTGGGTGCTGCGCGGGCTCGATGTGTCGTTTTCGGCTGGCGCGGTGCATGCGATCGTGGGCGGTAACGGCTGCGGTAAGTCGACAATGCTTTCGGTGCTGGCGAAGACCGCCAAGCTGCAGCGCGGCCGCGTGGTGCGCGGAGCGGCCTCGGCGGCGCTGCTGCCTCAGAATCCCAAAGCATTGCTGGTTGCCGAGACGGTTCGCGATGAGCTGATGGAATGGGCCTCGACCTGCGGATATGACGAGAACTTGGCGCGGGAGCGTGCGGCGCAACTGGGATTGGACGGCCTGGAGACGCGCCACCCCTACGACCTCTCGGACGGACAGCGCCAGCTGCTCGCACTGGCAAAGCTGCTGCTGATCGGCCCCGAGCTGCTGCTGCTTGACGAGCCCACGAAGGGCTTGGACCTGGAGAGCCGTCGCATCATCGCCCGCGCCCTGCGTGACCATGCGAAGGCTGGCGGCACCGTCATTATGGCCACGCACGATCTGGATTTTGCCGAGCAGGTTGCCGATGACATTGCCATGATGTTTGACGGTGAGATCGCCTGCATGGAGCCGCCGGCCGACTTCTTTGCCGACAACGTGTTTTATAGGGCGTGATGGGATGACGGATTATCGCGTCGCGCGCCTGCTTACAAAACTGGAGATCCCGCTGCTGCTGGCGGTGCCAGCGGTGATGGCTGCGGCGTTGCTAGCGGGCGTTGAGCAGGCGGCACTTGCCATGCTGGTCGTGGTGGCGCTGGTGCTCGCGCTGTTCTTTGCGGGTTATGAGGCATCTCGTCCGGGTTTGCGCCAGATTATGCCCACGCTGGTGCTCGCGGCGCTGGCGGCGGCGGGGCGCATCCTGTTTGGGCCCATTCCCGACTTTAAACCGGTGAGCGCCATCGCCATTATCGCGGGGGCGACGCTTGGTCGCCGCAATGGTTTCATGGTTGGCGCGCTGGCGGCGCTGACCAGCAATTTCTTTTTTGGGCAGGGCATGTGGACGCCGTGGCAGATGTATGCCTGGGGCCTGGTTGGCTATGTTGGCGGCGCGCTGGCGTACGCGGGTGCGTTCGACCGCGCCGACGGCACCGTGCGATTGCCGGCGCTGCTGGCGTACGGTTTTGCGTCGGGCTTGCTCTATGGCGTCGTGATTAACGCGTATGACATCATTGGATTTGTACAGCCGCTTACTTGGGCGGGTGCCGTGGCGCGTCTTGCCACGGCAGTGCCGTTCGATATTACGCACGGCCTTGCGACCTGCGTGTTTTTGGCCGCCTTGTACAAGCCTTGGTGTCGCCGCATTAACCGTGTCGTCGTGAAATACGGGCTGTAAGGCATTTCGCGTTCCCTCACGAACTTGCGGTGGAATAGTTCTCGTTTTTGGCTATTTGCTGCCCAAACAGGAACTATTCCACCGCAACTTATAGGGGGAGAGGGGTCACATGATTTGTTTTCCTCTGTCCCCCAGGAATTACTTGGGGCTAGAGCTCTAGCGTGAGGGTGACGGGGCAGTGGTCGCTGCCAAAGATGTCGCCGCGGATATCGGTGTCGCGCACGGTATTGGCGATTGAATCACTTACCAAGAAGTAATCGATGCGCCAGCCGGCGTTGTTCTTGCGGGCATTAAAGCGATAGCTCCACCAGCTGTAGACGCCCTCGACGTCTGGATTAGCCGTGCGCCAGGTATCGGTAAAGCCGGCGTTGAGCAGCTCGGTAAACTTGCCGCGTTCTTCGTCCGAAAAGCCGGCGTTGCCGCGGTTGGACTTGGGGTTCTTAAGGTCGATCTCCTCGTGCGCTACGTTAAAGTCGCCGCAGGTCACGACGGGTTTGCCGCTCTCGCGCTCAAGCGCGCTCAAAAAGCCGCGATAGGCATCATCCCAGGCCATGCGCACGTCGATGCGGGCGAGTTCGTTTTGCGCGTTGGGAGTGTAGACATCCACAAACCAGAACTTGTCGAACTCCAACGCGCAGACGCGGCCCTCGGTTGCGGCTTGGGCGACGAGCTCGGCCGCCTCGCCCTCGCCGGCGTAGGGCAGCAGCGCATCGGCGCGCAGTACGCGCAGCGGTTCCTGGCGGCTAAAGACCGCGGTGCCCGAGTAGCCCTTGCGCTCGGCGTAGCTCCAGGTTTGGTGATAGCCGGGCAGGTCGATATCGACCTGGCCCTCCTGCAGCTTGGTCTCTTGCAGCGCCAGGATATCGACGTCGAGTTCTTGCGCGATCTGGATAAAGCTCGGGTCCTTTTTGAGCACGGCGCGCAGGCCGTTGACGTTCCACGAGGCGAAAGTGTAAGTCTGAGGCATGGCGTCCTTTCGACGGGGTTGGCAGGCTTAAGATTAACGCAACAAGAGCGGGGCGGAGTCCGCGAGTGATAGTGCGAACGCCGCCGTCCCGGAGACACGGACGGAGGACTCATATGACGCAGGCAATATCGGATCCCAGGCAGGCCTCCGCCGCGCTGGCGGATCTGTTTGACACCCACAAGCGCGTGGTCTTCTTTGGCGGCGCTGGTGTTTCCACGGCAAGTGGCATCCCCGATTTCCGCAGCGTGGACGGCCTGTATCACCAGCAGTTTGCCTATCCGCCCGAGACCATGCTGTCGCATAGCTTTTACGAGGCGCATCCGGCCGAGTTCTTCGACTTCTACCGCACCAAGATGATCGCGCTTGGCGCCAAGCCCAATCGCTGCCACACCAAGCTGGCCGAGCTGGAGCGCGCCGGCAAGCTAAATGCCGTGGTGACGCAAAATATCGACGGCCTGCATCAGATGGCCGGCTCACGGCGCGTGTTTGAGCTGCACGGATCGGTCCATCGCAACATTTGCCAGTCGTGTAGCGCGGTCTATAGCGCCGAGTGGATTTGCTCGCGCGAGCACGAGGACGCCGCGGGCGTGCCTGCGTGCCCCGCGTGCGGCGGCCGCATCAAGCCCGATGTAGTGCTCTACGAGGAGCCGCTCGACGAGCACGTGCTGACCGGTGCCGTTGCCGCCATCGCCGCGGCCGATGCCCTCATTGTGGGCGGGACCTCGCTCGTGGTGTATCCGGCGGCAGGCCTTACGCGTTACTTTACCGGCGATACGCTGGCTATATGCAACCTTGCTCCCACCGATCAGGATGCAAATGCCGACCTGCTGATTTCTTGCGACATCGCGGCCGCGTTTGCGTTCTAGCCCGCGCGCGCGGATACAATAGAAAGACTGAGTGCAAAGCGACCCCGCCGCCAGCTCCCCAAGCTCGGCGGCGTGGGCATTTTAGGAGGATGTTCATGGCGAACGACAGCAAGACATGGCGGTGCGGAAAGTACGAGCTCAGCTTTGACCGTCCGCGCATCATGGGCGTCCTCAACGTGACGCCCGATTCGTTTAGCGATGGCGGGGAGCACTTCGACCCGGACGCCGCCATCGAGTACGGCCTAGCGATGCTCGACGCCGGCGCCGACATCATCGACGTGGGCGGCGAGTCCACGCGCCCTGGTTTTACCCCGGTCAACCCCGACGAGGAGGCTCGCCGCGTGCTGCCCGTGGTTCGCGCGCTGGCCAAGGAGGGCGCCATCGTCTCGATCGACACGCGTCATGTGGCGGTTGCCAAGGCGGCCGTGCGCTGCGGCGCCTCGATCGTCAACGACGTGACCGGCTTCACCGATCCCAAGATGGTCGAGTTTGTTAAGACGAGCACCTGCGGCGTCATCGTGATGCATGCCGGCGAGGTCGCCGCGCCCGCACGCACGCACGCAACGGTGCAGCTCGATACCTCGGCAGCGGCGTTTGTTGCCGAGAAGGCGCGCGAGGCGGCTGCCGAGGCCGCGCGTGAGGCCGAGAAGCCGGCTCGCCGCCGTCGCGGCAAGTTGCTGGGCGAGCCTAAGCCGGAGGCCAAGCTTCCGGGCGGCGTGGTGCAGCCCTCGTTGCCGTTTGGCGAACCGGAGCCCACGTCCGAGCCTGCAAGCGAGCAGGAGACGCCGGCCGCCGAGCAGGTTGCTGCCGCCGAGACCGTCGCGCCCGCGCCCGAGGCCGCGCCCGCAGCCACCGAGGTCGCATCGGAGTCCAATGACCACCTGGCAGCCATGATGCGCCGCAGCGCCCGCCGCGAGGAAGCCTACGTGCCCACCTCGCAGCTCCGCCGCTTCACCCTGCCCGATTCGGCGCCCATCATGCGCCGCGTTATGGGCTTTCTGTCCGACCAGGCCCGCACGCTCATCCATGCCGGCGTGTCGCGCGACCGCATCTGCATTGATCCTGGCCCGGGCTTTGGTAAGTCGGCTAACGAGGACATCGTCATCCAGCGCGAGACTGCCAAGATGGCGTCACTGGGCTATCCGCTCATGTGCGCCGTGTCGCGCAAGCGCTTTGTGGGCGCCGTCTCGGGTGTGACCGAGGCCGCCGAGCGCGATGCCGCTACGTTTGGCGTGTGCCTGGGCGCCATCCAGGCCGGTGCCAACATCGTGCGCGTGCACGACGCCGCGGGTTTTGCGCAGTTCCTGAACGGTTACTGGGCGGTTGCCAAGCCGCAGCCGCGCCGCGCGTTTGTGGCTGTGGGCTCCAACCTGGGGCATCGCTGCGACAACATCCGCGCTGCACGCGAGATGATCGCCGAGATTCCACTCACCTGCGTGTCCAACTCCTCCAAGATCTACGAGAGCGAGCCTGCCTACGAGACGCGCCAGGACGCGTTTGCCAACGCCGTCATCGAGATCAAGACCGAGCTGGCGCCGTTGGTGCTGCTCGACGAGCTTATGAAGATCGAGGCCGAGCTGGGGCGCGACCGCTCCAAAAAGGCCAAGGCCAACGGTCCGCGCACCATCGACCTGGACCTGCTGTGGATGGACGGCGAGACCCACGGCGGCAAAAAGCTGCGCCTGCCGCATCCGCTGATCGGCGAACGCGATTTTGTGCTGGTGCCGCTCGAGGACCTGATGCACGACCCGGCGCGGTTCTTCCGCTACAACGGCGTCGAGGTCAAGGAGCCCGAGGACCGCGTGGGCCATATCGTGGGCGAATTGGGGCGTATGTAGATGATCGAGATGAATGCTGTTGCCGCTGGCACCGAGCTCGACGCGGCGCGCGACGCGGGCCGCGAGGGCATGTCCGCGGGCTGGTGCGCGTGGAGCGCGGGCGATGCATCGCTGATGTTTTCGCTGATCGTGCGCCCGGACGTGAACATGCATGCCTTCCACGGCCTGCCGTTTGTGGCTGCGATGGGCATGATGGACGCGCTCGTGGGCACGGCTTCGACGCCGGGGTTGGGCCTTGCCGGTAAGGTGGGTATCCAGTGGCCGAGCGATATCGTGTGCGGTGCGCCTGCGTTTGAGACGTCGCTCGCGCGTGTTGCCGTGAACGGCGGTGCCGCTGCTGCGGGCATGTTCGGTGCCGTGACGGTGGATATTGAGCGTTCGGCGCTGGGCGAGCTTGGTGTGGACGTGGCTGACGAAGCGCTGGTCGAGACGCTGGCCGCCGCCGTGCTGGCCCGCGTGGACGCTTGGGCGGTTGTTGCCAACACGCCGCAAGGCGCCGCAGGGCCGCTGGCTCCCGTGCTGGGCGAGTACTTCGACATGGTGCCGCTGCTGGGCCGCCAAGTTGCGGCGGTGTCGCCCAACGGCCTGCCGCTTGCGGTCGGTGTGTTTGCAGGCCTGGACATCTGGGGCCGCGCGACCATTAAGACCGATGCCGGCGAGCAGGAGTTTCCGCCCGAGGCCGTACGAATTCGCGGGCTGTAGCGCGGGGCGTTCGCGCCCAAAGATAGACATGACAACAAGACCCTCCTCGGCCTGTGCCGGGGAGGGTTTCGCCTATCTGGGGAATGGGTTGCCAGCGCCCTATTCCTCAAAACTGAAAAATTTTCGTTTTTGAGGAATAGGATTAAGGCAGCTCGGTCTTTCGCGAGGTATATTCGCTATAGAGCCTATTCCTCAAAACTGAAAATTTTTCAATTTTGAGGAATAGCGATAAAAGACCGCGAGGAGGCCCCAATGAAACTCATCAATAGAACGTCATATATGGACACGTTGACGAGCCTTATTGGCGTGCCGGACATCAAGGTCATCACGGGCATCCGTCGTAGCGGTAAATCAAAATTGCTCGAGGCCCTCCGCGATTACGTGGAGGCAAATCTGTCCAATTCGAATGTCATCCATATCAACTACAACCTCGATGAGTTCGAGAATCTGCTCGAGTATCACGCGCTGCTCGCCTATGTAAAAGAGCATCGAGTGTCCGGCAAACAAAACTTTCTGCTTATCGATGAAGTTCAGATGTGCGACGGTTTTGAGCGTGCGATCAACAGCCTCCACGCATCCGAGCAGTACGACATATTCATTACCGGATCGAATGCCTTTTTGCTGTCGAGCGATCTGTCGACGCTCTTTACGGGGCGTACGTTTGAGATCGAGGTTTTCCCATTCTCGTTTGAGGAGTATCGACTCTATGGCGACGAGGGCGAGGTCGACCGCGACTTCGATGAGTACGCGAGAACCGGCGGTATGTCCGGCTCCTACCCTTATCCACTGCAGGAGCAGCGTTATCAATATCTCTCCAATGTCTTCAAAACGCTCATCGTGAGAGATATCGTGCAGCGGCATAACGTGAGAAACGAATCGGCGCTGCTGCGCATTGCCGATTACATGATGGACAACGTATCCAACATAACGTCGGCACGTAACATTACGGATATTTTGAACGCGGATGGGCTAAAGATAACGAACAAGACGGTCGGCACGTACATGGGGTGCCTGTGCGATGCGTTTGCCTTCTATAAAGTTCGTCGGTACGACATCCGCGGCAAAAAATACCTTAAGAGCGGCGAGAAGTATTACCTGGCAGACCACGCGTTCAAATACGCGCTGCTCGGTACACGTGATATGGATTGGGGACGCGTATACGAGAACATGGTGGCAATCGAGCTGCTGCGCCGCGGATACGAGGTATACGTCGGCGTGCTCTATAAAAAGGAAATAGACTTTGTAGCAATCAAGCGAAGCGAGAAGCTCTACATTCAGGTGAGCGACGACATCAGCTCGGATAAGACATTTGAACGCGAGATTTCACCACTGCTGAGCATTGGCGACGCGTACCCCAAGATGATTCTCGCCCGCACGCATCACGAGGCCACGGACCGCAATGGGGTGCAGATCGTGGACCTGGCGAGGTGGCTGTGCGACGAGGCCTAGCAGAAAGCCCTATTCCTCAAAACTGAAAATCTTTCGATTTTGAGGAATAGGGCCGATGCGTTGCCTAGTTCGCCGCTCGCGCTCGTGCTCGACTTAAGCCCCCGTCCTACCCCAGCTCCTGCATGCGGCGGTAGATTTCGCAGATGCCTTTGATGGTGAGTTGGCCGTCGACTATGTCGAAGGCGTCGGTCGAATCGGCGACGATGCTGGCGAGGCCGCCCGTGGCGATAACGGTGGCGTCTTCGCGCCCCAGCTCGCGCTTCATGCGCGCGACCAGGCCCTCGGCCATGGCCGCGGCGCCCGTTACGGCGCCGACCTTGATGCACTCCTCGGTATCGCGGCCGATGGCGTGCTCGGGTGCCTCGAGCGGAACGCTGGCGAGCTTGGCGGCTCGGGCGGCGAGCGCGTCCATCGAAATGCGGATGCCTGGCGCAATCGCTCCGCCAATGTAATAGCCGTCCTCGTCGATGACGTCGATATTGGTCGCGGTGCCAAAGTCCACCACGATCGCCGGGGCGCCGTAGAAGGTCTCGGCAGCGACGGCGTTGGCGATGCGGTCGGCACCAACGGCCTGGGGGCGCGCCGCCCGCAGCTTGGTCACGGCCGCCGTCTGCGGCCCAATGACGATGGCGTCTGCCGCGATACGGTTGGCCACGGCGTGCCACTCGCGCGAGAGCTGTGGCACCACGCCGGCAAAGGCGATCGCGTCGACCGCGCCGAGCGAGAGGTCGTACATCTTAAAGAAGCCCATCAGGCGCACGTGGATCTCGTCGGCGGTATAGGAGCGGTCGGTGGGCATGCGCCACGACTGCACCAGCTCGTCTCCGTCAAACAGGCCCATGGCCGTCTGCGTGTTTCCCATATCGATAGCGAGCAGCATGTCTACTCCAGGTGTCGGCGTAAAAGGACGCGCACCATTGTATACGCGCCGACGACGGCGCCAGGCTACGATTCGTTTACGGTGATATGGGTTGAGGGGTATAAATATGAAGGAATTATGCTCTACGAGATTTTCCTTGCCGTTTACCGAACTCCCACGTAATATTCTTTCTTGCGCACATGAGGCGCCCAGACATTGCGGGGTGGAGCAGTCTGGTAGCTCGCCGGGCTCATAACCCGGAGGTCGTAGGTTCAAATCCTGCCCCCGCGACCAAGAACTTGCAGCTCGTCGGCCTAGCCGGCGAGCTTTTTTGTTATTCCGGGGCTGTGTATTCGGTCCAATTCTCGGCCTCTCAAACAAAATCTCAATCTGTAACATTTAGACCCGATTTGGACGGCTAGGTGTTACAGATCTAGATATACCGGTGGGTTGGGCCCCGTTTGTCTAAATCTGTAACACGAGGGACGGATTTTGCCGAGTTGTTGTTACAGATTGAGATTTTCTAGCAGGCGGGCCCCGTTTGTCTCGATCTGTAACATCTGGGGTTCATTTTGCTGAGTAACTGTTACAGATCGAGATCTTTCGGCAGATTAGATTGGTTTGTCTCGATCCGTAACAGGTAGGGGCCAAAAGTGGGTCTAGATGTTACAGATTTAGATTGTTGAGGTTGGGTCGAGAGGAATATCTCGATCTGTAACAGTAGGACCCGGTTTCGCCGCGTAACTGTTACAGATCGAGACAAACCGGCAGGCGGTCCCGCCCCATCCAGCTGCCGCTACCTGCTATCCGCCGATTTTCGTTGTGCTGCTGTGCTCCCATGTCATATCCTTTAGACAATTACGCGGCAACATCGCCGCCGCGCCTACAAGAGAGGAATGTCCATGACCGCACCTGCATCCAAGCTGCTCCAGCCCATTACGGTTGGCCCCCTTGAGCTCAAGAACCGCATTATGTTCCCGCCGCTGACCACCGGCTACGAGGAGCGCGACGGTTCCATCGGCGAGCGCAGCCTGGCTTTTTACGAGCGCTTGGCCCGCGGCGGCGTGAGCTACATCGTCATCGGTGACGTCGCTCCCGTCATGACCGCAAGCCCCACGCCCAAGCTGGCGACCGACGCCCAGATCCCCACGTTTAAGGCGCTGGCCGACACCGTTCACAAGCACGGTGCCAAGGTCGCGCTGCAGCTGTTCCATCCCGAGTACGACGTGCCCGGTGTCGGCCGCATGGTCATGGGCTCCATGGCCGCCGCCAAGGCCGCGCAGGAGGCCAAGGCCGCCGGCGACGAGGAGACCTTTGCCGCCAAGATGGCCGAGTCCAACGAGATCCGCAATCAGGCATACGCCAAGCTGCACCACGACATGCAGCACTTTGTGAACGAGGCGAGCGTAGAGCAGCTCACCCAGATCAAGGAGGCTATCGCCGCCTCGGCCGCTCGCGCTCAGCAGGCCGGCATCGACGCCATCGAGGTCCACGGCGACCGCCTGGTGGGTTCGCTGTGCTCGGCCATCCTCAACCAGCGCACCGACGAGTACGGTGGCTCGTTCGAGAACCGCGTTCGCTATGCGCTGGAGGTCGTCGCTGCCATTAAGGAGGCCGCGCCGCAGCTGATGGTGGAGTACAAGCTCCCCGTGATCATGGAGAACCCCGACGGCACGCCGCGCGGCAAGGGCGGCCTGCAGCCCGACGAGGCCTGCGAGTTTGCCAAGCTGCTCGAGGGCGCCGGCATCGACATGATCCAGGTCGCGCAGGCCAACCACACCGGCAACATGGGCGATACCATTCCGCCCATGGGCGCCATGCCCTACAACTGGACGCTGCCGGTGGCCGAGCGCGTTAAGGCCCTGGTCTCCGTGCCGGTGGCCACCGTCGGCCGCGTGGTCTCGGTCGAGGCCGGCGAGAAGATCCTGGAAGACGGCGCGGCCGACATCATCGCCTATGGCCGCTCGCTCATGTGCGACCCCGACATTGCGCTGAAGGCTGCCACGGGTGAGCCCATCCGCGAGTGCCTCAACTGCAACAAGGGCTGCGTCGACGCGATTCAAAACCGCAAGTACATCTCGTGCGTGCTCAATGCCGAGAACGGCGACGAGGCGACCGTTGCCATCAAGCCGGGCGAGGGCGACAAGAAGATCGCCGTGGTGGGCGGCGGCATCGCCGGCCTGGAGGCCGCGCGCGTGGCGGCCAAGCGCGGCTACGATGTGACCGTCTACGAGGCGAGCGATCATCTGGGTGGCCAGATTGTGCTGGCGGCTGCGCCTCCGCGCAAGGACGAGATCATGCGCTCGGTCGAGTACTACGAGAAGATTCTGCCTGGCCTGGGCGTGAAGGTTGAGCTCAACCACGTCGCTACCGCTGAGGACCTCAACGCCGCCGACGCCGCGATTGTGGCCGTGGGCGCGCACGACGTGGTCATCCCCGTTCCGGGTGCCGATTCGGACAAGGTCGTCTCGAGCTGGGACGTGCTGGCCGGCAAGGTTGAGCTTACGGGCCGCGTCGCCGTCATTGGCGGCGGCCTGGTGGGCACCGAGACTGCCGAGTACCTGCTGCAGCACGGCTGCGAGGTGGCGATCGTGGAGATGCTCGACAAAATTGCCGCGGGCGAGTCCGAGACCATTCTGCCGCTGATCATGAGCGACTTTGCCGAGCACAACGTGGAGCAGCACGTGAAGACCCGCCTGACCGCCATTACCGACGAGGGCGTGGAGGCTGTTCGCACCACCGAGGACGGCGCCGAGGAGTCGGTGAAGATCGCCTGCGATTACGTGGTGATGGCCGTGGGCTCCAAGGCCAACGCGTTTGACCTGGATAGCGTGACGGTGCCCGTGACCTGCGTGGGCGACTGCT
Organism: Collinsella sp.; assembly: GCA_018368055.1. Taxonomy (GTDB): domain Bacteria; phylum Actinomycetota; class Coriobacteriia; order Coriobacteriales; family Coriobacteriaceae; genus Collinsella. The sequence continues at coordinate 58,360 of JAGZFB010000003.1, read as the reverse complement.
CGGGCGAGCGCACCGCCGACATTGCGAGCGCCATTCGCACGGCATATCACGCGGCCAACGAGCTGTAGCTGACCATCGCAGCGGGGCGGGGCGGTAGCACGGATTCGCCTCGCCCGACTGCGTCCCATCGGGTGTCAACCGGGGCGGGGTCTGCAAGCGCAGCAGGTCCCGTCCTTTTTGTTTTGCTCGGGTGGATGGCAATGCGCGGTAATCATGAGAAGTGAGGCGTCACTGCCCTGCAGGCCGCTCAAAATTATTGGGGGAGAGGTTAATAATTATTCCCTCTAGACCAAAGGACATAAAGAGATGCCAATTTTGTTGGCAAACGAATGACGATTAGCTGCGAGCTAGCTACCAGCGTAAATAATCGATAAAGAAACGCCGTAAATAGGTGTCAAATGCCCAGATAATGCCGCGTCTATTTTAATTAACTGCTTTGAGCAAACAGCAAAATGCTACTATCTAGCGTGCACGTAAGAAAGCAGATTAACGGTTAAGGCTAAGAAGTGACAGGTATGTCGGAAGCAACTAGGACTCGCACGCATACGTCCGAGGTTAGGCAGCGTGCCGTCGAGATCCTCCAAGAGGGGGTCGGTCACCGCGCCCTCGCTGCAAAGCTCGGCATTCCCCAGGCCACGGCTCGTCAGTGGGCCCGTGCATATGCCGTGGGCGGTGCCGACGCTGTGCTCAACGCGGGCGCTCGCCATCACACCTATTCGTACGACGTAAAGCTCGCCGTGGTTAAGGACCGTCTGGAAAACGGCCTGACGGTTCGCGAGGCCATGATCAAGCACAAGATTCCCAGCGAGTCTTCGGTCAAGGCTTGGTGCCGCCAGTATCGCGATGGCGGTGCCGACGCGCTTATCGATAAGCCGCGCGGTCGCAAGCCGCGCGTAAAAAAGGCGGAATAGCGAACGGGATGGTGCGCCCACAGGGGCGCATTTTTCTTGCCGCCCCTCTGCTCCAATGCGGACGTGCCCTTACCCCGTACGCCTAAAACTCCCCAGTTGACCGAAAACCCGCCGCCGCTACTCCTCAATTGAGCTATAACGTTAAACAATTGCAGCGTTTTTGCATGGGGGAGTGATGGTATGACGCTACTGTATTTCCTTACCCTGTTTCCGCTGGTACCGGCGCTGGGCATGCTGCTCGCGCGCGGTGACCGCGCCCGCGATGCGGTGGGGCTCATAGGTTCCGGCATCATTATGGCGGTGACAGTTGTAGTCGCCGTCATGTTTTTTGGCGCGGGCCCGCAGAGCTTTGAGGTTGCCCCCGGTACCTCGCATGTGCTCTCGATCGTCAGCTCCGCCATCGATGTCATCCTGTGCGTCGTCATCCTGTACAACGCGTTCAAATATAGGAACGCGCTCACCACGGTGCTCGGCATAGTCCAGCTGGTGGGCTCGCTCGCCTTTGCAGCCATGACGCTGCCCGCGGCCGAAGCCGTCACCGCAACGCCGCTCTACCTGGACTATATGAGCGTGATCATGGTCCTCGCCGTCGGCATTGTCGGCAGCCTGATCTGCGTGTATGCCCTGGGCTACATGAAGGACTTCCAGGCCCACGACGAGCACGAGGCCGCGCTGCGCGGGCAGACCGCGCCCGACCGACGCCCGCAGTTCCTGGCGCTTATGTTCCTGTTCCTCTCGGCCATGTTCGTCATCGTGACGAGCGACAACCTTGAGTGGCTGTTCTGCGGCTGGGAAATCACCACCGTGTGCTCGTTCCTTATGATTGGCTATACGCGCACGCCCGAGGCCATCAAGAACGCCTTCACCCAGATCATCCTCAACATGCTGGGCGGCATCGCGTTTTTGGCCGGACTCATGTACCTGCACGTTAACGGTATGCCGCTGACCATCTCGGGTATGATCGAGCTTTCCGGCGCCGGAACCGCGCAATCCGCGCTGCTGGTGATGCCGGTCATCCTGCTGTCGCTCGCCGCACTCACCAAGGCCGCACAGATGCCGTTCCATACCTGGCTGCTTGGCGCCATGGTCGCCCCCACGCCCACGAGCGCCCTGCTGCACTCGTCCACCATGGTCAAGGCCGGCGTGTTCCTGATGGTCAAGCTGAGCCCGCTCTATGCCATCTATCCCGTGACCGGGTTTATGGTCACGAGTGTGGGTGCCATCACGTTTTTGCTCGCTGCCCTCATGGCCATCTCGCAGAGCAACGCCAAGCGCGTGCTCGCGTACTCCACCATTTCCAACTTGGGCCTCATCAGTGCTTGCCTGGGTGTCGGCGCACCCGAGGCCGTGTGGGCCGCCATCTTCCTGATCCTGTTCCATACGGTGGCAAAGTCGCTGCTGTTCCTGTGCGTGGGCACCGCCGAGCATCATATCGGCAGCCGCAATATCGAGGACATGGACGGTATGTTCAGCCGCATGCCGCACCTGACGCGCCTGATGATGCTGGGCATCATGGGCATGTTTGTGGCGCCGTTTGGCATGCTCGTGTCCAAGTGGGGCGCCCTGGTGGCGTTTGCCCAGACCGGCAACGTGCTCATGATCATGGTGCTTGCCTTTGGCTCGGCCGCGACGTTTTACTTCTGGGGCAAGTGGCTTGCCAAGCTTTCGGGCGTCGACCCCACGGCTCAAAACGTTGAGGTCAATGTCCATAAGACCGAATGGGTGGCCCTCAACACCATCGCCGCGCTGCTGATTCTGTGCTGCGTGGCGTTCCCGGTTATCTCGAGCGGTCTGGTGTCGCCTTACTTGGCCATGGTGTTTGGCCGCGTGCCGTACGTTATCGGCAAGGATGCCATGTATCTGATGGTCGTTATCGTGGCTTTTATCGCCGTGGTGCTGCTGACTTCATTCCGCGTGAGCAACAAGCCGCACGTAAACGTATATCTTTCGGGCGTGGGAACCGACAACTACCGTCATTTCCGCGGCTCGATGGGCCACGAGGTGAAGGCCGAAAAGCGCAATTGGTACTCGGAGGACGCCCTTGGCGAGAAGCGTATTGGCCCCGCGGGTAGTGTCGTGTGCTGCAGCATTATCTTGTTTGCGCTGCTGTGTTGCGCGTGGATTGGGCCCGAGCGGCTTGCCATGAGTGCGCCCTCGGTGCTGCGCGGTAAGTATTTTGAAGGTTCGGGTGTCGTGGGCATCTTTATTGGCACCGTGGCGTTTGCCCTGTTGGCGCCGCTTGTGGGCGGCCTGATCGACGGCGTTGACCGTAAGCTTTCGGCTCGCATGCAGGGCCGCGTGGGCCCGCGCTTGCTGCAGCCCTTCTACGACGTTGCCAAGCTGCTGCGCAAGGCTCCTGCCAGCGTAAACACCATGGACGATACCTACATGGCGTGCGCGCTCATCTTTACCGTGGTGGGCGGCGGCATCTTTGTGTCTGGCTCCAACACGCTGCTGTGCGCTTTTATGGTGACGCTCGCCGCGATCTTTGTGGTGTTGGCGTCCGCCTCGACGCAAAGCCCGTTTGCCCAGGTCGGCGCCGACCGCGAGCTGCTGCAGGTCATGAGTTACGAGCCCGCCGTTTTGCTGATGAGCGTGGGCCTGTACCTTGCCACCGATAGCTTCGATTCCATCGCCGTGACGGGGCAGTCGGCCCCCATCATCGTGTACAGCGCGCCCATTTTCCTCGCGCTGCTCGCGGTGCTCACCATCAAGCTGCGCAAGTCGCCGTTTGACCTTTCGTACTCGCATCACGCGCATCAGGAGATCGTTCAGGGCGTCGCCACCGAGATGAGCGGCGGCACGCTGGCAAAGATGACCCTTATGCACTGGTGCGAGACCGTGCTGTTTTTGATGTGGGTGGGCATGTTCTTTGTTTGGGACAACCCGGTGAGCTGGGCCGTAGCCCTGGTCGTGATGGCCGCGACGTATTTTGTCGAGGTGCTGATCGACAACACCTTCGCACGCAGCACCTGGCGCAGCTGCTTTAAGCTCGGATGGGGCGTGGCGCTGGTGTTTGGCCTGCTCAACCTTATGCCCATCCTCGTCGACGTGTTTATTTAGGAGGCGGCATTCATGGATCATAAAATGTCGCGCTCGCCGTGGGTTATTCATTACGACGGCTCGAGCTGCAACGGATGCGATATCGAGGTGCTGGCCTCGCTCACGCCGCTGTTCGATGCGGAGCGCTTTGGCGTGGTCAACACCGGCAACCCCAAGCATGCGGACATCTTTTTGGTGACGGGGTCGGTCAATGCCCAGAACCTGCCCGTCGTGCGCCAGATCTACAACCAGATGCTCGAGCCCAAGTGTGTGGTGGCCTGCGGTATCTGCGCGTGTTCGGGCGGCGTGTTCCGCGATGCCTATAACGTGATCGGCGGCGTGGACCGCGCGATTCCCGTGGACGTGTACGCGCCCGGGTGCGCCATTCGCCCCGAGACGGTGATCGATGCCATCGTGGAGGCGTGCGGCATCCTGGACCAGAAGGAGGCCGTGATGCGCGCCGGCGGCGACCCGCTCACCGTGGGCGGCGCCGCTACCTGGGACGGTGGCGTTGAGTTGGGCGAGGACGGGTTTGTGGCCGCGGGGGCCGGGGCTGACGGTGCCGGTGGCGCGCCTGCCGGGAAGCCCGCCGCGCCCGCCGCTGGCGACGCATCTGCTGAGACGCCCGCCGCTGCAAAGGAGGCCGAGTAATGCAAAAGGCTATCTATACCACCGTCGGGATCGACGAGCTTCTGTCGCATGTCCAGGCGCTCAAGGGCGTCGGCGCGCGCTTTGTGCAAATGCATGCCGAGCGCAACGTCGACGACGGCACGTATCGCCTGGTCTATACGTTTATCAACGTTCGTGCTGCACAGGAGCAGATCGCTCAGGATGGCAGCTATGCGATCGAGAACCTGGTGGTCGAGGGCATCGACCAGTACCAGGAGATTCCGTCCATCAGCTCGTATTATCCGGCGGTATTCCCGTTTGAGAACGAGGCGCACGACCTGTTTGGGCTTGCCATTACCGATATGCAGATCGACTTTAAGGGCTTTTTCTACCAGGTCTCGACTGCCGAGCCCATGAGCGTTATCACACCCGAGGTGAAGGCCGCGCGCGAGAAAGCCATGAAGGTCCGTGCCGCCGCAGAGGCCAAGGCGCGCAAGGCTGCGGCCGAGAAGGCCGCTGCCGCTGCTGCTGCGGGGGAGGGCGCCGCGGGTGCCGGCGATGCTGCGAACGCTGTTGCCGCCCAGCCCGCTGCGGCTACCGGCTCCGATGCTCAGCATGACGATGCTGCTGCCAAGGCCGCGCTCAAGGCTGCCGAGATGGAGGCAAAGCTCGCCGCCATGGATCCCGAGAAAGCGGCCAAGGTCCGCGCGGCGCTTGCCGCCAAGGCCGCCCGCGACAAGCAGAAAAAGGAGGCGTAAGGTCCATGGCACATCGCTCCGTTATTCCGTTTGGCCCGCAACACCCGGTGCTGCCCGAGCCGCTTCATCTGGACCTGGTGATCGAGGACGACCGCGTCATCGAGGCAATTCCGCAGATCGGCTTTGTGCACCGCGGACTCGAGAAGCTCACCGAAAAGCGCGACATGCACCAGTTTGGCTACATCGCCGAGCGCATCTGCGGCATCTGCGCCGTGGGCCACAGCTACGGCTATGCCAGCGCCTGCGAGCGCATGCTCGACATCGAGGTGCCCGGCCGCGCGCAGTATATCCGCACCATTTTGCACGAGCTTTCGCGCATCCACTCGCATCTGCTGTGGCTGGGCCTGCTCGCCGATGCCTTTGGCTTCGAGGCGCTGTTCTATCGGTCGTGGACCCTGCGCGAGCAGATTCTCAAGATCTTCGAGAGCACGTGCGGTGGTCGCGTGATTCTGTCGATCAACGAGATCGGCGGCCTTAAGCACGACATTGAGGACTCCGAGCTGGCGGGTATTGTCCAGACGCTCGATGCCATGCGTCCCGACTACGAGGCCCTGGTGCATACGTTTTTGGACGACAATAGCTGCGGCGAGCGCCTGCATGGCGTGGGCGTGATCAGCAAGAAGGACGCGCTGAATCTGTCGATGGTCGGCCCGTTCGGTCGCGCCTCGGGCGTGGATTACGACGTGCGCATGTTTGGCGACGGTGCCTATGCAGGCCTGGCAGCATTTGAGCCCATCGTTGCTACCGACGGCGACTGCTATGCCCGCTGCCAGGTGCGTTGTGCCGAGGTCACGCAGGCCATGGACATCATCAAGGAGCTTGTGGGCAAGATCCCGCACGACGGTATCGGCGGGCGCACCAAGCTCACGCCGGCCGACGGCGCGCGCGGCGAGGTTGTGATTGAGCAGCCGCGCGGCGAGGCGTACTACTATGTGCGCGGTAACGGCACCAAGAATCTGGACCGTTTTCGCGTGCGCACGCCGACGTCGCAAAATCTGGCGGGTCTGACGCATGCGTTGCAGGGCGTGCTCCTTGCCAACGTGCCCATGATTATCCTGACCATCGACCCCTGCATTAGCTGCACGGAAAGGTAGGCGCGGCATGAGTTTACTGACATTTGCCAAGACGGCCTTGGGTTCTATGGTCAAGCAGCCGGTCACGGTGTGCTATCCGCAGGAGAAGCTCGCGGCACCCGAGCGCTTGCGCGGGCACGTCGTCAACGACATGGACGTGTGCATTTGCTGCGGCATGTGCGCGCGTCGCTGCCCGGCGGGCGCGCTTGCGGTCGATCGCAAGGGCGGTACCTGGTCGATCGATCCGTATGCCTGCGTGGTATGCGGCGAGTGTATCGAAAGCTGTCCCAAACACTGCCTGACTATGGACACCGCCCGCACCCCAGTTGCGGCGGACAAGACTCCCACGGTAGAAACCAAGCCGGAGTAGCGTTGGTATAGAGCTGGAATAGGGGCCGGTGGGGCAAAAATGCCCCACCGGCCCCGCGCGTGAACGCGCGGTTGGGCCGCCACGAACAAAACTATGCCGGTTTACGGGGCTGGATAGCGAACCTCCGACCATACAGAAAATCGCAAAAACAAAACCGCAGGTAGATAGCCTGCATTTTTTCAAAAAATGAAGGTATGGATGAGGGTTCCGACTTTAGCCCCGTAATCCGGCATAGTTTTGAAATGGCACCATATCAGCACCAGCCCCTGATCCCTCGGGGACGGAGGAAAACGGATCATTCTGGCCTTGCGAGGGCCGCTACGTGACCCGTCTGCCACGAAACGGGCCCATCTACTACGCTTAGGCCGCTACCCTCAACCATGCCAAAAAACGCGAAAACAAAATTGCAGGTAGAACGCCTGCGGTTTTTCATGAAAAGCGGTTATGGTCAGGGGTATCGATTCAAACGTAGTAGATGGGCCGATTTCGTGGCGGGCACCGTCAGCCGATCTCCGCGGGCGGAAGAAAACGGATCATTTTGGTCCCGCGAGGCTTGCGGAGGCGCTCGTGCAGGGCCGCCCGAACAAAACTATGTCGGTTTACTACGATAAATTCGACATTCCCGACCATGACTGCATTTTTCTAAATACTGCAAGCGTTCTACCTGCGGTTTTGCAAGCGCGCAATTTGCCGTGGTCGATGGTGGGCGATTCGTCGTAGTAAACCGGCATAGTTTTGAAATGGCATTAAATCGGTAGCAGCTATTTTGCTATGTGGGAGTGCTTGGCCGTTGGGAAATTACCCTCGCAGGTAGGCGATGGCGATCTGCGTGCGGTTGCGCAGACCCATCTTTGCAAGGATCGAGCTGATGTGGTTGCGTACGGTGCCTTCGCCCATATAGGCGGTGGCGGCAATCTCCTTGTTGTCGAGGCCGCGGGCGATGAGTTCAGCGACTTCAAACTCGCGGTCGGTTAGGCTGGCAAAGGCGGCGGGCCGGCGGGGCGTGCCGCCTTCGATGCCCGCCCCATCAAAGTTGATATCCTCGATCGCCTTACCCTCGAGCACGCGTTTGCCATCCATGACCTGCGCCAACGCTGGTGGAATGGCGGCGACATCGGTTTTAATCAGGTAGCCGCGGGCGCCCAACTTGAGCGCCGACACAATGTACTCGTCATCCGAGAATGTCGTCAGAAACACCACGCGCGCCGCAGGGTCGCGCTCAAGGATTTCGCGTGCCGCCGAAAGGCCGTCGCGTCCCGGCATCTGAATGTCGAGCAGCGCGATATCGGGTGTGTGCTCGGCGTAGAGCACGACCGCGTCGTCGCCGTTGGCGCCGGTGCCCACCACTTCGATCTGCGGCTGGGCACCCAGGATAATCTTGAGCGAATCGACCACTAGGCGGTCGTCGTCGACAACGATGAGCCTCATCGGCCCTCATCTCCTTGCTGTTTGGGAACGGTGGCAAACACACGCCAGCCGCCGACGCCGGCGCGCGGGCCGGCGGTGAAGGTGCCGCCAAGCGCCTCGACGCGCTCGCGCATGGAGCTCAACCCCATGCCCTCTGCGGCGCCGCAGCCGCTTGCTTGGACCCCGCCCGCGCCATCATCGGTAACGATGAGCTGGTAAAACGACGGATGCTCCATGCACCGCACGGTAATGGTTTTGGCATGGGCGTGGCGCATGGCGTTGGAAAGCGCCTCGCGCAGGACCGCCGCAAAGCAGTTGGCGACATTTGCGGGCGCATGCTCGGCCAAAACTTCAAGCTCAATCTGCGGACCGCCGTCCGAGTGCGCGCCTTCAACAATGCGTTCGAGCTGCACGGAAAGGTCGACGGCGTTGTCGTTGAGCGCGTGGACGCTGGTGCGCACAAGCTGGAGCGCCTCGTCAACCGTGCGTTTGACGTCGGCGAAATCGGCGGCGACACCGGGTTTGTCGGCGTGGACCACGCGCAGGGCCTCGGTTTGCAGCGAGGCGCGCGTGAGCTGGTGACCGACGTTGTCGTGAATTTCGCGCGCGATGCGGGCGCGCTCGGCCAGGGTCGCAAGTTCGGCCTCATAGTCCTGGCGGTCGGCAAGATCGCGGTTGCGCGCCTCGAGTGCGAGGGCTCGTTCCTGCAGCTCGTCGCGGGTACGGCGCATGCGCAGCTGCTCGCGCTCCAACTGGGCGGTACGTAGCGATAGCAAGGTGGCGGCAACCGAAAGGATGGCGGCCAGCAGGAGCGTTCGGGCGGTAAGCGCGTCGGTGCGAAGGTCCGCGACGAGCGCAAAGGCAAAGACGGAGCCAATGCCCAGCGCGACCCAGGCGTGCTCACGGCGCACGCGCCGCGCGATGTCATAGAGGACGAGAGGCGCAAACGGCACAAACGGCGGCACGAAGACAGCTGCGATGATGTAGACGTAGCTCGCGGCCTCGCTTGCACGGCGGGCGCGGTTTCCCTGTGCGACCTCGGCCAGCGAGGTGGCAATAACGCCAAGGCAAAACGCCGCGACCAGGCGAGCGTCCACAGCAAGACCCATGGCGGCCGCAATACAGCACGCCAGCACGATCGATTTGTCGAAAAGCCTGTTCATACGGGTATTGTACGCGAAGCTGCGTGTGGTGGAGGGACCGCCTGCGCAACCGTGACATTCCTCCCGCGCGACAAAGCGGGGGCGTCAGCGTGCCGCACGACCAAGACCCTCGCACTCGTGACAAAGCTCACTGGTGCGCGCCGGCGGCTCCTGCGATGATGCAATCGTACCGGGCCGCAATCAACAGAAGGGCCGCCTCATGACAGACATCGTCCACGTCGAAAACCTCGTCAAGCGCTACGACGATCTTATCGCGCTCGACCACTTTAACCTGAACATCGCCCCCGGCGAGATCTTTGGCCTGCTGGGCCCCAACGGCTCGGGCAAGACCACGTCCATCAACTGTATTCTGCAGCTGCTTGCCTACGACAAAGGCACCATCGAGCTGTTCGGCGAGCCCATGACGCCCGCCCGCTACGACCTCAAGCGTCGCATCGGCGTGGTCCCGCAGCAAGTTGCGGTGTTCGACGAACTCACCGTGCGCGAGAACATCGACTATTTCTGCAGCCTTTACGTTAGCGACCGCAAGCGCCGTCGCGCGCTGGTGGACGAGGCGATCGACTTTGTCGGGCTGGGCGACTTTGCCAAGTTCCGCCCAGGCAAGCTCTCGGGCGGCCTGGCGCGACGCCTCAACATTGCCTGCGGCATCGCGCACAAGCCCGAGCTCATCTTCTTTGACGAGCCCACGGTGGTGGTCGACCCGCAGAGCCGCAACGCCATCCTGGAGGGCATCTGCCGCCTGCGCGACGAGGGCGCCACGGTAGTGTATACCAGCCATTACATGGAGGAAGTCGAGCAGATCTGCGGCCGCATCATGATCATGGACGGCGGGCGCGTGTTGGCGCAGGGCACCAACGACGAGCTCAAGCGCATGATTCAGATGGGTGAGCGCGTGACCGTCGAGGTCGGCGCCGTCGAGCCCGCCACGGTCGAGCGCCTGCGCGCCCTCGAGCACGTGCTTTCGGTTGAGCTGTCCGGCGGCGAGCTCGTCTGCACCTGCGAGGCGAGCCCGCACAACCTGGTCGACATCCTCGACACGCTGCGTGCCGCCGACGTGGCACTCGGCCGCGTGTGGAGCGAGCCGCCGACCCTCAACGACGTGTTCCTCGAGATCACCGGCCGCGAGCTGCGCGACTAGGGGGCAGCCATGTTCAATACCATTATCATTACGGTCAAGACGCTGCTGCGCCGGCCGAGCACGTGGGTTTGGGGCGCTCTCTTTCCCATCGCGCTTTCCACGATGTTCATGTTTATGTTTGCGAATCTCAGCTCCGACGGCAAGATCGATCCGGTGCCGGTTGCCATCGTGACGGACGAGGCCTGGGACGCTTCGACCTTTAAGGACGTGGCGACGTCGCTTGCCAAGGAAGGCGACGACCAACTGCTCGATGTGAGCGAGTGCGAAGACTTGGCTGCCGCGCGCAAAGCGCTCAAGGCCGGCGAAGTCGCGGGCATTTACACGGTGGATACCGCGGGCACGCCCAAACTCACATTGCTTTCGAGCTATGACAGCTCGCGTGCGTCGACGGTGCTCACCGACCGCAGCATTTTGGAGACGGTGGCAAGCTCGTATACACAAAATGCCGAGCTCATGTCCCAGATTGCCCAAGACAACCCGGCGGCGCTCGCCGACCCGGAGGCGGTTGCGCGCACCCTGTCGCTCGAGGGTGGCACCCGCCGCGTAAGTCTGACACGCACCACGCCCGATGGTACGGTCGTCTACTACTACGCGCTCTTTGGCCTGGTCGCGATGATGTCTGCCGAGTTTGCCGCCTTGAGCGTCGTCGATCTGCAGCCCAATCTGTCGGGCCTTGGTGCGCGTCGCTGTGTGGGCGGTCTTTCCAAGACGGCGTCGCTAGCCGGCATCTTTGTCGGCTCGTGGCTGGTTTCCTTTGCCTCGATGGCGGTCGCGATTAGCTACGTGCGCCTAGTCGTTGGCGTTGACTTTGGCGGGCGCGAGGGGCTGTGCCTGCTGGGCGGTGCTGCATCCGCGCTTGCCGCCACGGGCTTGGGGCTCTTTGTGGGCACGCTTCCCGTTAAGGGCGGCAAGGCGTCCAAGTCGGGCATCCTCACGGGCTTTGCCACCACGTGCGCCCTGTTCGCCGGCCTCTACGGCGAGCCGGCGATGGCACTTGCCGACGACGTTGCCCGCGCCTGCCCGGCCGAGTGCTGGCTCAACCCCGTCAAGCTCATCTGCGACATGTTCAACCGCCTGTATTTCTTTGAGGACCTGGGCCCCTTTGCCGTTCGCGCCGGCGCGCTGGTCCTTATGGCGCTGGTGTTTGTCGCCGCCGCTACGCTGATCTTTGGAAGGAGCCGCTATGAGCACCTTTAAGACCGCGCTTCGCATGGCGCGGGCGCACCCGTTCTACCTGCTCATCTACACGGTGTTCATCTCGCTCATGGGCGTGTTCATCGCGGCCTCGGTGAGCTGGAACTCGTCGCAGCTTACCGAGTACAAGCCCTACGACACCAACGTGATCGTGGTCGACCGCGACAATAGCGACCTTTCGCGGGCGCTTACCAAGCATCTGGGTTCTCGTTTTGAGCTGGTCACGGGCGTCGGCGACGACACCTACGATCTTGCGGACGCGCTCTCCAAGAGCAACAGCGCCAAGGGTAGCGCCGACTGCGTGTTCTTTATCCCGGAGGGGTTTGAGGACGACCTCGTTGCAGCCGCTCGCGCGGGGGAGTCTCTGCCCAAACTCGACGTGACCTATGGTTCCGGCACCATGGCGGCAGCGCTTTCGTCTGCCGAGGCCTCGCGCTGGATCTCGCTCGCGGGCGCTGCGGCCGCACTTGAGCCCGCCGCCTCTAACGGTAGCGTCGCCAAGGCTGCCGAGCATGCGGCCGCGAAGCGCGCCAAGGTCGAGATCGAGCAGGTCAAGGTTGACTCGACAGCCGCCGCCACGCTCGAGTCGTATTTCAACTTTGGTGCGTACGCGATCATCTCGTCTGTCATCGTGTCGGTGGGGCTGGTGTTCTCGGGCATGAACGAGCCCGAGCGCGTGCGCCGCATGGAGGCCGGCCCAATCTCCGGGCGCCAGCGTTCGCTTGCCGTGTTTGCGGCTGCCGCGGTGCTCACCGTCTGCATCTGGTTTGTGTCGAGCATGATGGGCGTCGTGGGCTTTGCCGGCGCGGTTGCCGAGGTCGGCGTGGGTCGCGTGTGTCTGGCACTGGCGGCGACGTTTGCCCTGGCGTGCACGCCGCTGGCCGTTGGCTTTGCGCTTTCGAGCCTGGGCGCGCGCGAGGAGCTGCTCAACGGTGTGGGCAACCTGCTCGGCATGCTCATGACGTTTTTGGGCGGCGCCTGGATGCCGCTGTCGCTGATGGGCCCGGCCGTGCAGGCCGTGGCGCACTTTGTGCCGACATATTGGGTGAACGACGCGATCGGCAAGGCGCTCGCCGCGGACCTGACGTCCACCGTGCTGGGCGACATCGCCTGCGACCTGGGCGTCACGGCGCTCTTTGCCATGGCCATCGCCGCCGCAGGCCTGGCCCTCGCCCGCAACAAATCCCGCGCCTAGCCACCTAGTCATTGGGTACTCATTGGGGACAGACTTAAACGACCAAGAGTGGTCATTGGGGACAGACTTAAACGACTAGTCATCGGGGACAGTCTTTGCCGAACCGCCGGCTTGCCGGTCGGGTTGCCAAGGACTGTCCCCAACTGCCGGTAGGAAAGGAACGTCCCCAACTGCCGGGTGGCGAAAGAGTGTCCCTAGCGACTGGTCATATAAGAACGTCCCCAATGACTAGTCTTGAAACAAACCCCCACTCTCGCCCAAAAATAGTTCGCCAAGGTTTACTATTACGTTCATAAAGTAGTACGAGGCTAACAATGGGGGATAGCATGGCGACGAAGCAAGCCTATGTCCAGGTTAAGGATCTCAAAAAGCACTACGGCGACGGTGATGCGCGCCTGACGGTGCTCGACGGCATCGACACGTCCATCAACCGCGGGGAGATCTGCGTCATGCTGGGGCCTTCGGGTTCGGGCAAGTCGACGTTTCTTAACCTGATCGGCGGCCTAGAGGATGCCGACGCCGGCTCTATTCTGGTGGACGGCTGCGACCTCACGGTGCTCAAGCCTACCGATCTGGGCGAGTATCGCCGCCGTGAGCTGGGCTTTGTCTTTCAGTTCTACAACCTGGTGCCCGATCTGACCATCAAGGAGAACATCGAGGTCACGGCGCACCTGTCCAAAAAGCCGCTCAACATTGACGACCTGCTACGCTCGCTGGGCCTCTACGAGCACCGCAACAAGTTCCCGCGCCAGGTCTCGGGCGGCCAACAGCAGCGCTGCGCCATCGGCCGTGCGCTCGTCAAAAACCCGGGTCTGCTGCTGTGCGACGAGCCCACGGGCGCGCTCGATTACAAGACATCCAAGGAAATCCTGCAGCTCATGGAGGACGTCAACCGCGAGTACGGCTGCACCATTATCATCGTCACCCACAATGCTGCCATCGCCCGCATGGCCAATCGCGTGCTGCGCCTGCGCGACGGGCGCATCGTCGAGGACGAGCTCAATGAGTCGCCCGTCGCGGCTGCCGAGCTCGATTGGTAGGCGGCGCCATGACACCTCTCGCAAAACGTCTCCCGCGCGAGCTGCGCCGCAATATCGGCAAGTACCTGGGCATCTTTTTGCTTATGTGCGGAAGCATTGCCCTTACATCGGGCTTTTTGCTCGCGGCGCATTCCATCGGCTGCCTTATCGACGACATGCGCGATGCGTACACGATTGAGGACGGCCGCGTGACCACCTCCTTCGAGGCTACCGACGATCAACTCAAGGCTGCCGAGGATGCCGCCAGTGACGTCGGCGGCGTCACGCTCTACAAGAATTTCTCCATCGACGCCATCATCAAAAAGGCGTCCGGCGACGACGGCACCAAGCGCACGCTGCGCACCTATGCGCACCGCACCAAGGTCGATATCGCGTCCTACTGTGAGGGCAAGGAGCCCAAGACGGACGGTGAGGTGGCAATCGACCGTGTCTTCGCCACCAACAACGACCTCGCCGTGGGCGATAAAGTCGAGCTCGAGGGTCGCACCTACACCATCTGCGGCATCATGACCCAGCCCGATAGCCAGGCGCTGTTCCTCAACAACTCGGACTTTACGGTGAACACCATCACCTATGGCGTGGCCGAGGTCACCGACGCCGGCTTTGCCGCGCTCGAGGACGCTGGCGGCGCACCCGCCTACACCTATTCCTTTACCTTTATCGACCGCGACCTCTCCGCCGCGGACCGCATCGACGCCGAGCAGGATATGGTAGAGGCGCTCACCGATGCCGATGCACGCGTGGATGACCTCATCGATGCCGATTCCAATCAGGGTATTGGCTACGCGCGCGACGACGTAGACGGCGACTCCATGATGTGGACGACGCTGCTCGACATTATCATCGTGATCATGGCGTTCGTCTTTGTGGTCCTTACCGACGCCACCATCGAGGAGGAAAGCGCCATCATCGGCACGCTGCTCGCCAGCGGCTATCGTCGTCGCGAGATCGTGCTGCACTACCTGGCGCTTCCCGCCATCGTAGGCGTGGTCGCGGCGCTGCTGGGCACCGCGCTCGGCATTGCGTTCTTTACCGAGCCTATGCGTAGCCTGTATTACGGCTCGTACAGCCTGCCGCCCTTCCAGGTGTACTGGAGCTGGGGGATCTTTGTGAAGTGCGCCGTGGTTCCCGCCGCCGCGCTCATCCTCATCACGCTGGTGGGCCTGCTTCGCAAAATGGGCAAGACGCCGTTGCAGTTCCTTCGTCACGAGGCGAGCGGCAAATCGGGCACCAAGCGCGGCTTGCAGCTGCCGGAGCGCATGGGTTTTGTCTCGCGCTTTCGCCTGCGCATTTTCCTGCGCAACCTGGGCAACTTCGCCACGCTCTTCGTGGGCATTGCGTTTGCCTCGCTGCTGCTGCTCTTTGGCCTGGCGATTCTGCCCACGATGACGCACTACGCGGACAACCTCGAGACGAGCCTGGTCGCCGAGCACCAGTACACGCTCAAGGCTCCGCTGGAGCTCGAGGGCACTGCCGAGGAGCGTGAGCAGTGGTCGGCACTCGAGCGCTTGCAGTCGGTTGACGGCGCGCTGCTTTCCGCTGCTCAGGATGCCGATGACGAGCTTGACGACGCGGCCGATACAGCGCAGACGGCAGCCGATGCCGCGACCGCGTTTCCGTCTGCCGAGAGCCTGACCGCAGCGAAGAACGCGCTTGCCAAGGTTCAGGACAAGAAGGATGCGCTTTATGCGTGCCTCGATGACCTTGCCGATGCCCTCGGCTGCAACCGCGACGAGGCTATCGACCTGATCGACAAGGCCTCTAAGATCGACGCTGACAACGACGATATCCACCCGATCAATACGACCGACAACGGCGCGGGTACAATCGCGCAGGCCGAGAAATATGCCGTTTACCAGCTGCAATACAACCGCGGCGATGGTAATGGCGAGGAGACGATTTCCGTCTACGGCATCTCGCCCGATTCGCGCTACTGGAAAGACCTCAACGTTGGCGATGGGCGCGTCGTCTTTGGCGGCGGTCTGCTCGATAAGTTTGGCTGGAGCGAGGGCCAGAAGGTCACGCTCAGCGACAAGTACGAGGGCGAGCATTATTCTCTTGAGTACGCGGGCAGGGATTGTGCCTGGGGCTCAAAGTCGGACATGAATATCTATATGAGCATCGACGACTTTAACGAGCTGTTCGACAACGATGCCGCCTACTTTAACGGCTATGTGAGCGACGAGAAGCTCGACTTCGATGCGCGCTACTTTGCCGGCGACACCACGCCCGACGACATGCGTGCCGTGGGCGACCAGTTCATCGGCATGATGAGCAAAATGATCGGAATGATGATCGGGCTCGCGGTGTTTATCTTCCTGCTGTTTATGTACCTGCTGACCAAGGCTGTGATCGACCACAGCGCCCGGTCGATTAGCTACATGAAGGTCTTTGGCTATCGCGATGGCGAGATCTCGCATCTGTACATCCGGTCGATCACACTGTGCGTGGCGGCGTCGCTTGTGCTGAGCTTGCCGGTCATTATCGGCTCGCTCACGGCCATCTTCCGCTCGATGCTGCTCGCCTACAACGGCAATATCGAGATCTACGTGCCCGCTTGGTCTATGGCTGCATGCGTCGGCATTGGCTTTGCGACCTACCTGGTCGTGGCACTGCTGCACACGCGCTCCATCAAGCGCGTCAGCCTGGCCGAAGCCCTCAAGGTGCAGGAGTAGTCATTTAAGAACGTCCCCAATGACTAGGTGCCGTACTTGACTTTAACTCTGCTTTAACTGGTACCATCCTCTTATGTCTGTAACGCCATATAGACCGAGGGGATAGATCTATGACCGCAACTGCACCCGCAGCACCCGCTAAGGTGTACTTCACCAACCTGCGCACGCATGCTCGCGAGAGCCAGCTCGACAAGCTCAAGCGCCTCATCCGTCGCGCCGGTATTGAGCAGATCGACTTTGAGAACAAGTTCGTCGCCATCAAGATTCACTTTGGCGAGTTGGGCAACCTGAGCTTTTTGCGCCCCAACTACGCCCGCGCCGTCGCGGATGTCGTGAAGGAGCTGGGCGGCAAGCCCTTCCTCACCGACTGCAACACGCTCTATGTGGGTAGCCGCAAAAACGCGCTCGAGCACATCGACACCGCCTACCAGAACGGCTTTACCCCGTATGCCACGGGCTGCCAGATCATCATCGCCGACGGCCTCAAGGGTACCGACGAGGCGCTCGTCCCGGTCGAGGGCGGCGAGTACGTGCACGAGGCCAAGATCGGTCAGGCGCTCATGGATGCCGATATCGTGATCAGCCTCACCCACTTTAAGGGCCATGAACAGGCTGGCTTTGGCGGTGCCATGAAGAACCTGGGTATGGGAGGCGGCAGCCGTGCCGGCAAGATGGAGCAGCATGCCGCCGGCAAGCCGAACGTCGCGACCGAGCACTGCATTGGCTGCCGTGCCTGCGAAAAGATCTGCGCGCACAACGCTATCTCGTTCGACGATACCCGCGAGCGCGAGCTTGCCAACGGTAACACCCGCACGGTTCACGTCGCCGCTATCGACCACGATCGCTGCGTGGGCTGCGGCCGCTGCATTGCGGCATGCAACCAGGACTGCATCAAGCCCGGCTATGACGCCGCGGCCGATGTGCTCAACTGCAAGATCGCCGAGTACACGAAGGCTGTCGTCGACGGCCGCCCGAGCTTCCATATCTCGCTTGCTATGGATATCAGCCCCAACTGCGATTGCCATCCCGAAAACGATACGCCTATCGTCAACGACATCGGCATGTTCGCGAGCTTCGACCCGGTCGCCATCGATCAGGCCTGCGCCGACGCCGTCATGGCGTCCGAGCCGCTGCCCAACACCGAGCTCACCGATAGCGCGGCCAAGATGGAGCACAACCACGAGCATCTGGAGGGCGAGCAGGCGCACGACCCCTTCTGCATCACGCATCCCGATACCGACTGGCGCGCGTGCATCGCGCATGCCGAGAAGATCGGCCTGGGCACGAGCGAGTACGAGCTCATCGAGGTCAAGTAGCACCTGTCTATTGGACATATCAAGCGCTTTTGTGGCGCAACGTTAGCAAAAGCCGCCCGTGAGCACAGTGTCCACGGGCGGCTTTTCGGAAGTATGCGGCAAATTTCGAGATCGCCGAGCACACGACGTTTTTTGGCAACAAAACCCCTGATAAATTGTTGGTAAAACTGCGGTCTGGTCGGCAGTTCCAGATTTTGCCGCATACTTCCGAAAATAGGGGGCCAGATAAAGCCCCAGACGTTGCTTTTTACCTAAAAATACTCGTCGAGGAAGTTGTCGACTGTGTTCCAGTAGAGCTCGGGGTCAACTTGCGCACTCTTGGCGTGGGTGGCGCCATGGATGGTGAGCTTTTGCTTGACCTTGCTGGCGCACGCGTCGTAGTTTTGGTCGAGCATACTGTACGGCACAAAGGTGTCCTGGTCGCCGTGGATAAACAGCATGGGAACCGTCGCGTGTTTGAGTTGCTCCACACTGCTCGCCTTATGAAAGTCGTAGCCTGCGCGCACGTTGCACACCAAGTTTGCTACATCGAGCAAGGGAAAGCTGGGCAGGCCGAACACGTCCTTGAGCTGCAGAGAAAACTCGTCCCAAACACTCGTATAGCCGCAGTCCTCGATAATGCATTTCACGTTTGCGGGCAGAGATTCCCCCGCGACGTTCATGGCGGTTGCCGCGCCCATCGACTCGCCAAAGACCAGGATGCGCGCCTCGGGGTCAGCCTGAACGATTTGATTGATCCATGCGACGATGTCGAGGCGCTCGGGCCAGCCCATGCCGATATAGTCGCCGCCGGAGCGCTCGTGGGCACGGGCGGCGGGTGCGAGTACGTTCATGCCGCGGTCATGGAATCGTTTGGCGTATCGGGCCATACCGATGGGCTCGTTGGTATATCCATGCAGGCAGACGGCGTAGTCGTGCGTGCTCTCCGACGCAGCAAAATACCAAGCGGCAAGCTCGGTTCCGTCATCTGCGGTGAGGCTGCTGCTCTCGCGATTCTCTTTAAACCATGCCCGCGCCTCGGTGTCCTCGGCATCCGGCTGCTCACCTTCTTTGTCGTTCTTGCTATCCTGCATCATCTTCATGGTGTACGGCGCTTGGGGGTTCAGGGCAAAGTCAAACAAAAAGTTGCCGGCAAATCCGAGCAACGTGACAACGAGCGCCAACGCAACGACGCCGGCTATCTTGAGCTTTCGATGGGAACGTGCATTTTGAGACATAAGAAGCTTTCCTATAAGATGTTAATACATCAACATTTAATGCAAGCGCATTATGGACGTTCGCCGTTGATGCGTCAACAGGCAAAGAATGGGTAAACAAAGGGTCACGTAAGGTGCAAATTTCGCACGCACCCAGACGCTTTGATATAGTGTTGAGAACTCTTTACGTTGGAGGATGTAACCGGCATGTCCGATTCGAGCGACAGTTCTAAGCCGCGACCCAAGACCGCGGCCGTTCCACACTACACGGTGGGCGAGGAGATCATGAACTCCGTCACCCATGGTGTCGGCTGCCTGCTGGGTATCGCGGGCCTGGTACTCCTGATCGTATTCGCTGCCCTGCGCGGCGGAGGCCCAGCCCACATGGCCGCGGCAATTGTCTATGGCGTCAGCATTATTCTCGAATATCTGGCCTCCACGCTCTACCACGCGATTCAGCCCGCTCGCGCCAAGCGCGTGTTTCGCATCATCGATCACAGCTGCATCTACCTGCTCATAGCCGGCAGCTATACGCCGTTTTGCCTCATCACGCTTGCAAATGACGGCGGCGCCGTGCTGTTCTTTGCCGTATGGGCCATCGCCATTATCGGCATCGCCCTCGAGTGCTTTATGCGCGAGCGTCAGCCGCACTGGGTAAGCGGCTTGGTCTACCTGCTGATGGGCTGGCTTGTCGTCTTTAAACTGCCCGAGCTCGTGTCGCTGCTCAACCCCGTGGCACTTGCCCTGCTCGCCGTCGGCGGCGTGTGCTATACCGTGGGCGTGCCGTTCTATATCGCCAAAAACGTGCGCTATCTGCACAGTGTTTTCCACTTGTGGGTGCTCGCCGGCAGCATCTTCCAGTTCATGGCGGTGATCCTCTTCGTAATCTAGCGACCGCGCCCGCGTCCTCGTCCTCGTTTGGGCGCCGGCGCAATTGCCGTATCCGCCACCAACGTTTTACCCTAACGTCCCGAATCTTGGAGGTTCGAGAAACTCCCGATGGACATAACCATCTCCCTTATCACCACCCTCGTTTTGACCCTCATCAACGGCTACTTCTCCATGTCCGAGATGGCGCTCACCACGGCAAAGCGCGCCGTGTTGGAGCACGATGCCGAGGAGGGCGATAAGCGCGCCGAGCGCGCCGTCCAGCTCGCCGCCGACTCCGATCAGCTGCTCGCCACCATCCAGGTCGCCATCACGCTCGTGGGCTTTGCCTCATCCGCCGTCGCCTCGACGAGCCTGTCCGACCCGCTTGCCACATGGCTCATGAGCTTTGGCATCGCGCCGCTTTCCGCCATCGCGCGCGGCCTGGCGCCGGTCATCATCACCGTCGCCGTCGCCTTTGTGTCCATCGTGATCGGCGAGCTCGTGCCCAAACGCATCGGCCTCGCTAACGCCGAGGGCGTATCCAAGCAGGTCGTGGGGCCGCTTTCCGTGTTCCAAAAGATCGCCCGCCCGCTCGTGTGGCTGACCGGTGCCTGCTCCGATGGCCTGGCCCGCATCCTGCGCATCAAGAGCGCCGACGATCGCCAGAACGTCTCGGAGGAAGAGATCAAGTACATGGTCTCGGAGCAGGACGACCTGCTCGACGAGGAAAAGCGCATGATCCACGAGATCTTCGACCTGGGCGACACTGTTGCCCGCGAGGTCATGGTCCCGCGCGTGGACACCACCATGTGCGAGGACGACGAGACGGTCGCCGACGTGCTGTCCACCATGCGCCAGACCGGCTTCAGCCGCATCCCCGTCTATCACGAGGACCCCGACAATGTCGCGGGCATTGCGCACATCAAGGACCTGATCCAGCCCGCGCTCGACGGCAAGGGCGACCAGCCCATCGCCGACTTTTTGCGCGACGCCACCTTTGTGCCCGATACCAAGGACATCCTGCCGCTGTTGTCCGAGATGCAGACCTCGCACGACCAAATCGTAGTGGTCGTGGACGAGTACGGCGGCACGGCCGGCATCATCACCATCGAGGACATCGTCGAGGAGATCGTCGGCGAAATCGAGGACGAGTTCGACCCCGACAACAAGTACCTCACGCGCCTTTCGCGCCGCGAGTGGCTCGTCGATGGGCGTTTTTCGTGCGATGACGCGATTGAGCTTGGTTGGCCGCTCGAGGAAAGCGATGATTATGAGACTATCGCCGGCTGGATTTTGGAGCTTTGTGACTCGGTGCCCGACATCGGAGAGGTGTTTGAGGTCGCAGGGTACAAGTTCAAGGTACAGTCGATGCGTGGCCAGCGCATCTCGCTCATTCGCGTGATCGCTCCGGCCGAAACCGATAAGAAGGATTCCGAGTCCTCGGCAGAGAAGCCGGCGGCGTCGGGTGCGGGCTCTGCGGACCCGCACGATGGCGACGAGTAGGGCAAGGAAGAGTAGGGGAGAGTTATGGCAGGCCTGTTCAACATCCTTAAGGTCACCGTCAGCGAGGACAAGATTTGCGCGCATGTGCTGGTGAACCCCGGCATGCCGCTCATGACCTCGGAGGATATCGAGGCCACGGCGCGCGTGTACTACCTGGTGCCGGCGATTGCCAAGCATCTGTGCCTGGGCGATTCGGGTCGCGAGTTCCAGGACTGCATGGGCCAGACCGAGCTTTGCCACCTACTGGAGCACGTGACGGTCGAGCTCATGAACGAGACCGGTCTTGCCGGCAGCATCTCGTGCGGCCGCACGCGCGTGAGCGAGCATGACGAGCGCGTCTTTGAGGTTGAGCTTTCGTGCCCCGATGATGCGCTGGCCATTGGCGCGCTGTCTTCGGCCACCTTTATGATGGACTGGGCGTACCTACATGCCGACCAGCCGGCCCCCGACGTGGAAGGCACGGTCGCGGGCCTGCGCAACCTGGTGCTGGGCATGCGTGCCGAGGCCGAGGGCAAGGACCCGCACGAGGCCGTTGCCGCTGCGAACGGCGAGGACGTGGCCGAGGATGCGCCCGAGGGCGACGCTCCTGCCGATGCCGACACCGAGCCCGTTGCCGAGGCGCCTGCCGAGCCCGAGTCTGCGGAGCCCCAAGGCGTCCCGAGCTTTGACGACGAGCCGCAGATGCCAATCGATACCGAGGGTGCGGTCGCCGAGAACCACGAGGCCCCCGCGGCCGTCTTTGGCGGTGCGGCAACGGCCCCGTCCGGCTCGGCGCACGAGGGCAACCTGCCGCTCGTCGATGGCGCCGGCGAGAACCCGGCCGCCACGGTCGCCATGCCGGCTATGCCGCAGGAGTAGGCTCACTCGCTTATCACCATCATGTACCTGCGCTTTTACCGTACGCAGATGAGCGCGACGGCAAGTGTTGCGCTGCGGGTATAATGGACAGCATTCAAACGGTGGGCATCGAGGTGCCCGCAGGAGAGGAATGATCATGGGAAAGACTTTCAGCTTTGTCTCCGGTGCGCTCTTTGGTGCTGCCGCCGGCGCTATCATCGGCGTTGCTCTGGCCCCGCGCTCGGGTGCCGAGACCCGCGCCATGGCCGCCGATATCGCCAACGACGCCTGGGACAACATGCGTGACACCTACGAGCACAGTGCCGAGGAAGCTCGTGCCGCGGTCAACGACTTTGGTCCGATGGTCGACGCCAAGACCGATGACCTGCGCGCCAAGGTCGACCTGGCCCGCGAGCGCATGGACCAGCTTCGCGAGCAGCTCAACGACGCCATCTCGGGCGGCAACGTGACGCCCGCTGCCGACGTCGTGGTCGAGAACGTCACCGAGGCCGGCACCGAGGCCACGGAGTCCTCGACCGAGGCATAATGCGCGCAGGGGATTTTGTCGGCGTCAAGGTTTATCGTAAGCCTGCCGAAGACAAGCGCACCAAAAAGGACGGCACGCCGCGCAGCCCTAAAAAGCTCGGCAAGATTCACTTTCCCGTCTTTACCCCGGGCGGTACGCGCGTGGTGGGCTTTATGGTTCGCCAGTCCGATATCGCGGGCATGATCGAGCGCCCCGACCGGTTTGTGGCGCTCGATGCCATCGGCGTCTATGAGGGTGCTGTCGCGGTCGACGACGTCAAGGGCACCTACGATGCCGCCGCGGCCAAGCGCCTCGATATTAACCTGGACGATTGCATCATCTGGGTTGGCATGGACGTGCGCACGGAATCGGGCGATGTCGTGGGCTACTGCTCGGACGTTGAGTTCAAGCCGCGCTCGGGCATTGTGCAGACGTTCTATGTGACCGCCAGCGCTGCATCGAGCATGTTGGTGGGCGACACGCAGGTGCCGCCGACGATGCTGCGCGGCTACGAGAACGGCGCGATGATTGTCTCGGACGAGGTCAAGACGCTTGGGTATTCGGGCGGCGCGGCCGCTAAGGCTGCCGAGGCCAGTGTCGTGGTGGGCGATAAGGTCAAGAAGGGCGCCAAGGTGCTCGATGACAAGGGGTCGGTCGCCGTGGACAAGGGCAGCCGCGCACTGGGCAAGCAGCTCGGCAAGACGCGCGGTATGTTCAAGGCCTTTAAGGACGAATATCAAAAGGCGAGCGGGGGCTCGTCAAAAGCTAGCAAATAGCGACGTACCAAATGATGGGAGGCGAGCCGGAGACATGTTGCTCCGGCTCGCTGTGTTTATGGGGGAGGGCATATGCGCCAAAACGGATCTAACTTAAACGGGCGCTCGGGTGCGCGTCCGACGGCGCGCCGCGACCTGGGGCAGCTGCCCAGCGGTCAGCGTCGACGTCGCCGTAAGCCCGGCGCGATGTACCTCAACCATAGCCGTGGGTTTAGCGATCGCAGCGCGCGCATCGGCAACGGTCGCTCGCCGCGTCGACCGTCCCGTCTGCCCTATGCGCTCATCGCCGTGGGTTGCGCGCTCGTGCTGTTTATCGCTGCCGTCGTGGGCTACGTCAACCGCAGCGTGGACGTGGAGCTCAACGGGCAAAAGACCGCGGTGCGCGTGGGCTCTACGTTGCAGAATCTTATCGACGATCAAAGCCTGACCGAAACGTACGATGCCGGCGACCTGCTGGCCGTCGACGACAGCGTGCTCAAGCGCCATGGCGGCGAAAAGCTGTCGGTGAAGGTCGACGGCAAGCGCGTGAAGCAGGGCAAATGGGATAGTCGCGAGCTTGAGGGCGGCGAGAAGGTGACGGTCAAGGACGGCCGCAACGCGTACGAAAAGCACGAGGTCCAGGCCACGACCATCGAGCCAAAGCTTAAGGTCGAGGGCACGGGTGCCATTGAGTATGTCAAAACCTGGGGCGTTCAGGGTCGCTCCGAGGTATGGGTCGGCGAGCAGTCGGGCAAGACGCAGGACCGCGGCGAGGTCGTGCCCGCCACCGACTGCGTGGTCGAGTGCGCAAGCGTAGCGCCCAAGGGCAACGAAAAGTACGTGGCCCTGACATTTGACGAGGGTCCGAGCGGCGCGACCAAGCAGATTTTGCAGGTGCTCAAGGAAAAGGGCGTCACGGCGACATTCTTCCTTTCGGGCGATGCGGCCGAGGCCTCGCCCGCTACTGCCAAAGCGATTGTCGATGCCGGGTGCGAGGTCGGCTCCAACAGCTACAGCGATGATTCGCTCAAGGGCGAGGATCGCGAGACGGTGCGCAAACAGATCGCGAGGGGCACCGAGGCGATTAAGTCGGCGACCGGCGTCGAGACGATGTTGCTGCGTGCCCCCTACGCCGCGTTTGACGAGCAAAACTGGATTGACTCGATGGACCTGGTGTCCGCCGTGGTTTCGTGGAATATCGATTCGGGCGACTGGCTGCTCAACGGCGCCGACGAGCAAGTATCGACCGTGCTCGACTCGATGACGCCGGGCAATATTGTGCTGCTCACCGATAGCGATGAGTGCGCCGAGCAGACGCTCGAGGCGCTGCCGCAGATTATCGATGGCCTTGTCGCCGACGGCTACAAGATCGTGACGCTCAGCGACCTGGTCAAGACGGACACGGCATTGAGCAAAAAGCTCACCTCGATCACCAAGGTCTCCATGCCCAAAAACGCCGTGTTCCCCCAACTCCCCGAGGACGACGACACCACAGAGTAGTCATCGGGGACGTGCTTAAACGACTGGTCGTTTAGGACGGTCTTAATCGCTTTGTTCCACCGTGCTCATCCGGCTCTCTGTCACGGATACGTCAGCGTTTGGTATGCCTGCAATGTGCAGCGCATAAATTCGGTGCCGCAGCGCGATGCTGATGCTATAGTTACTGCGGTTAATGAGGGTCAAGAGAAAGGTTGCAGGTGAAATCCAAACCTCGACCATACAGTCGATGACCCCATGCAGGTGCTTTCTGCGCGTGCACGGGGTGTGAGCGCCGAGCGGCGTGCCGCCCGCGCATGCGTACACATATCAAAAAGTCCACGGATTGCGCGCCGGCATGGTCGCGCGGTCCGCAGGAATAATGATGGGGAGCACCATTGAATTATCTGAGTGAGATGCTCAAATTGCCAGTCTTGGACGTCGACGGCGAAAAGCTCGGCGTTGTGAACGATTTTGGCATTGCAACCGGCGAAGTTTTTCCGCACGTGACGTCGCTCGCGTTCCGCGGTCCCGGCAAGACGCCGTTTATGATTAGTTGGCGCAAATGGGTCGACCGTATCGACGAGACGGGTGTACACCTTAAGACGTCGGCCACCGAAATCCGTTTTTCGTACCTGCAGCCGACCGAACTCTTGCTTGCCCGCGACGTGCTCAACAAGCAGATTGTCGACACGCAGGGCATGAAGGTCGTGCGCGTAAACGACATCAAGTTCTCTATGTCGGGCGAAAATCAGCTGCGCCTGCTGGGTGCCGAGGTCGGCGCCCGCGGTCTGCTGCGCGCGATCAGCCCCACACTCGAGCATGTCGTCGAGGGCTTTATGAAGCACCTGGGCAAGCCGCTCAGCGAGGACATTATCGCCTGGTCTTACATGGACCTGCTCGATCGCTCGACTAAGAACATCCAGCTCTCGGTGTCGCACAAGACGCTTGGCGAGCTGCATCCTGCCGACATCGCTGACATCATCGAGCAGCTCGACCCGCGCCTGCGTGCGCAGGTGTTCGCACAGCTCGACACGGCACAGGCCGCCGAGGCCATCTCGGAGTTCGATGATGACGAGCTTATGACCGAGATGCTCGAGGGCCTGTCCGATACCGACGCATCGTCGATGCTGGCCATGATGGATCCGGACGACGCCGCCGACCTGATCGACGAGCTCGATTACGAGAAGGCCGAGAAGCTCCTGCGCCTGATGGGCGTCAAGGAGGAGAAGGCGATTCGTAATCTGCTGGGCTACGAGGACAACACCGCCGGCCGCATCATGACCTCGGAGTTTGTCTCACTGCCCGCCACGGCGACGGTCGGTGACGCCATCGAGGCGATTCGCAAACTCGACGAGGACTTCGAGAGCGTCTATTACGTCTATACCGAGGATCCGAGCGGCATGCTGACGGGCGTGCTCTCGCTGCGAACGCTGATCGTGGCCGACCGCGACGCCACGTTGGGCCAGCTCGCCTATCGCGACCTGGTCTACGTGTCGCCCGACGAGGACCAGGAAGACGTGACGGACGAGATGACCAAGTACGACCTGGTTGCCATCCCTGTCTGCGACGAGAACCGTCATATCCTGGGTATCGTGACCTTCGACGACGCCATGGACGTTATCGCCGAGGAGCATCAGGAGGACCTGCAGATCGCTGGTGTCGGCTCGGGCGATAGCGCGTCGGACGACTCGACGAACGTGCTCAGCTGGTTCGTGCATCGTCAGTACTGGGTCGTCGTGTGGGGCATCGCCTCGTGCATTATGGCGACGGTGTTGGGGACGGCGCTGGGCTCCGCGCATCTGGTGGTGTTCCCCATGTGCGCCATGCCACTCGTGCTGCTTGCTGCCTCGCGCATGGTGTCGTTCGTCAAGAACTACTTCTTGGAGTACGACGGTCACGACGACGAGCCCAAACCGTACCTGGGATTCTTCTTCCAGAGCACGGGTATGGGTCTGATCCTTTCGCTCGTGACCTATCTGTGCGCGCAGCTGGTGCGCACTGCCGCGTTCCTCGATGCCCCTATGTTTGAGGAGCAGCTCTTTACCGGCTGCTTTAACATCGCGGCCATCATCTGCCTGGTGGGCAACATGAGCGCCGTGATTTACCTGATGGTGCTGTTCTGGCGCGATGAGCACGACCTCAATACGTCGGGTACCGCCATGAACGTCATCGCCGTCATGATCTCGTGTGTGGCGTACTGTGTTGCTGCGGTGCTGCTCACCATGTCGGTCATGGGGTAGGTGGTCGCGTGCAAAATACGAAGCAAAAGCCGAGCACCAAGCAAAAGCTGACCATCGCGGCCATCTTTGGAGCCATGGGCCCCGGTCTTCTGGCGGCGCTTTCGGGTAACGACGCCGGCGGCATCGCCACGTATTCCAGCGCGGGCGCCAGCTATGGCTATAAGATGCTCTGGATGCTTCCCGTCATGACCGTGCTGCTTATCGTGACGCAGGAGACCGCGGCGCGCTGCGGATGCGTCACGGGTAAGGGCCTGGCGTCGCTCATTCGCGAGCGCTTTGGCGTGCGCAAGAGCGTGCTGGCCATGGCGGCGCTGTTGATCGCCAACACGGCGGTGACCATCTCGGAGTTCGCGGGTATCGCGAGTGGCCTTGCTCTGTTTGGCGTTCCGGCGAGCATCTCGGTGCCGCTCGTGGCGCTGCTGGTGTGGATGCTTACCATGTCGGGCAGTTTCCAGCGCATCGAGAAGATTTTGCTGCTGGTAAGCTGCGTGTTCGTGACCTACATTGTCGCCGCGTTTATGGCCGGCCCCAACTGGGGCGAGGTTGCGGTCGACTTGGTCGTCCCCAATATTCAGAACGATCCCAGCTACGTGTCGCTCGTGGTCGCAACAATTGGTACCACCATCGCACCGTGGATGATCTTCTTGGCTCAGAACAACGTGGTCGATAAGAATGCGGGCGAGGACGACATCGTGCTGCAGCGTATTGATACCGTGAGCGGCTCGATCGCCGCTGATATCATTGCGGGCTTCATTATCATCACGACCGGTACGGTGCTGTTCCCGGCGGGTATTCAGATTAGCGATGCCGCCGATGCCGCCCGCGCGTTGGAGCCCATCGCGGGCCAGTGGTCCACGGTGCTGTTTGCCTCGGGCTTGGTCGCAGCGAGTTTTTTGGCTGCCTGCGTGCTGCCGGGCGTTACGTCGAGTGCCATCTGCGAGGCTTTTGGCTGGGAGCGCGGCGCCGACCGCAGCTGGGACGAGGCCCCGGTTTACCGCGGCATCATTACGGCCATCATCGGCATTTCTGCCGTGTTGGTGCTCATGCCTGGCGTCGATTTGTTCCAGATTATGATGACCTCGCAGGTCATCAACGGCGTGCTGCTGCCCGTAGTCCTGGTATTTCAGGTGGTTATCGCGGCGGATCGCCACATTATGGGCGCCAACCGCAACGGCCGCGTATGGAATGTGCTCACGTGGGCGACTATCGGCGTGATTACGGTGCTGACGGTCGTCATGTTTGTGCTGCAAGCGATGGGCTACAGCGCTTAACGCCCACTTTTGCTTCCGAACAGGCCGCAGCGATGGGCTGCGGCCTGTTTTACGTTTGCTATAGGGCGTTAGTTATATGGCGGTGGGCAAAAAATGCCAAATATGAGTACTGTTGCTAAGTGAACAGCATTTACATCCAAAAAGATAATGAACAGAACCTATAGTATGTTCATTAAAATTGGCTCCAATATGCCTTAAACCAGTCAGGTTGGCTGCTTTAGGGGGCTGTAGGGGTCGCCCGAACGTCATTTTGGGTGGTTTTGCCTGCTACTAAAATGGTAACAGTACTCATATTTGCCCTTTTTTGCCCACAGACCTTTGAGGTCGCGGCGAAAAGGGCTTGTTTTGATTGTTTGGGGCAGGCGCGAGGCACGGAAACGATGTCTGGAGGGGCGGAGCGGCTTGGAATTCATCCGGTGAGGTCTTCATTGGCTACGCCAGGAGTGCCTCCAAGTGGCGGTACAAAAGGAGCGCCCCTAACTGCCGCAGGGGGCGTCGGCCGTGGCCGACGCCCCCTGCGGGTGTAAGCAGATCTGGCTGCGTGTTACTTGTCGGTGCCCAGCTTGTGCGGCTTGTAGGCGAGGGCATTGACGAGTGCGTCGCCGGCGGACTTGACGGCTGCCGGCTGCGGATCGTTGACGTGGTCCTCGGGGTGCACGGGCAGGTCTTTCTTGACCGCATCGTGAATCAGGTTGAGGTACTCGGTCACGCCGGTAGTCGACAGGTGCGTGCCGTCGCCGTCGAACAGGTCGTTACGATTGGCACTGTATCCGTACCAGTCGATAATGCGCACGTTCTTGTAGCGCGTGGCGGCATTTGCGATAGCCTGGTTGGTGGAACCCACCCACGGCTGCGGACTGCGTGTGTTCACAAACGCGACGATACGCTTGTCGCCGGCATCGGCCATGATGGCATCGATCTGGTCATCAGTTACCAAACCATTGGTGCCCAGGGCAAAGACCGCGATCTTGCCGGCAAGGTTCTGCTGAATATAGCCCTCAAATGTCGCGCGGCCCGCATCAAACTGGCGGCCCTTTTCGGCATCGATATGGCTGTGCGGGAACACGCCGTCAAAGGAATCAACGGCGCGCAGCGACACGGAGTCGCCGATCATCAACAGGTCATAGGAGCCATCGGGGAAGCCGTCGTTGTTCCTGTCGGTGTCGTCGGCCGCCTGCTGGTCGGTGGGCGCGGTGTTTTTGGCTTCCTTGTTCAGAACCTCGGCGCCCTCGCCGCTCAGCGCAGACGTCTCGGGCACAAAGACCAGGCCGCCCAGTGCAACGACCAACACGACAGCGCAGGCTGCGCAGGCAGGGACGTGCGCGCGTGCCCAGTTGGCGGGCGTGGTGGTGCCATCGCGGAACTCGGCGACGGTGCGGCCGAAGGCGCCCTTCCTAAACGGCGTTTCGATAAAGCGATAAGAGCACTCGGCTACGGCGACCACCACAAGTACCTGCAAGATGTACTGCCACCAGGGCGTATCGTTGATGTTAGCGACCGGGTTCATGAGCAACAGCAGCGGATAGTGCCACAGGTAGATGCTGTACGAGCGTTTGCCAATCCACACGAGCGGCTCGGCGGACAGCGCACGGGCAACCATTCCCTGGGGCTGCACGCAGGCCGCGATGACCATGAGCGTGAGGATGGAGCATAAAAGCGTGCCGCCGCGATACTGGAACGCGGTGTAGCCGTTGGTGAGCGCGACCATGGCGGCAAGGCCAACCAGGCCCACGACGCCCAACACATCGATGGATGCGGGCGAGGACCAAAAGCGCACGAGGGCGCTCGGCTGTGCCGGGGCGGTCTCGGCTGATTCGTCGGCCTTCTCGCCAGACTTGCCCTCGGCGTTCTTGCCGTGCTTGGCGGCGCCAGCCAGGCGATTGAGTCCCAAACGATGAGCAAGACGCACCGGCGCCAGGTCGCGATCGGGGATAAAGGCCATCCAGGCACCCAGCAGCAGCGAGAACACGCGGGTGTCGGTGCCGTAGTACACGCGGCTGGGATCGGCGGCAGGGTTGTAAAGCACCATCATGGCGAGGGCAGATACCGCGGCAAGGCCCAGAACCACGCGGCGCGTGTTGGGCTTGCTCACATGCATGGATACCATGGCAAACAGCAGTGGCGGCCAAATCAGGTAGAATTGCTCCTCGATGGCAAGCGACCAAAAGTGCGTGAGCGGCGAGGGGTCGCCCAGAGCATTGAAGTACGAGACGTTTTGGGCAATCTGCCACCAGTTGTTGAAGAACAGCAGCGACGGCAGGATGTCGGGGCGCATCTTGGTGAGCATCACGTGGTTAAAGATAGTGCACAGCGCGCAGGTCACGAACACTACCGTTACCACGGCAGGGACCAGGCGACGGATGCGGCGAGTCCAGAAACTCTTAAGGTCGATGCGACCGGTCTTAGCGACTTCGTTGAGCAGCAAGCGCGTGATCAGATAGCCCGAAAGCACAAAGAAGATCGTGACGCCGAGCAGGCCGCCCTGAGCCCACGTGAGGTTGAGGTGATAGAGCACCACCGCGACGACGGCAAGCGTGCGCAGGCCGTCGAGCGCAGGAATGTAGCGGGACTTGGGACGAGCGGGCGCCTGTTCTTTTGCGGCGCTGTTGGTGTGGGCGCCCTTGTTGGTGGGCGTTCGATGCGGGCTTGGGCCGCGTCGCGACTCGCCGGTGCGGCGGTCGGCGCGCGGGCGTTCGTGCGGCGCCTGGTTATCGGGCGCGCGGCGCGGGCCGCGTGGGCTCGATTGTGGGAATTGCTCCATAAAACATCATCCAATGACGAGAATAATCAGCACATATTCATTGTAGCTGCCTGCTCCTGTGAATGCTTGCTGCTGGCGCAACCTCAAGGGCGCGTTCACATCAAAGTGAACTAAAGTTATAGAGGTGCGAGGGCGCACGATCGACGGCCGACGGTGGGCATAAGGCCCGCGGATGAGGAGGTTTCCATGGCAGATCGCGGCATCGTTGCGGTGTTCGGCAGCATGAACATGGACCTTTCGGTGGCGTGCGAGCGCATGCCACGCGCGGGCGAGACCGTTGGTGGCAGCGGTTTTATCACCAACGCCGGTGGCAAGGGCGCTAACCAGGCCGTCGCCGCCGCGCGCATGGGTGCGCGCACGTGCATGATTGGCGCGGTCGGGCGCGATGCGTTTGGCGATGCGCTCGTGGCGGGGCTTCAGGATGCCGGCGTGGACGTTGAGTTCGTGGCGCGTCGCGATGACGTGGAGACCGGTACCGCGACTATCATTCGCTGCGAGAGCGACAACCGCATCGTGCTGTCGCCGGGCGCCAACCACGCGCTTACGGGTGAGGATGTGGCCTGCGCGCTGAGACGTCTGGTGGCCGATGAGCTCGACGGCGACGCCAACGAGATCGCCCCGGCTGCCGGAAGCGTCTTTATCGCCCAGGGCGAATGTGATCTTGCAGCGACTGCCGAGGCGCTTGTTTGCGCTCACGAGCTGGGATTCTATACGGTCTTTAACCCGGCTCCCGCCTGCGATCTGCCGGCGGGAGCGTGGCCTGCGGTCGACTTGGTCTGTCCCAACGAGACCGAGTGCCAGGTTCTGACGGGTATCCTGCCCAAGGACGATGAGAGCTGCGCCGCGGCGCTCAATGCCCTGCTCGCCAAGGGTGCCGGAGCTGCGGTCATCACACTGGGCGGCGCCGGCTCGGTTACGCTCGGCGATGACGGCGAGCTGCTACGCATGCCGGCACTTTCGAACACGGTAGTCGATACCACGGCCGCCGGCGATACGTTTATCGGCGCGTTGGCGGCGGCTCGTCTAGAGGGCTTGCCGCTCTTTGAGTGCATGGCCGCGGGTGCTCGCGCCTCGGCAGTGACGGTGTCGCGCTTGGGCGCGCAACAGTCGATTCCCACGCGCGCCGAAGTTGAACATTGGTTTGGTTAAACGATAAAGACGGAGAAGCGGAGTAGAACAATGGCAATCAAGAAGCTGATCCTTGATCTGGATATGGGTGTGGACGATGCGATGGCGCTGGCCTATGCCATCGCGAGCCCCGAGGTGGAGCTCGTGGGCATCACCACGTGCTTTGGCAACGTGCGCGTCGAGCAATCGCCGCACAACTGCCTGGCAGTGCTCGATCTGCTGGGTCGCCCCGAGATTCCGGTGTACCTGGGCGCCGATCGTCCCATTAAGGCGACTGAGCCCTATACACCGCCGGCGTCCACCACGCTCATCCACGGCAAGAACGGCATTGGCGGGGCGAGCGTGCCCGCGTCGCCGTACGAGCCGGTGGGGGCGACGTCGGCTGATGGCAACGCGGCGGTCGATTATCTGATCGATGCCGCGCGCACCTATGGCCCCGATCTGATCTACGTGGCGACCGGTCCGCTCTCCAACCTGGCACTTGCCTTGGAGCGCGATGCGGCGGCGATGATGTCTATCGGTCGCGTGGTCGTGATGGGCGGCGCCCTGACCGTGCCCGGAAACGTGAGTGCGGGCGCCGAGGCCAACATGGCAAGCGATCCCGAGGCGGCCGATGCCGTGCTACGTTCGGGCCGCAAGCTCACTATGGTGGGCCTGGATGTGACGCATCGCGTGGTGCTTACGCGTCGCGACATTGCCGGCTGGACGGGCTCGGGCACCATGGCGGGCTGCGCATTTGCGAGCATGGTCGAGCACTACATTGGCTCGTACGAGATGAACGCCCCCTACCTGGGTGGTTGTGCGCTGCACGATCCGCTGGCCGTTGCCGTGGCGATCGACCCCACGCTCGTGGGCGCGCTCGGCTGTAATCTGCGTGTTGATCTGCTGGGCGAGTATCGAGGCCGCACCATTTGCGACGAGCGCCGCCTATCCGATCCGGACAAGAGCGCGCTTGTGGCGCTGACCGTGGATGCCCCGCGCTTCCTTTCCGAGTTCAAGACGCGCATGGCCCGCATCCTAGGCTAGGCTCGGGATCGAAGCACGCCCATCTGCTCGATGTGGCCGCTGGCGGGCCGACATCTACCGTTCGCCAGCCCGATGGTCCCCGGGGCGGGGAGAGCGCTATAATGCATTTTGCATCTTGGATTGTTACTCCTGTGTGGAGGCATGCCCAAGAGCAATACAACACGGATTGTTACGTAAGGCATGACCGCAATAGCACTGCTATTGGCTATCATGCCTTTTTCTGTGAGTGTTCTTGAAAGGAGGTTCACCATGCTTGCAATTAAAAAGCTTAACAACAACGCGGTTCTTTGCCGTGACGGACAGGGGCGAGATGTCATCGCCATGGGCAGGGGCGTCGGTTTCGGCGGAGATTTTCCTCGAGAGCTCCCTCTTTCTAAAATCGAGCATACGTTTTACGACATTGATCCTAAAGGACAAGATGTCATGAGGGATCTTCCCTCGGATATCGTGATGTTTGCGGCGAAAGTTATGGACATCGTTGCCAACGAACTGCCCTACGACCTCTCAACCAATGCGACGCTGTTCATGGCTGATCACCTGTCGTTTGCCGTTGCGCGAGCCCAAAAGGGGGTCCGCATCGCGATGCCTCTTGCCTATGAAGTGCGGGAGACGTATCCGAAGGAATACAAGGCTGCCCAGTTTATCGTCATGCGACTCGAGAAGGAGCTCGGAGAGCGGCTTCCCAAGGATGAGATTGCCAGTATTGCGATGAATCTCGTGAACGCACGGGTTGTTGAAGCCGTCAAAGCCACGGCCGAGCCCACAAAGCAGTTCGACGATATGCTCGAGGACGTTATCGAGATTCTCGAAAGCGATTTCCGCATTATTGTCGACCGCGATTCCTTTGATTTCACCCGCTTCGCCACGCATCTGCGGTACCTGTTCAAGCGCATTCAAGCCGGCGAGTCGCTGAACAGCGCCAACATGCAGATGTACAAGAACTTTCGTGAGGAGTTTCCGCAGTTGGCAGAGTGCGTGAAGCATATCGGTTCCTATTGTCGTGAAACGTGGGACGCCACGCTCTCCGAGGAGGAGGAACTCTATCTGATGATCCATCTCAACCGGATCATCTCCAAAAAAGGATTGTAACCCGTAGCCATTCGGGGCATGACCTTTGCCGATTCGAACAGTAAGCCAAGATTGTGCAAAGGAGCCAATGATGGCAAATTACAAAAAGGTGGCAGAGCAGATTCTCTCCACTGTGGGCGGGGCGGAAAACGTGGCTTCGGTTACGCATTGCATGACGCGCCTGCGCTTCAGCCTCAAGGATGAAAGCCTCTCGAATGATGAGAAGCTTGAGGACATCTCGTCTATCATCAGCGTCGTGCACGCCGGAGGGCAGGTGCAGCTGGTGATCGGGCCCACGGTCGACAAGGTCTACGACGAGGTTTGTAAGCAGGGCGGATTCGAGGTCACGGTATCGATTGACGAGGAACTCGATGGCCCTCAGCTTAGCTGGAAGGAGCGCTTGGCGCCCAAGCACCTCTTCAATCAGCTGCTCGATGCCGTGAGCGGCGCTATCACCCCGATCCTTCCGATCTTTTGTGTCGCCGGTATCTTCAAGATGCTCGTTATTCTGTTTGGGCCCGAAGGCGCCGGTTTTATGTCCGAAACGAGCGACCTGTATCGGATCCTTTCCCTGGTGGGCGATGCGGCGTATTACTACTTCCCGGTGTTTGCCGCCTATAGCTCGGCTAAGAAGTTCAAAACGAGTCCTGTGCTGGCACTGCTCATCGCTGTTGTGATGATTTATCCCGACATGCTCGCTATTGTTGAGGACGGAAAGCCTTTCAGCGTCTTCGGCATCCCCATGCAGCTCGTCAACTACACCCAGGCTGTTCTTCCGGTCATCTTGATCACCTGGGCCCAGTCCTATGTTGAGCGCTTCTTTAAGAAGATCTCGCCTGATATGTTGCGCGTTCTGATCGTACCCGTGGGTACGGTGCTCGTGATGTTGCCGGTCGCGCTGTGCCTCTGCGGCCCTGCCGTCCAATTTGTCATGGGCCTTGTGGCCGATTTCATCATTTGGCTCGCCTCTGTTGCCGGTCCCGCTGCGACCGCGGTTATCGGCGCATTCTGGAATCTGATCATCGCCACCGGCATGCACGTGCCGATCTATACCGCCATATTGCCCGCCGCGCTCCAGAACGGTTACGACGCCATCTTATACCCCGGCGCCGCGGTTGTAGCCTACACCACGCTTGCCATCGCGCTCGCCTATGGCCTGCGCGCTAAGGACAAGGAGAATCGAGCCACGGGCTGGAACTTGTTCATCACCTATGCCTTCGGTCGCGTGAGTGAGCCCATCATCTACGGCATCCTGTTTCGCGACAAGAAAGCTCTTGCCTGGAACATGATTGGTGGTGCTGTCGGTGGTCTGCTGGTAAGCCTTCTTCATGCCAACGTCTATATCTTCACTGGCGTTGGTTTCCCATGGATGAACGTGCTCATGTTTGCTCAGGATATCATCCCCGGCACCATCGGGTGTCTTGCTGGCGGTGCCGTGACGTTTGCGTTGGCGATGGTTTTTGGATTTGAAGGACAGGAGAAGATGCCGTTGAAGTCCAAGAGCGGCGATTCTGAGGCTGTTGAATCCGTCGAGGCATAAGAGGCTACTGCACAAATATGCTCCCCAGCCGTTGCGCGGTCCGACCCCTTGGCCGCGCAACGGTACTGTGCTGTTGCACGGCACTTGCCGAGTCCGTTGCGTTCGACAGCGTGGGCCGGGAATTTGATAGAAAGGACGACACCATAATGTTTAGAGAAGATTTTTTATGGGGCGGGGCTCTGGCTGCAAACCAGTGCGAGGGAGGATGGAACGAAGGCGGTCGCGGTTTAGCCAATTCCGACATGCTGCCGTTTGGCGATCAACGCATGGACGTCATGCGGGGAGACCTTGATCCGCGTGCGTTGGCACCCGACAGCTTCTATCCCGCTCGCAAAGGCATTGATTTTTACCATAGGTACAAGCAGGAT
The DNA here is from genome assembly GCA_018368055.1 of Collinsella sp. Classification (GTDB taxonomy): domain Bacteria; phylum Actinomycetota; class Coriobacteriia; order Coriobacteriales; family Coriobacteriaceae; genus Collinsella. Next base: position 21,901 of record JAGZFB010000003.1, on the reverse strand, counting down.
ATTGAACTGTTTGCCCAGATGGGTTTTAAATGCCTGCGCTTATCGATCGCCTGGAGCCGCATTTTTCCCAAAGGAGACGAAGCCGAGCCCAATGAAGAAGGCCTTGCCTTTTACGAGGATGTTTTTAGGACGTGCCGCGCGCATGGCATTGAGCCTTTGGTGACGCTCAACCACTATGATGTCCCCATGCATCTCGTCGATGCGTATGGCGGATGGCGCGATCGCAGGTTGGTCGACCTGTTCGATCGATATTCGCGTACCGTGTTCGAGCGCTATCGGGGATTGGTCAATTATTGGCTGACCTTTAACGAGATCAACATCATGACGCAGGCGTGCTTTATGGCGGCGGGGATCATCTTCGAGCAAGGGGAGAATCGCTATGCAACGGTTCACACGGCCGTGCACCATGTATTGGTTGCGAGTGCCCGTGCGGTCGGGGCGTGTCATGAACTGTGCCCCGGGGCGAAGATCGGTTGCATGCTCAACGCAGGTGTCTTCTATCCGGCTACATGTGATCCGGACGATGTGCTGGCTGCGCAGGCTGAGAATCGCAGCCATTACATGTTTACCGACGTCCAGGTGCGCGGTGCGTACCCGAGCTATGTTCTCAAGGAATACGCCCGCCATGGTTTTGAGGTGCCCTATCGGGATGATGACCGCGAAGTACTGGCTGCAAACCTGGTCGATTTCGTCTCGTTTTCGTATTACTCGACGCGCGTCGCAAAAGCGCATGCGGAAGGTCAGTTCGATTCGAACCTTCTTCGCTCGGCGCCTAATCCGTATCTAAAACAGGAGCCTTGGGGGAGGTTTATCGACCCCAAAGGGCTGCGCGTCACCATGAATGAAATCTGGGATCGCTATCAAAAGCCGCTGTTCATCGTCGAAAACGGTTTGGGTGCTCCTGATGTGCCGGAAGATTCGGGTGAAATAGAAGACGACTATCGAGTTGAATACCTGCGGGCCCACATCGAGGCGATGAGGGAGACCGTCGAGCTCGACGGGGTGGAACTCATGGGATATACCTGTTGGGGCCCGATCGATTTGGTTTCGGTCGCCACAGGACAGATGCGTAAGCGCTACGGGTTTATCTATGTCGATCGAGACGATAGCGGTGCGGGCTCGTTTGAGAGACGTAAAAAGAAAAGCTTCGAATGGTACCGACGCGTAATAGCAAGCAATGGCGAAGACCTTGCGTAATAACGTTAAGATGGACAAATGCGCCCGTTGGGGGAATAGTCGCGCCACTTTGCTTGACAACAGGCTAAACTAGCTAATAAACATTTACTCTTCTGTTTAGATTGAATTTGCGGTCGTTTAGTTGCCGAGCCACGGGGCGGTCAAGCCACGATGCTCGGCCGCGACCGATGCTAGGGGGAATGATGGCTAAAGCAAGCGTCCGCGAGATCAGCCGCATTACCGGCTTTTCGCCCGCAACCGTGTCCAACGCGCTCAACCGCAAGCGCAGCGTGAGCGAGGAGACCGCCAAGGTCATCCTGGAGTGTGCGCAGTCGCTCGGCTACCAGCAGTCGACGCAGCTCGAGAGCATCCAGTTTGTGCTTGCGCGCAAGACGGCCGCCATCCTGGACGAGAGCACCTTCCATCCCGCGGTCATCGAGGGCGTGGAGCGCCAGGCGCGTCGCCACGGCATGAGCACGAGCTTTGTCACGCTCGACTTTAGCGATCTTGACGCTGTGCGCCCGCAGGTCGAGGGCCTGATCGCCGATCCGTCCGCCGCTATCGTGCTGATGGGTACCGAGCTGGGCGAGGAGGACTACGCCCTGTTCGCCAACGCCGCCGCCCACCTGATCGTGCTCGACGGCTGGAGCGATCGCCAATACTTTGATGCCGTGGTCATTGCCAACACCGATTCGGTACTGCGCGCCGTGGACTACCTTATCGAGAAAGGTCACAAGCAAATCGGCTATCTGGCGGGCGACCTTCGCATCCGCAACTTTAAGGACCGCGAGCGCGGCTATCGCCAAGCGCTTGAGGATGCGGGCCTCGAGGCCAATCCGGCATGGCGTGTCACGCTGGGCACCACGCTCGAGGGCGCTTATCGCGATATGGGCGCGTGGCTCGACAGCGTCTCGCACGACGACCTGCCGACGGCTTTCTTTGCCGAAAACGACGTGCTCGCCGTGGGTGCCATGCGCGCGCTCAACGAGCACGGTATTCGCGTGCCCGAGGATGTCTCGATCATCGGCTTTGACGACCTGTCGTTGGGCGCCTTTTCCAACCCGCCGCTCACCACGGTGCACGTTCCCAAGCACGAGGTGGGCGAGATCGCGGTGCGCCGCCTGGTGGGCAACATCCGCAATCCCAAGAGCTATACCTGCAAGACGGCCGTATCGACCTATTTTGTCGAGCGCCAAAGCGTGCGCGAGATCTAGTCGGAACGGCGCCAGACCCCAGAGCGGAAAAGTCCTTCTAGATTACCTAGAATGATTTTTCTGGGACGGGGATTTAAAACTCATTGATCCCCGTCCCGGGTAGCTCATTTGGGACGGGGCTTTTTTGACTGGTATGATTGGTGCGACCATTCGAACCAGCTAAAAGAGCCCCGTCCCAATTTAACTACCGAGAGGATCTGCCATGGAGCGCATCGCGAGTTTTTCCGTTGACCATCTGCTGCTTGAGCCCGGCGTGTATGTGAGCCGCATCGACCGCGATCCGGCGACCGGCGCCGCCGTCACCACTTTTGACCTGCGCCTGACCACGCCCAATAAGGAGCCGGTTATGAACACGGCCGAATGCCACACCATCGAGCACTTGGGCGCGACGTTCCTTCGCAATCATGCCGAGTGGTCGAGCCGCATTGTCTACTTTGGTCCCATGGGCTGCCGTACGGGCTTTTACCTCGTCGTGTTTGGCGAGGTGACGAGCGAGGAGATTCTGCCGCTCGTGCGTGAGCTGTTCGAGTTTGTCGCTGGCTTTGAGGGCGATATCCCCGGTGCCGCTCCCGAGGAGTGCGGTAACTACCTGGACCAGAACCTTCCCATGGCAAACTGGCTCGCGCGCCGCTACCTCGACCGCGACTTGGCCGATATCGACGAGAATCACCTGCACTATCAGCAGGCGTAAGGCTGCTTGCAGGAATAACGTTTGTGCCAGAAGCGCTCCCGCTCTTTGCGGAGCGCTTTTTTATGCCGAGTGCTCAAAACAGAACAAGATTGTTCTAGAATGTTCATACTGTCACACAAACGAACAGGAGCGAACATGCATATCTACTCTGTCTCTGATCCCGAGTTCAAGTCCTATGGCAACGTTTGGGATAACGTTCCGTCCGAGCTTACGTCGCCCGTGCTCGAGGCACTTGCCTCCACGCCCATCCCCGAGGGCAGCAAGTATGTGGCCTCCGCGCCCGAGCTCGAGGGTGTCATGGATGCCGATAAGCTGGGCTTTCTCATGTTTGGCGGTCGTCCCTTCCAGCTGGGCTGGTGCAACGGCCACAACACGCGTCTCAACTGCCTGGAGTACCACCGCGCGAGCGAGTTCAACCTGGGCGCCCGCGACTTTATCCTGCTCGTGGCGCATCGCTGGGAGATCGAGGACGGCAAGCTCGATACCGCGTGCGTCAAGGCGTTCCGCGTGCCGGCCGGCACGCTTGTTGAGGTTTTCAACACCACGCTTCACTACACGCCCTGCATGGTCGACGACGGCGGCTTCCAGGTGATGGTGGCGCTGCCCGCCGGCACCAACGGCCCGCGCCCCGAGGCTGCAGCCGACATGCCCACGGCTGGCGACAGCTACTGCTACTGGAAGGCCGACAAGTGGGTTCTCTGCCATGCTGACAGCCCCAAGGCTGCCGAGGGCGGCTACGTAGGTCTCATCGGCAAGAACCTCGACATCGCCGTGGACTAGCGCATCGCCCCAAACCACCACAAAGGTGCCTGTCCCCTTTGCGGTGGTTTGGGGCGGGCGGATATCGGGAAGTGCCGGACGGGGGAGGCTGCCGGGCGCCGTGCCGTCTGCGGATTTTGGGACATGTGGCCCGCTTTTTGGGCCCACCTGTCGGTACACTAAAAGCACTATGGGTACCCGCGAGCGACATATCGGCCACGCGGCCGCCCGATCCGCACCCGTGGCGGATCCCAGGGGCGGCAGGCTCTTCGCCATGCCGCGATTCCTTGTTGGCATAACACATCAGGTGTACCGTCACCGCGTCTTTGCTATCGCCGGCGCCATCACCGCGCTGTTCCTCATGCTTTTGGCAGTCTTGCCGGCGCTGTTCGCCTTCGACCCCAAACTTTCTAACACCGTGCCCGCCTATAGCGAGGCGTCCGAAGAGGTCGTGGATGCGCTCGTCCATTCGAGCTCTCTGCCGTTGCTTGTCGCCGCAATTGTATTTTCGATCTGGGGCGTATCGGTCTATCTGCGCTGTTTGGACTATGTGTTGCGCCGCCGTCTTGTTGCCATCGCCACCATCTGCGCCCTGTGGATGATCGAGGTCATTCTCAAGTACAAGTCGTTCACGCCGTTCTATGCCACCGTGCTGTGGTACCTGTACTACGTGCCCATGACGCTCATTCCGCTGCTCTACCAGTTGTGTGGTCTGCGCCTTGCGGGCCTGGAGCAACACCGCCTGGGTCGCCGCTGCTGCGCTGCGCTGTGGATTGTGGCCATCCTGCTTATCGGATTTGTGCTCACCAACGATTTTCACCAGCAGGTCTTCCGCTTTGACCGTACAAGCGACACCTGGAGCAACGACTACACGTACGGCTGGGGTTATTTCGCCGTCTTAGTGTGGACGGCCTTTAACTTCGTGGCCTTTTTTATCCTGGTTGGTCGGTCCTCGTCCTTTCGCATCCAGCGTTTCTCGGGTACGGCGGCGCTCGTACTGCTGGGCGGCGCATTCTTTGCCATCTCCTATGCGTTGCGCGTGCCCTGGGCATGGAGGCTCAACTTCTCGCTCATCTATTGCGTCTTGTGCGTGGTGGCGATGGAAATCTGTCTCGATTGCGGTGTCATTCCGTCGTATCACGACATCGCCGGCATCTTCGACACCTTGCCGCTTGACCTCAAAGTTCTAACGCGCGACCTGCAGGAGGTCTATGCCACGCCGGTGTCAAAGCCAGTGCCGGTAGGCGTGCGCGAGGAGTTGCGGACCCAGGAGCACGGCCGCGCCCATGCCTTTGCCGTGGCGTCCGATCCCGATGTGATGTACCGTGCCTTTCCACTGCTGGGCGGATCGGCCCTGCTTGCCCAAGACGTGTCGGAGCTCAACGAGCTTAACCGTGAACTGGCACATCGTCGCATGGAGCTGCAGCGTCAAAACGAGCTGCTCGCCGCCGACTACGACCTTAAGACGCACCTGGCAGATCAAGAGGCCGAGACCTTGCTGGTCCAAGACGTGGACCAGGCGCTTGCCCGCGCGCTCAAAGGGATGTACGACCTGCTGAGCTCGCTGCCGCCGTTGACCGACGAAGCGTCTTCGCACGAGCGCTACCGCATGCTGCAGCGCGCCAAGATGCTTGTCGCCTATTGCAAGCGCAAGGGATCGCTCACGTTGGCGCAGCACGGGGAGAGCGGTTTTGATCGCGACCGCATTCAGCTCATCGCCAACGAGCTCGCAAGCGACCTGCGCACCATCGATATCGATTGCGCCTCGATTATCGCCATACGGCTCCCGTTGCACGCCAGTACGGTAAGCGCCCTGTACGACTGCGTGTATGACTTTGCGTTTTTTGCCTACACCACCGACCATCCGGCGCTTATGTATCACTTGGGCGACCATGACCGATGCAGTGTCGAGCTGCGCGCCACGCTTTTTTCCAACGATGATGCAGATCTTTCGCAGACGCCCGCTGCGCAAGAGCTCGAAAGCGCTCTGCAAGGGCGCAACGTGGCATACCGCCTTGAGGGCGAGCCCGGCCAGCTGCGCATGATCGTCTTGATGCCGAGGGCGGGTGAGTGACGATGCAGATTTCGCTCATCCTTCCCCAAATCGTTGCGCTCGATGTTGTCTTTGCCCTGGCTGCGTGTCTGCAGACGATCCACGTCCCGCTCATCGCATCGCGCCGTTCGTCCTATAACCGTAAGGTGATTTGCGCCTACGAGGCGAGCCTTGTGCTTCACCTGATGATTTCGGCGCTCATCTTATTCGCGTCGTCTGGCTCGTATCTGGTGGCGCCGCTTGACGTTTGCGCCAGGGCAATGGGCGGAGCGCTGTGGCTCAATGCCGCAATCTTTGCCTACGGCGTGGTGCTTATGGTGCACTATCGTCGCCTCGTCATGCTGGCCGAACTGTTGCTCGTTGTCGCCGTGACGCCGCCGGTGGTTTTTGCCATGGGCTCGGCGTGGACCGTTGTCCTTATCGCAGAGGGAGCGTTTTTCCTGTTTCGTTCCATCGCGGCGCTCTTGATGGACGTCCGTAACCGCCAGGAGGATATCACCGCGTTCTCGACGATCGAGACCATCAACGTGATTCCCGTGGGCATCCTGTATCTGGACCCGAGGGGCCGTCCGCTGCTCATGAACCGCTGCATGCGCAAAAACCTAGTGGAACTTCATATGCCCACCGATCTAGGTGACATGAGCGGCACATGGAACGACCTGCGCAAACTCAGCATGCAAATGCCCGAAAGCAGTAGGAACCGTGTGCGGATTAACTTGGATCGTTTTGGTGATGCTCGCGCGGTGATCGAGATTTCTCCCGCCGAGATTCGCCTATTTGTGCACGACGAGGTTATGGTTTCGGGCCGCCTCTTTGAGCGCATTATCGGACTGGACGTGACGGAATACGCACACGCCTACGACCGCTTGGCGCAAGCAAACCACCTACTTGAGCTTGCGGGCCAAGAGCTCCAGTCCCAGATCGAAGAAGTTAAAAAGGTTGCCGACAATGCGGCCTACCTACGTATGCGCGCCCGCGTTCACGATGTGATCGGGCAGCGCCTGTCCATTCTTCATCGCTATTTGGAGGAGGGGCGTCTGGACGATGAGTCGCTCGAGCAGATTGACCCGTTGCTGCGCTCAATCGCCGCCGATTTGCGCAGTGGCGGTGCCAGCGAGCCTGCAGAGCAGCTGGGTGACATCGTCCATGCTTTTGGCCTGGTGAGTGTGCAGATCGATGTAGAGGGTGCGCTGCCTGAGGACGTGCGTGTCGCTGCAGCCTTTCTGCAGATTATCCGCGAAGCCTCGACCAATGCCACCAAGCATGCACAGGCCCATCGGGTCCATGTGCGCCTGTGGCGGGAGACGTCGGAAGACAGCGCTGTTGCGCGGATGACCGTTTCTAACGACGGCGCGCCTGCACCCGTATCGTATCGCGAGGGAACGGGTATCCCAGGTATGAGGCATGTCGCGCAAGATCTGGGCGGCTGCCTGGAAATCCATGCCGCCCCGCCCTTTACGCTTGCGGTGTCCATCCCGCTCAACGCCAGCGCCACAGCTCAAAGGAGAAGCTCATGATCCGCGTCCTTATAGTCGAAGACCAGGCCATCCTGCGCGAGAGCCTGGCGCGTTCCGTTGGCGACCAGCCCGATATGACCGTTGTTTCCGCCATTGCCGATGCTTCCGAGGCCTTGGGTGTCGCGCTCAAGGAGCGCCCGGACATGATACTGATGGACGTATGCACCGAGCATGATTCCAACGGCATCGTGGCGGCGGCGCGCATTAAAGAACAACTGCCCGAGTGCCGCGTCATTATCATGACCGGCATGCCCGAGATCACCTTTGTCGATCAGGCCCGCGAGGCGGGCGTCGATAGCTTTGTGTACAAGAACGTCGGTATCGACGAGCTATTCGCCGTGATGCGCTCCACGCTGGCGGGCTATTGCACGTTTCCCAAGCCGTCCGAGAGTATTTTTTCGGGTACGGCGGCACTCGACGATGTTGAGCTATCGATTTTGCGCCTTGCCTGCGAGGGCAAGAGCCGTCGCGAGATCGCGGCCGAGCTGTTTATGAGTGAGGGCACCATCAAGCGTCGCATCTCGGAGATCCTGAGCAAGACCGGCTACGACAACATCATGCGCTTGGCCGTGCGCGCAGTAACGGAGGGCAGCATCGTTCCCAACATGGAGCGCTAGCGCTCGTTACGCATCGGCATAAAAACGACGGGGCCGCGGGATCATTTCCTGCGGCCCCGCCTGGCAAGTGCGCGGATGTGTCCGCCAATCCGCGGCTATCGGTGTCTGCCGTTACGCGATGGTTGCGCTGTAAGAGGCGACGTCCTCGTAGGAATCGGTCAGGTAGGCGTCGATGCCGATGGTCGTATTGACCAGGTCGTCAAGGCTGTCAAGCTCGCCGCTCGAGAACGTGAATTCCTCGGTGGCGCTGGTGCCGGGCATCAGGTTAGCCGAGAACCAGGGTTCCTTCATAGTGCCGTTGACGTTGGTCTTGCCGGAAGGAGCGTAGAAGGTCAGGTCCTTGTCGCTCTTGTTGGTGATGTTGACGACAAAGCCGATGTCGCCCCAGTCGTCCTTGAATTTCTCGGTGATGGTGATGGTGCACAGATCGTCATCGGCGACGGTGACGGCGGGGGAGATTTCGACACTCTGGACGTCGTCGTCTTCGACGGCCTCATCGACCTCTTCTTCCTTCTCGGCCGCCTCGCGATCCTTCTTCACCGTGCCGGACAGATCCTTGTCGGACTTGGTGAAGATAAGCTTGTCGCCTTCCACCTCAAGGACGAGCTTGTCGTCCTTGAGCTTCAGGTCGTGCGACTCATCTTCGGCGGTGATCGTTACGGTGGTGGCGTCCTTGGCTTCCCATTTCAGGTCGGCGACCTCAAGGAACATATCGAGGACGCCTGTGCCGTCCTCGTCGAGGATCAGGACGCAGTTGAGGCCCCACTCCTTGAGCATATCCATGTACTCATCGGTGAGCTCTTCGCCATCCAAGGTTCCACCCGAGTACTGCCAGCTGCCGACGAAGTTGGCCTTGGGGTCCTTGCCGCCGCCGCTGCAGCCCGTCAGGGCAAAGGCGAGCGCCAGGACGCATGTCAGAAATGCGAGTACGGGCTTTTTGAACGTTGTCTTCATGGTGTCCTCCTTCATCGAACGAAACCCATAGAAGCAAATGCGTGGGCGGCGGATCCCCCGCCAATTACCAGATAGAGGGGCTAGGGCCGGGGCGTTCCGCAGTTGCTGCAGAACTTGCCGCCGTTTTCGCTGCCGCAGTTGGGGCAGAACCACTTTGCCGGTGCCGGGGCGGGTGCGGGACTGCCGCACTCGGAGCAGAACTTGCCGGTGTTGGTGGCGCCGCAGCTGCAAGTCCACGTGCCGGCCGCAGGTGCGGCGGCGGGAGCCGGTGCGGGGGCGGGAGCCGGAGCCGGCTGCGGGGCGGCCTGCTGCTGTGCCTGGCCGGCGGCGAACAGCTGGCTGGCGTTCATGCCGCCCATGCCACCTGCCATGCCCATGCCCATAAAGCCTGCCATCGCGCCGTTGGGGTTGGCGGCTGCCGCGCGCATCGCATCGCTCTGGGCGCTGGCGATGTTGGCTGCCGCCATGGTGGGATCGCGCATGACCGCGGCTTTCTGCAGGTCCTTGATCATCTGCTCGTCTTCTTGCGAGGCGGCGATGGAGTTGACGCCAAAGCTTACGATCTCAACGCCGCGCAGGTCACGCCAGTCGGCAGAGAGGACCTCGTTGAGCGCGCGGGCGAGCTCGGTGGTGTGGCCGGGGATGGCGCTGTAGCGGATGCCCATCTCCGAGATTTTGGCAAAGGCGGGCTGCAGGGCGGTGAGCAGCTCGGACTTAAGCTGGCTGTCGATCTTGTCGCGCGTGTAGCTATCGGTCACGTTGCCGCATACGTTGGTGTAGAACAGCAGCGGGTTGGTGATGCGGTACGAATACTCGCCGTTGCAGCGCACGGAGATGTCGACGTCCAGGCCAATGTTGTTATCGACCACGCGGAAGGGCACGGGCGAGGCGGTGCCGTACTTGTTGCCGATGATCTCCTTGGTGTTGATGAAGTAGACACGCTGGTCCTTGCCCGCGTCGCCGCCAAAGGTAAAGCGGCTGCCGATATTGGCGAAGGTCTCCTTGATGGAATCGCCCAGGTTGCCGCTAAAGACGCTCGGCTCGCTGCCGGTGTCAAAGACGAACTCACCGGGCTCCAGCGCGACTTCGATGATCTTGCCGTTTTGCACCACGAGCATGCCCTGGCCGTCGTTGACGGCGATGACCGAGCCGTTGGAGATGACGTTGTCCTCGCCGCGCGTGTTGGAGCTGCGGCCGCCGGTGCGCTTGCTGCCCTTGCAGGCCAAGACGTCAGCGGGCATCGATTCGCAGTAGATAAATTCCTTCCACTGGTCGGCCATGACGCCGCCGGCAGCACCCAATCCAGCTTTCAAGAGTCCCATGGTGATCTTCCTTTCTCGTCAAAGGCCGGGTGGTATTGGTCAGGATGGTTAATCGTCCTTGTCGTCCTTCATGACAACGGTGGTCTCGGTGTGGCTGAAGGTGTCGTGCTTCTCGGTCAGGTCGAGCTCGCCACAGTAGCAATCGGCGTGGGTGGCCTCGTTGGCCGTCTTGAGCTGGCCCACCAGCAGCACGTCTGCGATGACCACGATGATCAGCGGCGCGACGATGTTGATGAGGATGCCCTCGATATCAAAGGTGAGGTAATCCGGATCGAAGGCGTTCTCACCCATGAAGAGGATCTGGGAGAGGACAAATCCGATCACAAAGAACAGCACCGAGGCGATGGCGAGCTTGGGCTTGGAGCAGGGGAGCTCGCCGACCAAGCGGCCGGTCTGGCCGTTCATGGCAAACAGGTAGCTCTTGCCGTTCCACGAGGTGGAGAGCATCCAGACGGGGAACAGGGCGTAGTCGCTGTCTTCCCAGGTGTAGTCGAGCTGCTTGCTTTCGACCGTGGCATCGTCGTATTCGTCGACGACGGTCTCGCGCAGGGCCGAGATTGTGCTTTCTTCCATACGGCGTTCGGCGCGCGCCTTGCAGGTCTCGCAGTCCTCGTCGTAACGGTTGGCGATGTAGCCGGGCATATATGCGACCGAGAACGGGCGCAGCGCGTCGTAGTCAAACGGCTCGATGGCATCCATGTGGCCGTCGGGCATCTTGGACGATCCGTCGACGGGCACGCGCTTAAACGAGATATTGCCCTTGCGATAGGCATCGTAGTGGTCGGTGGTCGTGACGGTGCGGTCGGATTCCTCGGTCACGGTCTCGTTGGTCGCGTCAAAGTACACTTCGCCGTCAACGCGGGCGCCGTAGAGCCAAAACGGCACGTAGACACCTTGGACCTCGTCGATGTGGTTGCCGGTGACAAAGCTCTTGGGCAGCAAGATCTTGCCCTTGTAGTGTTCCTTGAGTGCGGCCGTGACGTCATCGCGCCCGAGCTTAAACGGAATTACTAGGTCGGGCGAGAAGTCGCCCGAGAGCTGGCCGGGCGCCACGGCGGAGTTGCCGCAGTACGGGCAGGTGGTGACGGCGACGGTGCCGTCGGACACGAGCTCGGCGCCGCACGACGAGCAGATGTAGCCGGCGTTTTGGGCGAGCTCCTGCACCGCGTCGTCGGCGACGGGCTTGGGCGTTGCGGCTGCCGCATCGGCTTTGGCGTCGGCCTTGTCCTGGCGCTCGCGATAGAGGGCCTCGACTTCTTCGACTTCAAAGCGCGAGTCACAGTAGTCGCAGACGAGCTTTTGCTCGGCACTGGCAAAGTGAAGGGGGCCGCCACACGCGGGGCATTGATAGTTGACGCTCTCGAAGGCCATGATCGGTCCTTTCGCTGCCGGAGGCTATGCGCCGATGGCGCCGCCGCAGTATTCGCAGCGCCCGCTGGCATCGGGAATGGTGGTGGCTCCGCAGAAGGGGCAGGTGACCGCGGTCTTGGGGGCCTTGGCGGCCACGACGCTATCGCGCGTCTCCTGGCGCAGCTGCACCAGCGCGTCGCGGACCTCGGTTGCCTGGCGCTTGGCCTCGCGGTATTCGATGGAGCCGCGCTGATCGATGGTGGAGTCGTTCACGCGCAGGTTGATCTCGGTAAAGTACGGCGTGTTGACGTGAATGGTCAGGTTAAAGTCGTAATCCAGGTCATAGCGCGGCGGATTGTAGCTCTCGCGCTCGCCGTCCTTGGTCTCGCGATAGATCTCGGTGCGATGCTCGTCGATATCCATATCGCAGCCGAGTACCTGCGAGAACTCGATGATGTCGGGATTGGCGTCGCGCCAGCGGCTCTGCGAAGTGATGATCAACAGGCCCGCGTCCTCATCGAGCATAATATTGGTGCGCCCGGCAGAAAGCGTGCGCGTGGGGTTGAACGAGGCCAGGCGCTCGGCGTTGGCCTCGCGGTAGGCGAGTTGCTCGCGGATGTCGTCCGCGGTGCTGGAGCGATAGCCGTGAAAGTAGGGGGAGAGCTTGCCGGCGCACTCTTTGCACAGGTAGCCTTCATTGATTTTTGTCTTACCTAGAAGTCCCAGCTCGGTACCGCAAATCGCGCACTCTTTCTTCTCGAACATCTTGTCAAAGAAGCCCATGGTTGCCTCCCACCAACTGGTAGCGTGTGTCACTTTTGATGATGGGGGAGTGCGCGATCCTTCGCGATACCCAGACGGCTCAAGGAGTCTCCACAACTGGGACACATGGCCCATTTTTCATCCGACACATAGGGACACTCCTTGCCGCGGGTAGTCATTGGGCACTCATTGGGGACGTACTTAAATGAGTGGCAGTTGGAGACACTCCTTGCCGAGCTAGAGGCCGCGCGTGCCCCTTCTGGTCCATGAGGCTCAAAACCGCGGTGTGACGTGAACGGCTGGGGTCAAATTTGCAGCATTTCAAGCCTGGCTTCGATATTGAGACTGGTTCTTTATTAAAATAGATTTCCAGACAATTGAGCGGCTGGGGGTTAACCATGAGGGGCATGGGAGACACAACCGCATATTTGCGTCGGGGCATTCGGGAGATTATATGCCTGGTGCTGTTCTTCTTCACGTTTTTGGCGTGCGAGTATCTTTTTGATGTGCGCATGGCCGAGTTCGTGTCTCCGAACGAGGTCGTTATTTATGAGAGCCTTGTCATCGGCGCGAGCGTGATTGGCTTTTTTGTGCGTCCCATTCTGTACTATCGCCGTCCCCATGCCATTGACGCGACGAGTGACGTCACGGGCGTTTTGCTGGTGGCGGCATTGCTGCTGTTGATTATGGCGGTTCAGGTTGAGGTGGTAATTACCGGCGGTTTGGTGGCGTGCTGCGCGCTGGGCTACTGCGGATCGACTGCTCATGCAAATTTTGCGAGGCGCTTTGCGCGAACGCCCTGCTTGGCGCGCGCCGCCGCACTTTCTTACGCCATGGGCGTTCTGGTGCAGGTTCTCAACCACATGGTGGTGCCTGTCGGCATTCCTCAGCAGGCTGTTCTGGTCGTCTGTGCGATCGCGCAGGTGGCGTTGCTCCACGGTGCCCGACGCGCCAAGCTGCGCGACGAGTCCGATCCCAACTTTGAACCCAGTGCTGCCGGGCTTTCGGTAGATGCTCTGGAATATGGCGCCAAGTGGCATGACGATCCCGAGGCAAAGGCGGCATTCCGTCGCGCCGTAGTTCGCCTGACCGTGGCGACGGCGTATCTTTCCAGCGTATTCGCCGCTCTCAACGCGGGCTTCACGACCCTGCATGCTGTCGGAGCCGTCGATTTGGGCGATTGGCCGCGCCTGCTGCTTGTCGTGAGCTCGTTGGTCGCTGGCGCACTATTTGACCTGCACGGCCGCTCGTATATGAATATCGGCATGACATGTGCCGCCATACTGTCCACGCTTTCGTTCTTTGTGCTCATCGTCGATGGCAATGGCGGCAACGAGCTTGCTGCCACGATCATCTTTTATCTGGGCTTGGGCTTTTTCGTGGTGTTCTTTACCACAAAATATGCCGCCGTCTCGCTCTATGCGCGCTGGTCATATTTTTGGCCGTGCATGGGTCGCGTCGTCAACAACGTGTGCTCGATGTTCGTGACGGCGCCGGCAGTGGCGATTATCTCGAGTCAAAATGTGCTGGCTGCGGTCGGTGCGGCGCTCGTGATGTTTGTGGGCATTGCGATTACGCTGCTGGGGCAGTTGGGGCAACGGGCCGATGATGCCGCGATGCGGGACGGACTGCCGCTTGCCACCGACGATCTTGGTGGGGATCTTGCGCCCACATGCTCCGACCCCGAGCCCGTGGAGGCAGCGGAGCTCACGTCCGATGAACGCCTTGATGCCTTCGTCGCCACCTTTGGGCTTACAGAGCGCGAGCGCGATATTCTTGAGGTCTTGGTCGTTTCGGACCAGAGCGTTCAGGACATCGCCACAACGCTCTTTCTTTCGCGCTCCACGCTCTATCGCCACATTTCCTCGATCAACAAAAAGGCCGGTACCGCCTCGCGTGTGGCCCTTATCAACTTCTTCTGGTCCTGGACACCCAAGGACTAGCTAACCTCCCAATAAGTTGCGGTGGAATAGTCCCTAAATTAAAGTCACGGGGCTTTAATTTAGGGACTATTTCACCGCAACTGCTGGGGGGATAGACTGCGGCGGCGGCAGAGGCAGCGGCAGCGGCGTTGGCAGCTGTGGTAGTGGCAACGGCAGCTGGCAGGGTGTTTTCCGTCTACTTGCTACAGCAGCTCGCCGTGGCGGGCGATGTAGCGGCGCTTTGCCAGTTGAGTGAGCGCGATGTAGGCGGCAACGATGCCGATGAGCAGTGCGAAAAAGATTGCGGGTAGTGTCATGAGGCCCAGCGCGTCGGCGATGGGGCTTGCCGGCAGCCAGGTGACGAGCGCCAGGCCCAGCACGGTGAGAGCGCACAGCGCGGGCGCGGCGTGGTCACGCGGGCTCGGCAGGCGCGGGGAGCGCAGCATGTGGATCACGAGCGTCTGCGACCACATGGACTCGACAAACCAGCCGCTCTGGAAGAGCGCCGCAAAGGCTGCCATGCCCGCGGCGTCGCCCGCTGCGGCAAGCTCGGACCAGCTCGCGCCCACGGCGGCGGGGCACACCACAAAGTAGAGCGCGGCGAAGGTCACGATATCAAACAGCGAGCTCACGGGGCCCAGCTCGAGCATAAAGCCCTTGATGGATGCGGCGTCCCAGGCGCGCGGACGGGCGGTCCAGACGTCATCGACGGTGTCCCACGGTAGCGCGATGCACACGATCTCGTAGACCAGCGACAGCAGCACCAGCTGCAGGGCACTCATGGGCAAAAACGGCAAGAACAGGCTCGCGACGGTCACGGACAGCACGTTGCCAAAGTTGGAGCTCACTGTGGTCTTGAGGTACTTGAGCAGGTTGCCGTAGGTGCGGCGGCCTTCGATGATGCCGCGCTCGAGCACGCCCAGGTCCTTTTGAAGCAAGATGATATCGGCGGATTCCTTGGCAATATCGACGGCCGAATCGACCGAGATACCGCAATCGCTCGCACGCATGGCGGCGGCGTCGTTGATACCGTCGCCCATAAAGCCCACGGTGTGGCCGAGCAGTTCGCGCATGACGCGCACCAGGCGCGCCTTCTGCAGCGGCGAGAGCTTGGCGAAGAGGTGGGTTTTCTCGGCGCGCTCGGCAAGCTCGGCGTCGTCGAGCGCATCGATCTCGGAGCCGAGCAAGACGTTGCTCGCGTCGATGCCAATCTGCTCGCAGACGGTGGCGGCGACGCGGTCGTTGTCGCCGGTCAGGACCTTGACCGCCACGCCTTTGGCCTCGAGCGTGGCGACGGCGCCCGCGGCACTTGCTTTGGGCGGATCGAGGAAGGCCAAAAAGCCCATCAGCACCATGTCGCACTCGTCGGCAACACCAAACTCGCCCACGCAGCGCGGATTGGTCTTCTGCGCCACGGCAATCACGCGCAGGCCCTCGGCGTTGAGTCTGGCGACCTGCTTGCGAATCTGGGCGAGCTTATCGTCGGTGAGCGGCTGGGCGATGCCATCGACTTCGACAAAGGAGCAGATTTCGAGCATCTCTTCGGCAGCGCCCTTGGTGACCATCTGGGTTTTGCCTTGGGCGTCGGCTACAACTACGCTCAGGCGACGGCGCGAGAAATCGAAGGGCACCTCGTCGACCTTGGTGTAGCGGTCGCGCAGGCTCTGGCCCAGCATGGAATCGGGCGCGACGACCGAGGGCGTTACATCGGCACGGTCGATTACGGCCAGGTCGATAAGATTTTTGAGGCCGGTCTGGAAGAAGCTGTTCAAAAACGCATGGCGCAGCACGCGCGCGTCCTCGTTGCCGTCGGTGTTGAGGTAGCGCTCGAGCACGATGCGGTCTTCGGTGAGGGTGCCGGTCTTGTCACAGCACAAGACGTCCATCGCGCCGAGGTTTTGAATCGCCGGCAGCTCCTTGACGATAACCTGGCGGCGGGCGAGGTCCTTGGCCCCCTGCGACAGGCTCGTGGTCACGATGACGGGAAGCATCTGCGGCGTGATGCCCACGGCCACGCTCGTGGCGAACAGCAGCGCGTCGATGATGTTGCCCTTGGTGGCGGCGTTGATGGCAAAGACGGCCGGCGCCATAACGAGCATAAGACGTACGAGCAACATGGAGACACTCGAGACGCCGCGGTCAAACGCGCTCTTCTCGCCGCGTCCGTTGAGCATCTTGGCGATGCCGCCCAGGTAGGTGTCCGAGCCGGTGGCAACGACAAGCGCCATGGCTGTGCCGTTTTGCACGGAGGTGCCGGTAAAGACGATGTTCTTGCAGGCAGAGAGCGGCAGCGTGGAGCCGTCGGCGCCCTCGACGACGGTGACGGCAGCGGTCTTCTCGACGGCCTCGCTCTCGCCGGTGAGTGCGGATTCGATGACAAACAGGTCGCGTGCGGTGATGATGCGGGCGTCTGCCGGCACCATATCGCCGGCAGAGAGGCGGATCACATCGCCGGGGACGAGCTCATCGAAGGGGATCTCGGTGCGCCCGCCGTCGCGCAGAGCGGTGCAGGTGTTGGAGACCAGGTCCTTGAGGGCCTCGGCCGCATTGCCGCTGCGGGCTTCTTGGATAAACTTCATGCCGCCCGATACCAGCAGCATAATGCCGATGACGATGACCGTGGAGGGGTCACGCTGCGGCTCGGGCACGGCGAGCACGTCGATGTAGAGCGAGACCAGTGCGAGCGCGGCGAGGATGCCGGCGAAGGGATCGATGAACGCGTCGGCGATGCGGCGGGCGAGCGTTTTGGTCGTTGCCTCGATGGTGTTGGGGCCGACGGCGTTCAGGCGCTCAGTTGCCTGCTCGACGGTGAGGCCGTTTGCCGTGGCGTCAAGCAGTACGAGGGCGTCCTCGGCACTATGGGTGGCGGCGAATATGGTGTTCTTGGACAGGCCGGTATGAGCGGCAGGGCGCGCCGTGCGGCGGCGCTTGGAGATGGCTTCGAGTACCGTGACGGTTTTGAGCATCAGCATAGGGTCCTCCTTGTTGAGGGGAGTTAGCGTACGTGTCGTATTTGCTTCAAAAAACCTAGATGTCGCTCACGTCAAGCTCTTGAGCCCACAAAGGGTGCAGCGCGCCTTTGCGGTGGTTTTGGCGATCTGCCGGTGGCGTTTATGCGTGTGCGGAGTCCTCGCGGCGTGCCGAGGGCGACATGCAGGTTTTTCGACTAGGACTGCCTTCCATGGCACACCTCCTAAAGGCTGAGCGCAGCGCGCTTTGGGTATCTCGTACCCCTTTTTAATCCGCCCGTATTCTTGATGAGGGGGTTTGACATGTCAACCCCATTGTTCGGAAAACCATTCCCCCTGACAAAGCCTTTACAGAATGCCGTGGCCCCAAAGCGCGCCCGCATCGACGCTTCGCCTGCGCTAAACTGGAAGGCACGTACGCGATTACGAGAGGAGCCCGCATGGAGGCTTACAAGCAAGAGTTCATCAAGTTTATGGTCGAGTCCGACGTCCTTAAGTTCGGCAGCTTTACGCTCAAGAGCGGCCGTCAGTCCCCGTTCTTTATGAACGCCGGCGCTTACGTGACGGGCTATCAGCTCAAGAAGCTGGGCGAGTATTACGCCCAGGCCATCCACGATAACTTTGGCGACGACTTTGACGTCCTGTTTGGGCCGGCCTACAAGGGTATTCCGCTGGCTGTTGTTACCGCCATTGCCTACCACGAGCTGTACGGCAAGGAGGTCAAGTACTGCTGTGACCGCAAGGAGGCCAAGGATCACGGTGCCGATAAGGGCAACCTGCTGGGTTATGAGCCCAAGGACGGCGACCGCGTGGTCATGGTCGAGGACGTTACCACCAGTGGCAAGTCCATCGACGAGACCTATCCCAAGGTCAAGGCTGCTGCCGATGTCGAGATCAAGGGCCTGATCGTGTCCCTCAACCGCATGGAGGTCGGCAAGGGTGGCGTGACCACCGCACAGAAGGAGATCGAGGCAAAGTACGGTTTCCCCGTCGCGAGCATCGTTTCCATGGCCGAGGTCGTCGAGACCCTCTACAACCACGAGATCGACGGCAAGGTTGTCATCGACGACGAGCTCAAGACCGCTTGGACAATCTGACGTTCAACTTCAAGGGCGCGACCAGAAGGTCAGCGCCCTTTCGTTTCACGTCACCTTGTCTCAAATGCGACCCGCTCGCTGTCCGTTCTCTACCTGCGGCGTCGTCTTGCTCCGAATGCGGCTCGCTCGCTGTCGTTGCCGAAACATCGGCGTTGCCGGACTAGTCATTGGGGACGTTCATAAATGACTACTCAGGAATGAGCGTGGATAATCTCCCGTTTTTGGCCTGTGTGCAGGCTCAAAGTGGGAGATTATCCACGCTCGCTTTAATTTGCCTGGGTTGCGATGCCTATCTAATCGGCTCGGCGTCTTCCCTGAGAATCGAAAGATACTCTTCATACCCGTACTGCCGGTATCTCTGTCTTGACTCGTCGAGCGGACGGAGGATACCCAATTCTTCAAATGATTTGACGAGCGCGCTCGCGGTACTCCTGCCGATATCGAGTTGGGCAGCGATGAATGCGGTGTCGACGATGGGGTGCTCTTCAAGAATGCCCAACAGCCTTTGCCCGTTTGCAGCAGTCCTTCCGAGATTTTCGGTAATGGTTGCTGTGGAACGGTTATGGAGGTCAACAAGGTTTTTTAAAGACCCTACCGAGTCCTTCGCACTTTCGAGAAGACTGTTGCAGAAAAACTCTATCCATTCCTCGTAAGTGCCTCTCTCCCTTACGGATGTGAGTTGCCGGTAGTACTCGCTTCGATTTTTCTTGAACTGGAACGATGGATAGAACAAGCAAGAATGAAGAACGCCATCATTGATGAGCATAAGTGTAATGAGAAGCCTGCCCAGGCGACCGTTTCCGTCTAGGAATGGATGGGCAGTTTCAAATTGGTAATGGACGAGCGCCGCCCGCACAATCGGATCCATTTCGACTTGAGGCTCATTGATAAAGCGTTCGAGGTCCTGGAGCGTGTTACTCAAATCTTCAATGTTTGGAGGGACAAACGATGCGGTTGCAATGGTGCAGCCTGAGGGGCCAATCCAGTTTTGTGAGGAGCGCAGCTCGCCTGGATTCTTCTCCGTTCCGCGCACTCCGTCCAGCAGGACCGCATGAACTTGCCTAAGAAGTCTCGTGCACAAGGGCATCTTTTTGAGCAGTTCTACGCCGCGGTCGACAGCACGGACGTAATTCACGACGTCTGCGACATCTTTATGATGGAGTTGTGTTTGCGATGGACTAAGTAGGTCGTCAAACGTGCACTGGGTTCCCTCAATTTGCGAAGAAAGGAGTGCTTCTTTGCGCACGTACATTGTCAGATACATATCGGCGTTGGGAACAAAGTAGAGCATGCCTTCAAGCTCTCCAAGCTTTCGTGAGCATGCGGAAAGCGTGCGATAGGTTTCCTCGGTGAGGTTTAGCTGCCTCAATGATTGCAAGGGCGTTGGAAAAAACGAATAGTAAGCCAATTTCCCCGATAGATTATTGCGGAGCGTTCCCTGGCCGTTCTCCTCGATTTGCATCGCGCCCTCCATATCTTTAGTGCCGGAAACTCGTTATTAGGCCAATCATATCAATTCTAATAACGAGTTTAAGGATTAAATAGTTATTAGAATTGATGTAAACAATCTAATGATGAGAAGTCGTTATTACTTGACCATGGAGCTCGGCTTGGTACAGGGGGGGGGTCATCCAAAATGAACGTGGATAATCTCCCGTTTTTGGCTCGGTGACGGCCTCAAAGTCAAAGTGGGAGATTATCCACGCTCGTTAGTTAAGCGTCCGAAAATCCACACTCGCCAAACCTACCAAAAAGGGACGGGTTTATTTTGGCACGTTTCGGTAGGTATCAGGAGGTGCCAGGAGCGGGGTGGCGGCGGGGTGCCGCTGCGAAAAGAAGTATCGGGTTTGGCGTGCCCGCTTCTGCCCGTCCCGTGCGCAGGCGATACTCAGCTTATCGACCCGCGATGCAAAGGAGACGCTCGTCCCACGAGCACTACCGGGAAGGGCTCGCAATTCGAGTCCCCACCTTAGCATTTGAACCATTTGGCACTATAATCACCATAGGCATGCGCAAAACGTTGCGCTTAATCAAGAGGAGAAACGTATGGGTCTGTTTGACATGTTCAAGAAGAAGGCTGAGCCCGCGGCTGCCGCTGCTCCGGCCTCCATCTCTGCTTCTGCTGGCGCCGACGTGCTGTGCTCGCCCGTCAAGGGCAAGGTCATCAAGATGGCCGACGTGCCCGATCCCGTCTTTGGTGGCGAGGTTCTGGGCAAGGGCTGCGCGGTGTGGCCTGAGGACGACCTGGTCTATGCTCCCTGCGACGGCAAGGTGACCGTCACTATGGGTCACGCCGTGGGTCTGCAGTCCGATAGCGGCATCGAGGTTCTGGTGCACGTTGGCGTCGATACCGTCAACATGAACGGCGATGGCTTCGAGGGCTTCGTCAAGGCCGACGACGTCGTGAAGGCTGGCCAGCCCATACTCAAGATCGACCGAGCCAAGATCGCTGCTGCCGGTTACAAGGACTGTGTCGTCGTGGCCGTGTCCAACACCGCCGAGTTTGCCGATGTCGAGCTCGCTGTCGAGGCCGACTCCGCTGTCGCTGCCGGTGATGCCATCGTCAAGGTCGTCCGCAAGTAAGCTGCGGCATCCAAAGGATGTGCAAGGGTGGTCGGGTTATCCGGCCACCTTTTTTATTGCACCGCGGGGAAGCGTTTTATTGCACGTTGGGCGGGCTTACAAACCGTTCGGATGCTAAAACGAACCGACCGCGCCTTCGCGCTGCCGAGGGTGTTCATAAGTGGATAGTATGGGCTTACTTATTACAACGTGCGCCGCGTTCGGGAAGCGCGGTGCCGCTCATTGGGAGGAACAACATGAAAAAGAAGCTGCTGCTTGCGCCCCTCATGGCCGTCTTGGTTGCATGCGTGGTCGTGCTTTCCGGTTGCGGAGGTCCTTCGGTTGAGGAGCTCATCACCGAGGATCTTACGACGCAGTTTGACGAGGTCAAGAACGGTGGCGACGACTTCCTCTCTGGTCTGGAGGAGGCTTCGGGCGACGAGTTCGAGCAGCTGGGTATCGATCCCAAGGAGTATGCCAAGACCTATCTCGAGGGCTTTGACTACAAGATCGGCGACGTGACGGTCGACGAGGACAAGGGCGTCGCGACCGCCGAGGTCTCTATCACATGCAAGTCTATGAACAAGATCGTCGAGGACTTCTCCACCCAGTATCAGGAGAAGGTCGCTGCGCTTGAAACGGTTCCTTCCGATGACGAGCTGTACAAGATGGCCGGTCAGGTTATGGTCGATGTGACCAAGGCCACCGAGCCCAGGAAGACCACGGTTATCTTCAAGTACACCTGCAACGACGACGGCGAGTGGTCTGCCGACGACTCCGTCAACTCCGAGATGATGGATGCAATGCTGAGCTAGTTCGTTGCGGCGTTTTACCAAACGCCGCAACTGCTCGACGCTGCGCGGGCACCAGAGCGACAACTTGTCATTCAAAGAGGGCGGCATGACCAGAAGGTCTATGCCGCTTTGTTTCAAGGCA
>JAGZFB010000002.1:0-115015 GCA_018368055.1 Collinsella sp. | reverse complement strand
CGGCAGGCCCCGCCGACCGATTGCAAGCGGTCGGCGGGGCCATTGTGGCTCTTGACAGCGGATTGGGTCATATGAGCGAAAGCCCGCCAGAGCGAGCAAAGTGCCTTGAAGCGAGGCGGCATTGACCTTCTGGTCATGCCGCCGAAGTTGAAAGGCAGATTGCCGCTCTGGCGGGCTTGCAGCGTCGAGCGGTTACGGCGTTTGGTAAAACGCCGTAACTCTAAATCCGCTCTGCGATCTCGTGGATGAGGTAGTCGGTCTTTTCCCAGCCCAGGCACGGATCGGTGATCGACTTGCCAAAGACGCCGCCGTCGACCGGCTGGTTGCCGTCCTCCAGGTAGGACTCGATCATAAAGCCCTTGACCAGCTTGGAGATGGACTCGTTGCGGCGGCAGCTGTCGAGCACCTCCTTGCAAATGCGATACTGCTCAAGCGGGCGCTTACCCGAGTTGTCGTGGTTGCAGTCGATGACCGCTGCCGGATTGGCATAGCCGGCGTGCTCGGTGTAGCGTTCGGCCAGGCGCTCCAGGTGCTCGTAGTGGTAGTTGGGGTAGGTGCGACCGTCGAGACCGATGTAGCCACGCATAACGGCGTGCGCGAGCGGATTGCCGTCGCACTCGACCTCCCAGTTGCGGAAGATGAAGCTCTGGTGCGCCTGCGCGGCGTAAATGGAGTTGAGCATAACGGTGGTGGAACCGGCAGTGGGATTCTTCATGCCGACGGGTACCGAAATGCCGCTCGACACCAGGCGATGCTCCTGGTTTTCGACCGAGCGTGCGCCCACGGCCACATAGCTCAGCAGGTCAACGAGGTACTGGTAGTTGGACGGATAGAGCATCTCGTCGGCGGTGAAGAAGCCTGTTTCCTTAATAACGCGCAGGTGCATATGGCGGATGGCCTTGACGCCCTCGAGCAGGTCGTCGGGAGCCTCGGGGTTGGGGTTGTGCAGCAGGCCCTTGTAGCCGGTGCCCTTGGTGCGCGGCTTATTGGTGTAGACGCGCGGAATGATGATGAGCTTGTCCTTGACCTCTTCGGCGGTCTTGGCCAGTCGGTTCATGTACTCAAGCACCGAATCCTCGCGGTCGGCAGAGCACGGGCCGATGATGAGCACCTTGCGTGCGTCCTCGCCGGTAAAGACTTTGGCGACCTCGGCGTCAAATGCCTGCTTTTTGGCGGTAAGCTCGGCAGAAAGCGGCATTTCCTCGCGGATCTCCATGGGGATCGGCAGCCTGCGTTTGAATTCCATGGCCATAGGGGCCTCCTCAATCTATAGAAAGAGCAATAAACGTATTGTCGAGTGTTCGGCATTATCCGCTGTCGCACGCTAAAGTGCAAGCCCTTGCCACCCCGAAACCTGCCAAAAGGGACAGGTTTATTTTGGCAGGTTTTATCTGGGTAAACGTCGGCGGATGTCGGGAGGGAGTGGCACCGCGCGCGACCCTAAGGCTGTTGTCGGTTCCCCAGGAAACACCCTGTGGGCAAAAAATGCCAAATATGAGTACGGTTGCTAACCTAGTAACATATCAGTCTAGCAAGATAATAGACAAAGTGAAAAATATGTTCATTAACGTTGGCACACAGAAGCCCGCTAACGGGCGTTTTGATTAATTTGAAGGCGTATAGAGGCCGCAAGGAGGTCGTTTGAGGCGGTTTTGGCTGTTACCAAAAAGGTAACAGTACTCATATTTGCCATTTTTTGCCCACAGGGCTTCGAAGGGGCTGTCAATCAGGTCCCAGGGGAGGCGGCTCAAGGGCCGTAGAACAAAAACGGGGGCGCAGGTTGTCCTGCGCCCCCGTTCTCGGGCGTTATTCGTTCCCTGCGGCAGAATTTACGCCGCCTCGTCGAACTGCGAGTTGTACAGGTCGGCGTAGAAGCCGCCTTGGGCGAGCAGCTCGTCGTGCGTGCCCTTCTCGACGATGTCACCGTCGCGAATTACCAAGATCACGTCGGCGTTGCGGATCGTGGACAGGCGGTGCGCGATAACAAAGCTGGTACGGCCCTGCATCAGCGCGTCCATGGCACGCTGAATAAGCTCCTCGGTACGAGTGTCAACGTTGGAGGTTGCCTCGTCCAGAATTAGCGCCGGGCGGTCGGCCAAAATGGCGCGGGCGATGGTCACGAGCTGGCGCTGACCCTGCGATAGGTTAGTGCCCTCCTCGTTGATCATGAAATCGTAGCCGCCGGCGAGCGTATGGATAAAGTGGTCGCAACGCGCGGCACGCGCAGCGGCCTCGACCTCGGCATCGCTCGCATCGGGGCGTCCGTAGCGGATGTTCTCGCGGATGGTGCCGTTAAACAGCCAGGTATCCTGCAGTACCA
This sequence comes from Collinsella sp., assembly GCA_018368055.1. Taxonomy (GTDB): domain Bacteria; phylum Actinomycetota; class Coriobacteriia; order Coriobacteriales; family Coriobacteriaceae; genus Collinsella. Next base: position 112,695 of record JAGZFB010000002.1, on the reverse strand, counting down.
TGGCAAACTCGCCGCGCAGTGCCGCACGGTCCCAGTCGCGCACGTCGACGCCCTCGACGCGCAGCGAACCGCCGCCCACGTCGTAAAAGCGCTGCAGCAGCTTAATGAGCGTGGTCTTGCCGGCGCCGGTGGGGCCGACGATGGCGATGGTCTGGCCGGGCTGCGCCTCGCAGCTAAAGTCGTGGATGATGGTCTTGTCGGGCGTGTAGCCAAACTTCACATGGTCAAACTCCACGTGGCCGGGGCGCTTCTCGGGAATCTGCGCGTCGGCCTTCTGCTCCTCCTCGGGCGCGGCCAGGAACTCAAACACACGCTCGGTGGCAGCTGCCATCGACTGCATCGTGTTGCTCACGTTGCCCAGCTGCTGCACGGGTTGCGTAAAGTTGCGCACGTACTGGATAAAGCTCTGGATGTCGCCGGGCGTGGCATTGCCGGTCAGCGCGAGCTGCGCGCCCACCACGACGACGCCCACGTAGCCCATGTTGCCCACCAAGCTCATAAGCGGCATCATCAGGCCCGACAGGAACTGCGAGCGCCAGCCACTAATAAAGAGGCGGTCGTTTTGACGGTCGAACTCCTCGATTGAGGCCTCGGCGCGGTCGAACACCTGGATGACGTTCTGGCCGGCAAAGTCCTCCTCGATAATGCCGTTGACGGCGCCCAGAACCTGCTGTTGCTCGCGGAAGTACGGCTGCGAGAAGTGAATCATCACGGTCAAGATAATCGCGGCGGCCGGCAGCGTGAGCACGGTGACGCCGGTAAGCGGCAGGCTGATCGAAAGCATCATGACGAGCACGCCGATAATCTGCGTCACCGACGTGATGAGCTGCGTCACGCTCTGGTTGAGCGACTGACCCAGCGTATCGACGTCGTTGGTGATGCGGCTGAGTACGTCTCCCTTGCTGTGGCCGTTGAAGTAACTCATCGGCACGACAGCGATCTTGGCGGCGATCTCCTTGCGCATGCGGTAGCAAATCTTTTGCGTGACGCCGGTCATGAGCCAGCCCTGGATGAGGCTGCAGACAGAGCTCGCCAGATACAGACAGAGCAAAAAGCCGAGCGTCTTGGCGATCCAGTCAAAGTCAACGTCGCCGGTGCCGTTGACCTTGGCGACCAGGCCTTCGAACAGCTTGGTCGTAACCTGGCCGAGCACCTTGGGTCCCACAATGTTAAAGATGACCGAGCACACGGCAAAGGCGACGGCGGTAAACACGGCAACCTTGTGCTGGCCGATATAGCCGAGCAGCTGCCGCATGGTGCCCTTAAAGTCCTTGGCCTTTTCGCCGCGGCCCATGCCACCCATACGGCCCATAGGACCGCGCCGGCGGGTTGGCTTGGGAATCTGAGTCTTGGTCTCGTCTGACATTAGTGCTCTCCTCCTTCCATAACGGCTGCAATTTCTTCTTGGGTAAGCCCCAGCTCCTCGGCGGAAAGCTGCGACTGTGCGATCTCCAGGTACGCCGGGCAGCTGCGCAGCAGCTCCTCGTGCGTGCCGGTGCCCACTACGTGGCCGTCGTCGAGCACGATGATCTGGTCGGCGTGCATGATGGTCGCGATGCGCTGGGCCACGACCACGAGTGCGGCGTCGGTGACGTTTTTGGCCAGCTCCTCGCGCAGGCGCGCGTCGGTCTTGTAGTCGAGGGCGCTAAACGAGTCATCGAACACCACGACCTCGGGCTTTTTGGCCAACGCGCGGGCGATGGCCAGGCGCTGACGCTGGCCGCCCGAGACATTGGAGCCGCCCTGGCTGATGGGGGAGTCGTAGCCGCCCTCGCGCTCGGCGATAAAGTCCTCGGCTTGTGCGATGCGCGCTGCTTGGTGCATGTCATCATCGCTCACCATGTCGCCGGCAAACTTGAGGTTGCTCTCGACAGTGCCCGAGAACAGGCGCCCCTGCTGCGGGATGTAACCAATGCGGCGACGCAGCTCGGAGAGAGTCATGTCACGCACGTCGACGCCGTCAAGCGAAATGCTGCCGCCTGTGACGTCGTACAGGCGCGGAATCAGCTGCACGAGCGTGGACTTGCCCGAGCCCGTGGAGCCGATGATGCCGAGCATCTGACCGGCGTGCGTGGTGAAGTTTACACCGCTAATGACGTCGGCGCGGGCATCGGGATACTGGAAACTCACGTCACGGAAGGTGAGCTCGCCGCGCGGCGCGCTGGCAGCGGGCAGTTTGGGCGAGGTGGGGTCGTTGATGCTCGTGGGGCAGGTGATGACCTCTTCCACGCGCTCGGCTGCGACCTCGGCGCGGGGCAGGATGACCGAAACCATGGTGAGGATCATAAACGCCATGACGATCTGCATGGTGTAGGAGATAAACGCCATCATGTTGCCGACCTGCATCACGCCGTCGGACACGCCCTGCGCGCCAAACCAGACGATAAGCACGGTGATGCAGTTCATGACGAGCATCATGAGCGGCATCATGAAGCTCATGGCGCGGTTGGTGTAGAGCTGCGTGGTCATCAGGTCGAGCGAAGCCTTGTCAAAACGCTCGAGCTCATGCTCCTCACGGTTGAACGAGCGGATGGGCATAAGGCCGTCGAGCAGCTCGCGGGCGGTAAGGTTCACGCGGTCCACAAAGCTCTGCATCTTTTTGAACTTGGGCATGGTGAGGCCCATGAGCACGCCGACAACGGCCGAAACCGCGATGATGGCCACGGCGATGGTCCACTCCAGGCCGGTGTGGTTGGCCAGGACGCGCATAACGGCGACGATGCCCATGACGGGGGCCATCAGGCACATGCGGATAAACAGGGTTGCGGCCATCTGGATCTGCTGAATGTCGTTGGTGCAGCGGGTGATGAGCGAGGCCTGGCTAAACTTGCCCACCTCGGCCGGCGAGAAGTGCATAACCTTGTTGAAGGTCTCGCGGCGCAGGTCGCGGGCGATGGAGCAGGCGGTGCGCGAAGCCACGGCACCGGTCAGGATGGTGGCGACGAGCGAGATCAGGCACAGACCAAACATCGTGGTCGCCATGCGGCCCAGGTAGGCGTTCTGCACGTCGGCGGGGTCGATGCCCTGCGCCTTGTACTCGTCTTGCACATAGCTCACGGCGCGTTGGGTCACGATGGAGCCCGACATGGAGCCCATTTTATCCGCCATTTCGTTGGCGCCCTCGACGAGCTTGCTTTGGTCTACCAGACCGCCCTCGACACCCAGGCGCAGGCTCTTCATGGTGATCTTACCGCCGTCGGCATCAATCTGCTTTTGCATGTTCTGCGCCGCTGCGGCCTTCTGCTGCATCTCGGCGAGCTGCTCGGGCGTCATCGCCGCCATCTGCTCGGGGGTGGGCATGGCCTGGGCGGCGTCGCTGTCTTTTTCGCCGGACGTGCCGGTCATGTCGCCCATGGAGTCGGCGTCAATGCCCTGGTTGAACGAAAGTACGACAGTCTCGGGCAGGCTCATAATGTCGGCAATCTTGCCTCCATCGGCACGCTCTTCCTCGGTGCCCTTGTACGCTCGAATGCCGTTTTTGCCAGCCTTGCTAAACACGGCCTCCACAGCCTTGGCGTCCTTGGCGCTCATAAAGAGTTCGAGGTCGTCGAGCGATTCGGCGCGAATGGTGTCGGGCACGGGCGAGGCAATACCGCCTTGCTGCACGCCCACGTCGACGATGTCGCTCATATAGGTAGGCAGCGCCAGATCGGCGTTGCAGCTGATTACGATGAGTACGATAGCTGCGAGTAGTGCCAGGATATGCTTTTTAAAGAGCTTGAGAATCCTCACTCGGCATCTCTCCTTTCTTGATTGCGGTCGATAATTTCGTTGGCACGTCTTAGAAGGCGCACCATCTCTTGGGTATCTGTTTCGCCGAGCTGCTCGAGGAAGGCCGCGGTGCGGTCCTCGAATTCCCGGCGTTTGATTTCGATGACCTGGAATCCCTTGTCGGTCACCGTGACGTGTACGCGACGACGGTCGGTCTTTGAGTGCTCGCGCTCGACCCAACCCTTGGCCTCGAGGGCGCGCAGGATATTGGCGATACGGGCGCTCGAAACCCAGGCACGATCGGCGAGTTCGCTCGGTGTGAGTGAGCCGCCGGCGCGCATGAGGGCGCGCATGACGGCCATCTCGCCGCCGAGAGCTTTGTCCGCAAAGCGCGAAATTCGCTGATGCATGCTGCCAAACTCAGTTAAGAGCTGACGCCCAAGCTCATGGAAATCGGTATCTTCCATCGAAAACCCCTAACACTAGAAACTATTTCCGGTGAAAGATGATACCCTTGCACGCGCACCCTATACGGTAGATTTTTGGGTCATGCCTAGAAAACAATCTTTAGGCGACCTCCGTACACCGTCGGTATCAGCAAAGTTAGGGGTAGATCTCTGGGCATGTCCCAAAAAAAATACCTGGTTGCTAGGTAATATAAAGAGCGTATAAAGAATTAAAATAATTCAATAATTGTAGCGTTTCAAAGAACTATTATGCACGCGATTAGGCGAGGGGTTGTCACCACCATGACGACTGGGACTCATATAATCGCCACGTGCGATGCTCCAACTTCCCGCGAGGAGACACCTTATATAAAGGGGGATGGAGTCATGGCATTTGACTTCACGGGCAAGACCGCGATTGTCACGGGCGGCACTCAGGGCATTGGCCTCGAGATCGCCAAGGGCATCGTCGCGGGCGGCGGACATGTCGCGCTCATCGCAAGGAACGCTGCTAAGGGCGAGGCCGCGGTGGCCGAGCTTGGCGAGGGCAACAAGTTCTATCAGCTCGATGTCGCCGATGCACCCAAGGCGCGCGAGACTGTCGAGCAGATTTTTACGGACCTGCCGCAAACCAACATCCTGATCAACTGCGCTGGCGTCATCAGCACCAAGAAGTTCGATGAGATCGATGACACCGAGTGGCGTCGCACCATCGACATCAACCTCAACGGCACCTTTACCATGATGAACGCCGTGTACCCGCACTTTAAGGCGGCCCATGCCGGCACTATCGTCAACGTGAGTTCCGTTGCTGGCAAGATCGGCGGTGGCCTGCTCGGCACCGCGGCCTACGCGAGCTCCAAGGCCGGTGTTAACGGTCTAACCAAGGCAGTCGCCAAGGAAGGCGGCAAGTTTGGCGTTCGCTGCAACGCCGTGTGCCCGTCGCTCACCCTTACTGATATGACCTCGATTCTCTCTGACGAGAACTCTCAGCGCATCATCAACGGTATTCCTCTGGGCCGCGCCGCCCAGGCCAGCGAGCCTGCGCAGATGGTGCTGTTCTTCGCTTCCGATCTCGCCAGCTTCGTGAACGGCGAGATCGGTGACTGCGACGGCGGCATCGTCCTGGACGGGTAATACCCCGCGACGATTATTCGGCGACGGCTCCTGCGACTCGGGACCGTCGCCTTCTTTCTGACATAGGCGCGTGCGGCTACGATTCGCATGCATCCAAAGGAGATATATATGAGTGAATCGACTGCGGTGGAGGCGCCGGCGGCAAAGGAGCCGTTCTTTAAGATGTCCTCCATCCCGGGTGCCAATATTTTGGTGCCGCTTTTGCTGGGCTGCCTGCTCAACACGCTATTCCCTGACCTGTTCAAAACGCTCGGCAGCTTTACGCTTGGCATGACCCAGCAGGGCGCTGGCCCGCTCGTGGGCGCTTTTTTGCTCATCGTCGGTACGACGATTTCGTTTAAGAGCGCTCCTGCCGCCGCTGCCCGCGGCGCCATCATCATCGCCGTCAAGCAGATCGTGGTCGTTGCCATGTCGCTGCTCATCCTTTATGTGTTCAACGACAACTTGTTTGGCATCTCTGCCATGGTGATGCTGGCGGCTTGCACCGGCGCCAACAACGCTATGTACGCTGGGCTGATGGGTACCATGGGCAACGAGGCTGAGCGTGGCGCTGTCGCCATCACCACGCTGGTTGTCGGCCCTCCGGTCACGATGATCGTGCTCGGCGCTGCCGGCCAGGCCCCGATCGGCTGGTCGCTCGTGGGCGCCATTCTGCCGATCGTCGTCGGCATTATTCTGGGTAACCTGTTCCCCAGCTTTAAGAAGATGATGGCACCGGCACTTTCCGCCATCATCGTGCTCGTCTTCTTTGCCATGGGCTCGACCATGACTTTTGGCCAGCTTATCAACGGCGGTCTTCCCGGCATCCTGCTCGGCGTGATCTGCTCGGTGATCTTTGCAATTCCCGTCATCGCGGTCGATAAGCTCACGGGCGGTACGGGTGTCGCAGGTGCGGCCATTTCGAGCTGCGCCGGAGCCAATGTGGCCACGCCTGCTGCCATGGCAAGCGTCAACGAGGCCATGTACGGCGGCGCGGTGCTCGCGACGGCCACGGCACAGGTTGCTGCCTGCGCAATCGTTACGGCTATTTTGACCCCGCTGGTCACCAGCTGGTGCTACAAGCATTTTGAGGGCCAGCAGAGCAACGGCAAGGCAACGACCGACAAGGCCTCCGCAGCCGCCTAATGCCAAACGGTAATCAAAGCTAAAAACTAGCTACGCCACAGGGCGGCCACGGGGGATCCCGTGGCCGCCCTGCAGTTTCTGTAGGGTCTTTGGGACACTTTACCCTGATAAAGCTGGCATAACAGCTAGAGTGAACGTCGTACAAAGGCAAGGAAAAAACCAAACAAATCGGTGAACGGTAGTTGTTCACGCTCGCATTTCCTGCGGATTTGTTAAAAATGCCCTAATGGTATAAAAAAAGAAACATATAACAGCCCTGATGAAGGGGGTGGCTATGTTATCCTTCTCAAACGGGTGAAATCTTGGGTTTTGGGTTGCAGTTCCAAGGTGGACAAACGTTTTTCCCTGTACCAACGTGTGGTGAAGAACGGAAGAAGCCGGTAGTGCAAGCCGATAATTCAAGAATTCAATAAGTAGCGGTGTGAGAGAGCGCCGCATTACACGTAACTAGGAGCGTGGTTACACAATGCAGGAGGCATGGGAAGGCTTCAAGGAAGGTATCTGGACGGGAGAGGTTGACGTCCGAGACTTCATCCAGAAGAACTACACCCCCTACGAGGGCGATGAGTCGTTCCTCGTAGGTCCGACCGAGCGTACCAAGGAGCTGTGGGGCGAGGTTCTCGACCTGCTGCTTAAGGAGCGCGAGCAGGGTGGTGTCCTCGATATGGACACCAAGACCGTTACGGGTATCGTGAGCCACCCCGCTGGCTACATCGATAACGCCCACCGCGAGAAGGAGACCATCGTCGGTCTCCAGACTGACAAGCCGCTCAAGCGCGCGCTGCACGTCAACGGTGGTATCCGCATCGCTTGCCAGGCTGCCAGCCAGCACGGCTACAAGGTCGACGAGAACGTTGTTGAGCGCTACACCTTTGAGCGCAAGACCCACAACGCCGGCGTCTTCGATGTTTACACCCCCGAGATGCGTGCTTGCCGCTCGGCTCACATCATCACCGGTCTGCCCGATGGCTATGGCCGCGGCCGCATCATCGGCGACTACCGTCGTGTTGCCCTGTACGGCGTCGACTACCTGATCAAGGACAAGGAGGCCCAGAAGGCTTCCACTCCGACGGTCATGACCGCCGACAACATCCGCGACCGTGAGGAGCTGCAGGAGCAGATCCGCGCCCTCGGCGAGCTCAAGATGATGGCCGAGACCTATGGTTTCGACATTTCCAACCCTGCTACCAACACGCAGGAGGCCATCCAGTGGATGTACTTCGCCTACCTTGCTGCCGTCAAGGAGCAGAACGGCGCCGCTATGTCCATCGGCCGTACCTCTACGTTCATCGACATCTATGCTGAGCGCGACCTTGCCAACGGTACCTTCACCGAGGAGCAGATCCAGGAGTTCGTGGATCACTTCATCATGAAGCTCCGCATGGTCAAGTTTGCCCGTACCCCCGAGTACCAGGCCCTGTTCACCGGCGACCCGCAGTGGGTCACCGAGTCCATCGGCGGCATGGGTGTCGACGGCCGTACGCTCGTTACCAAGATGAGCTACCGCTACCTGCACACGCTCGAGAACATGGGCACCAGCCCCGAGCCCAACATGACCGTTCTGTGGTCGACCCGTCTGCCCGAGAACTTCAAGAAGTTCTGCGCCAAGACTTCTGTCGCCAGCTCCTCGATCCAGTACGAGAACGACGACCTCATGCGCGTTTACCACGGCGACGACTACGGCATCGCCTGCTGCGTGTCCTCCATGCGCATCGGCAAGGAGATGCAGTTCTTCGGCGCCCGCGCCAACCTGGCCAAGTGCCTGCTGTATGCACTCAACGGCGGTGTTGACGAGGTCTCCAAGAAGCAGGTCGGCCCCAAGTATCGCGCCGTCGAGGGCGATACGCTCGATTACGACGACGTTGTGGCCAAGTACAACGACATGATGAAGTGGCTCGCTGGCGTGTACGTCAACTCGCTGAACATCATTCACTACATGCACGACAAGTACTGCTACGAGCGCATCCAGATGGCTCTGCACGACAAGCACGTGCACCGCTGGTTCGCTACGGGCATCGCTGGCCTTTCCGTCGTGGCTGACTCCCTGTCCGCCATCAAGTACGCCAAGGTCCACCCCGTCCGTGACGAGAACGGCATCATCGTCGACTTCGAGACCGAGGGCGAGTTCCCCAAGTACGGTAACGACGACGACCGCGTCGACCAGATCGCTCACGACGTTGTGCACCAGTTCATGGAGTACATCCGCATGAACGATACCTACCGCAACTCCGTGCCTACGACCTCGGTTCTGACCATTACCTCCAACGTCGTGTACGGTAAGAAGACCGGCTCCACGCCCGACGGCCGCAAGGCTGGCCAGCCGTTCGCCCCGGGTGCTAACCCCATGCACAAGCGCGATAGCCACGGCGCCATCGCTTCGCTGTCTTCGGTTTCCAAGCTCCCGTTCCGCGATGCTCAGGACGGCATCTCCAACACCTTCTCCATCATCCCGAGTGCGCTCGGCAAGGAGGACCAGGTGTTCTTTGGCGATATCGACCTTGATCAGCTGGGCGAGTAACTATTGTTAGTGCTATACTAACAATAACGATTACTGATTAGCGCGCCGGTTTCGGCCGGCGCCTATTAATCGAAGGAGACACATTATGAAGGTTTCTGAAGTTTCCGAGACTCAGGCCGATAACCTGGTCCACATGCTCGACGCTTACGCCGAGAAGGGTGGCCACCACCTGAACATCAACGTCTTCAACCGTGAGACGTTGCTCGACGCTCAGGCTCACCCCGAGAAGTACCCGCAGCTGACCATCCGCGTTTCCGGCTATGCCGTGAACTTCCACACGCTCACCAAGGAGCAGCAGGACGAGGTCATTTCGCGTACCTTCCACGACAAGTTCTAAAGGGTTCAACTCCTGTAGGATTACTGGGGCCGGTTTTGGGTTATTTCCCAAAACGTCCTCGGACATGCAAAGAGGCTCCGCTGCGCGCGTTGCGCGGCGGAGCCTCTTTGCGTCCTGCGGGATGTTTTGGAAAATAACCCAAAACCGGCCATGTGGGGTCCTTTGGAGTCACCCTTTAGGCGGAACTCTCCTAATTATTTGGATGAGTCGTTTACTTACTTGTACTGTTACCGTCTTCCCGCTCTTGTTGGGGTATGCTTTGTTCGTATGTAAACGTATGACATGTTGATGGGGGAGGGTGCTATGGCTCGCGAGAGTGCTCGTTCTAAGGATACGGCTAAGCCTGGCATCAAGGAAGTTGCGGCGGTGGCGGGGGTTTCGCCTACTACGGTATCTCGCGTGCTTAATAATCGCGGCTATATTAGCCAAGAGACCCGCGATAAGGTCCATGCCGCGATGAAGCGCATCAACTATACGCCCAACGATATCGCCCGTGCCATGCTCAACGGTCGCCTGAATCTTATCGGTATGATCGTCCCCTATGTCAGCAGTCCGTTTCATGCCCAAGTGGTTCAAGTCATTGAGCATACCCTGGCCGAAAACGGTTTTAAGATGCTGCTGTGCAATAGCGCCAATCGACCCGAGCTTGAGCGCTCTTATATCGACATGCTTCGACGCAATATGGTTGATGGCGTCATCGTCAACTCGCTTAATATCGGTGCCGAGGCGTATGCCGAGATGGGTTTGAGTCTGGTTGGTATCGACTGCGACCTTGGCGAGGCCTCTGTTCAGATTGCGAGCGACAGCTATAGTATCGGCGAACTTGCCACGCGTCGCCTGATCGATGACGGGTGTTCGCGCATCCTGTGCCTGCGCAGCAATAGCCGCATGCGCATGCCTGCCAATAAGCGTACCGATGCCTACCTCGATGTTGTTGAGCAGGCCGGTTTGCCCGCGCTTGTCCGTGAGGTCGAGTTCGTTAAGCCCGACGACGAAAAGAGCGCGGTCGTTGCGAAGATCCTCGATGAGAACCCCGATATTGACGGCATCTTTGCGGGAGACGACACGATGGCGGCTATCTGTCTTAACGTGATGAAGCAGCGCGGCTTGAGCGCTCCGGGCGATATTAAGGTCGTGGGCGCGGATGGTGCCCGCCGCACTATGACGTTTATGCCTGACTTAACAACCGTTCGCCAAGATATCGATCGCATCGGAGAGCTCGCGGCGCAATCCATCATTGCTCTTATTAACGGCGAAAAGCCCGAATCGAATATCAAGCTCCCCGTTGAACTCATTGAGGGTAAAACCGCGTAGTTCATCCCGTGCCAAAAGAATTCCTCAAACACCTCTGATGACCGTTCGCCGGCATATGTCAACCGTTTGCCGACGACTGGAACTGCGAAAAGACGTATTGGTGTGAAAACGTTTGACATATGAAAACGATTGACATATCTTGCAGTTGTACCGAGTTAGTATCTCGTGAGAAAGGAAGTCTCGGATGCACAAGGTGTATTACCAGCCTGAGGGAATTTGGGTAGGCGACATCATGCCGTACGGCGAGGACGGCACGTTCTATCTCTATCATCAGCGTGACACGCGAAACCCCGGACCTTTCGGAGAGCCGTTTGGCTGGGCACTCGCGACAACCAAGGACTTCGTCAATTACAAAGACTTTGGCGAGAGCCTTGAGCGTGGCGGCGACGAGGAAGTCGACCAGTATGTTTATGCCGGCACGGTGTTTAAGGTGGGCGACAAGTACCATGCGCTCTACACTGGTTGCAATCGCGATAAGGTCAAGGCACGCTTGATGAAGCAGGTTCTTCTTCACGCAACGAGTGACGACGCCGTCAAGTGGGAGAAGAACATCGCCGAGACGCTGCTTCCGCCCCAGGAGGGTTACGATGACCGCAACTGGCGCGATCCCTTTGTGCTTTGGGATGAGGAGAACGAAGAGTACATGCTCATCCTCGGCACGCGTGTGGGCGAGGACAAGCGTCTGATGACCGGTCGTCTGGTCAAGTTCACCTCCAAGGACCTGGATACCTGGGAGTTCCAGGGCGACTGGTGGAATCCGGGCCTGTACACCATGTTCGAAATGCCTGATCTCTTTAAGATGGGCGACTGGTGGTATCTGGTGTTCTCCGAGTACAGTGATGGCAACAAGACCCGTTACCGCATGTCTCGCTCTATCAACGGTCCTTGGATCACTCCTGCGGACGATTCCTTCGATGGCCGCGCGTACTATGCCGCGCGTACCGCATTTGATGGCGAGCGCCGCGTTCTCTTTGGTTGGGTTCCTACGCGTGACGAGGGCGGCGACCCCAGCTCTTACCTGTGGGGTGGCACCTTTATGCCTCTCGAGATCGTTCAGCGTGCCGACGGAACGCTCGGCACCAAGCTCCCTGACAGCATGCTTGGCGCCTTTGGCGAGGCTAAGGCAGTCGAGGCCTTTGAGCTTTCCTGCGAGTCGGGCAAGGTCGAGCAGGTGCTCGCCGCGGATGCCGGTTCCACCTATATGCTCGATGCCGACATCGAGCTCGCCGGTGACGCTGCCGGCTTCTCGGTGAAGCTTGCCGAGGACGCCGAGTCCGGTCTTGCCTATGAGTTCCGCGCCAACCTGCGTGAGGGCAAGCTCGAGTTTACGGCGGCCCCCCAGTATCCGTGGTTCCAGGTCAACAACATGGGCCTCGAGCGTCCGTTGTTCTTTAAGGGCGAGGGCACTCATCATGTGCGCCTGGTCGTTGACGACGATATCGCGACCATCTTTGTCGATGATGTTGCGCTTAACGCGCGCTTCTGCAATAAGCAGGGCCAGGGTGTGGCACTGACGGTCACCGACGGTACGCTCAAGTGCGCAAATGCAACGATCGCGTCTCTGTAATGGCATCAAAACGTTTTATGATTTCGTAAGGGAATGGAGAGGAACATGGACTACAAAGTAGTGTCTCAGCAAGTCGTCGATAACGTCGGCGGTCTGGAGAACATCGAGGGCGCCACGCATTGCGTTACGCGTCTGCGTCTGGTGCTCAAGGATACGAGCAAGTACAACAAGGCCGAGCTCGAGAACATCGATGGCGTCAAGGGCGTGCTGTACAACAGCGGCCAGCTCATGATCATCTTCGGTACCGGTACCGTCAACAAGGTCTACGATGAGTTTATGGCTCTGACGGGCGTTAAGGAGATCAGCGCTTCCGAGGTCAAGGGCGCCGAGGCGGACAAGAAGGGCAAGTTCTTCTCGGTCCTCAAGGTATTCTCGGATATCTTTATCCCCATCATTCCCGCTTTCGTCGGCGCTGCTATCATCATCGGCCTTAAGTCGCTGATCGTTGCCAACGGCCTCTTTGGCATGGAGGGCAGCCTTGCCGACCACAGCGAGTTCCTCAAGAACCTCGCAAGCTTCTTTGCCATTATCGCCACCACGTTTGACTACCTGCCTGTCCTGGTTATGTACAGCGCGGTGAAGCGTTTTGGCGGTAACCCGATTCTGGGCATCCTCGTCGGTATCGTCATGGTTCACCCGAGCCTTATGAACCGTAACGCGTTCGTTATGGATCCGTCGGGTGCTGAGTACTGGAACTTTGGTCCGCTCTCCATCCCCATGGTTGCTTTCCAGGGCGGCGTGTTCCCTGCAATCCTGACTGCCTGGTTTATGGCCAAGGTCGAAAAGATTGCCCAGAAGTACATCCCCGAGGTCGTCTCGTTTGTCTTTGTCCCGACCGTTACCCTGATTCTTGCTAACGTTGCCCTGTTCACCGTGTTCGGCCCGCTCGGCAACCTGATCGGCGACGTCCTCGCTGGCGTAATCGATGTCCTGTACAACAGGATGGGCGTCTTTGGCGCCTTTGTCTTTGCCGCGTTCCTGCAGCCGCTCGTCGTTACCGGTACGCATCAGTTCATCCAGGGTATTGAGGCCAACCTCGTTGCCACGACTGGCTTCAACTACATCCAGGCAATCTGGTCGGTTTCCATCATCGCCCAGGGCGGTGGCGCCATCGGCATGTACCTCATTCACAAGAAGCATTCCAAAGAGCGCAACATCTGCATGTCGTCCTTTATCCCGACGCTGGTCGGTATCTCCGAGCCCGCAATCTTTGCTGCAAACATGCGCTACTCGATCATCCCGTTCATCTGCGCTTGCATCGGTGCAGGCTGCGGCGGTGCCTTCGTGAAGCTCTTTGAGGTGCGCGCCATCGGTCAGGGTCTGACCGGCGTGCTTGGCCTGCTCATCGTCACGCCCGAGACGCTCGTGTGGTATGTGGCTGGCAATCTCATCGCCTTTATCGTGCCGATCGTCTTGATCTTTGCCTACAACAAGGCAAAGGGCGTGCCGACCACTGATGAAGAGGGCGCTGGTGCTGGCTTCGATGTCAGCTTCTAGTTGAGCCGTTCAGCGTAATCTGAGGATAAGTCCATTTGGGGAAGGGCGTTCGACTCGTGTGAGTCGAGCGTCCTTCCCCATAGACGAGAAAGTCAACGGCGATGTTTAATCAAAAAAATAAGGTGACACGCGCGGACTATGAGCAGTGGCGTGCCGGACAGGATGAGACGGCGGGTCGCATCGCGTCCGACCCCGATAGGCTCCTGTTCCATGTGGAGCCTGAGCTTGGCTGGCTCAACGACCCCAACGGTTTGGTGCAGATCGGTGATACGTATCACATCTATCACCAATACGATCCATTCGATGCTGCGCATGGCGGTCCAGTGATTTGGAATCATCTGACAACAAAGGATTTTGTGACGTACGAGAATCGCGGCCCTGTGCTGTTCCCCGATTCCGATTTGGATTCGAGCGGAGCGTATTCTGGTTCTGCCTTTGTACACGACGGCAAGATTCACTACTTCTATACCGGCAACGTCAAGCATTTTGACCGCGATGATTACGACTACGTGTTGACGGGCCGTGAGCAAAACCAAATTCATATGGTTGCCGAGAATCCCGACGAATTGGGCGAGAAGCGCATAGCTGTTGGGCCGGTCGATTACCCCGACGATATCGGTACGCACGTGCGTGATCCCAAAATCCTTGAACACGATGGTATCTACTACATGGTTCTGGGCGCTCGTACGAAAGACGACCGCGGCTGCGTGCTTGTCTATACCTCGAGCGATCTAGAGGACTGGAGCTATGCGACGCGCATTGAGTTGGGCGAGAAGTTTGGCTTTATGTGGGAGTGCCCCGATCTGTTTGAGCTCGATGGTGAGCTTATTCTCGTTTGCTGTCCGCAGGGTGTGTCCGCCGATGGATGGCGTTACCGCAATCCGCACCAGTGCGTGTGGTTTCCCATCGAGGCCGATTGGGAGGCGCCGAGTTTTAAGATCGCCGGGCAGGGCATGCCCCCGATGGTCGATGCCGGCTTTGATTTCTACGCACCGCAGTCTTTTGAGGATGCTGCGGGTCGGCGTTTGATGATCGGGTGGTCGGGTTGCCCCGATGCGACGGCAAAAAGCCCGACGGTGGCACGCGGGTGGCAGTGCGCGTTGACGGTGCCGAGAGAACTGAGCATGCGCGATGGTAAGCTCTGTCAGCAGCCGGTGCACGAGATTGAGAGGATGCGCGGCGACTGCGTTTGCGCGACAGGCGGTGAAACCGTTGAGGAGCCGGGCCGCCTGTTTGATCTTGTGGTTTCCTGTGAGGGCGCCCAGGTGATCGAGCTCGAAATCCGCAAGGGTGTCTTTGTGCGCTATGCAGACGGGATGCTTACCCTCGACATGGGTGACGAAGGCTATGGGCGCGACCAGAGGTCGATCGAGCTCAGCGAGCTTCGCGACCTGCGCGTGCTTTCGGACACTACGATGGTCGAGATTTTTGCAAATGGCGGCGAGGCGGCACTTACGAGCCGTACCTATTCGCCGGCGGTTCCGGCGATGGGGTTGCATGCCGAGGGTGCGGCGTCGATGGATTTCTACCGCCTCGCGCATTAACCGTGTGTGGAGCGCGATTGGACTTGCTGGGCGGAATGTGTCGCAGTTGCTGCAGCGAACTACCGTTCATCGCGTATAGCTACCGTTTGCGGAATAAGTAACACTCCTTAATAAACCGTGTAGAATCTCAGATAAGCACGGAGTTTTCCAGGGAGACGCTGTCCTTTGTTGTGTGCAAGGGGCGGCGTCTCTTTGGCGCTTGGACGCCGTTGTGCAACAGTGCGGCGGTGCGTGCCATGTATTGAAAAGCCAATGTCGAGATGGGTCGTGATATTAATGGGCAAGTACGTAATCGTGGTCGAGTCTGGGTCGGATGTGACGCCGGAGCTCTGCGAGCGCTACGGCATCGTGCGCGTGCCCATGCATGTCACGATTGGTGACGAGACCGTCGAGGACGGCTCGATCGATCCGCTCGAGATTTATTCGCGCTGCAATGAGTTTGGCGTGATGCCCAAGACCAGTGGCTGCGCGCCTGCGGATTTTGCTCACGTGTACGACCGCATTCACGCTGAGCAGCCCGACGCGACTATTTTGCATCTTGCATATTCCGAGGCCACGACCTGTTCGCATCAGTCCTCAAAGATTGCGGCCCAGGGGCGCGACTACGTGTTCTCCATGGACACGCGCTTTGTCTCGGTAGGCCAGTCGCTTGTTGTCGTCGAGACCGCCAAATACATCGAGGCTCACCCCGATGCCACCGTCGACGAGATCTTCGCCTTCGCGAACTCCGTCATGGACCGCGTGCTGTTGGGCTTTGTTCCTACGGACCTTGCCTTCCTTAAGGCGGGCGGTCGCTTGTCCAACGTCGCGTTCCTGGGCGCCCATCTGCTCAAGATTAAGCCCTGCATTGAGGTAACGGGCGGCAAGTTCGTGGCAACCAAGAAGTTCCGCGGCTCTATGCTCAAGTGCGCCCGCGCCTTTATTGATCACATGGTTGCCAAGGGCGAGATTGACTACTCGCACATTGGCCTGGCGTATTCGGTAGGTCTTTCCGAGGAGCTGCGCGACGACATGGAAGTCTATGCACACGATCTTGGCTTTAAGGACATTACCTGGACTCAGGTCGGCGGCGTCATCTCGAGCCATTGCGGCCCGACCGCCTTCGGCGCGGTGCTCACGCTTAAGGCGTAAGGCCTGGAGTCTATCGATTTCTATTGCCTCGGCGGTGGGCGGGTTGCGATAACCCTCCCGCCGCTTTTGCGTGGAGTCAAATAGGACGACCTAATTGACCTCTAAACCGTTTCGCCATCATATGTATGGGCTAGAATGGCTCTGGCATTTATGTAACTAAAACCAATGAGAGGCAAGGTAGCGGGAATGGCTGAGATGACGCTCGAGGGTGTGGACGCTCGTCCCGAGGACTCCGCGTTTGCCCTGGGCCGCGTACATTCGATCGAGACGATGGGTACGGTTGACGGTCCCGGCATCCGCTTCGTAGTGTTTGTCCAAGGCTGTCCCATGCGCTGCGCGTATTGCCACAATCCCGATACCTGGTCGGTTAACGGCGGCACCATGGTGACCGTCGAGCATCTGATGGACGAGTTCCAGAGCAACCATGAGTTTTACCGCAGCGGTGGCATTACCGTTTCGGGCGGCGAGCCGCTTCTGCAGCCCGAGTTTTTGGCCGACCTGTTCCGTGCAATGCACAACAACCCCGATGGTCGTGTGCATACCTGCCTGGATAGCTGTGGCTACGCCTTCGACCCTCAGCATCCCGAGAAGTTCGATGCCGTGCTCAACGAGACCGACATGGTACTGCTCGATATTAAGCATGCCGACCCGGTCGAGCATAAAAAGCTGACCGGTTGTGATCCCGCACGCATCCTGGCGTTTGGCGATGAGCTTGCACGTCGCAATATCAAGGTCGTTATCCGCCACGTGGTTGTGCCGGGCATTACCGACACGGCGGAGGAGTGCGAGAAGCTCGGTCGCCTCATCGCTCCATGGCACAACGTGGTGGGCCTGGAAATGCTGCCGTATCACACGATGGGTGTCGTCAAGTACGAGCAACTGGGCATTCCCTATAAGCTCGAGGGCGTGCCCCAGATGGATACCGCGCGCATGCCCGAGCTGCGCAATGCCGTTATGATCGGCATGAAAAAGCGCCGTGCGGAGCTCAAAAACGCTATCGGATAGCATGCCATTTTCGTTCCCCAAGGGCACTCATTGGGGACAGACTTAAATGAGTGCCCCTGGGCACCTAGTTGATTGCTAAAGAGCCCCGTCCTAAAAAGACTGCTCTCTGGGTTGCGGTGAGATGCGCAACAGAATCGTGCCATTTGGATAAATACGCTTGTGGTTTCTTTAAAGACACCTTAAACGCCGCTGAATATCTTTGGAAAGAATTGCCTGCTCGGTATCATGCTGCTCGTATATAAACGGTGGCAGTCAGGAGACCACGTGCGAAACATCGCATCGCGGGACGAGTATGTGCCGCAGCATGGCAGCAGATATAAGACGAAGGGCACGTCTTCGCGTGGCCTTGCCGGCGCTCGCATCCGCGTGAGGAAGATTGCCGCCATTGGGATGCTAACGTCGGCGGTTATTATCCTCGGAATTACCGTTAAAACCTACGCCTCGGAGCGAACGGGGCGCCCAGATGCGTCAACGGTACAGCTGCAAAACGAGAAGGTTTCAAAGTCCAAAGCGTCGGCAGATCAAGCTCTGTCGACGGCAGATCTCAAGACGAGACTTTCGAAGGCGGACTTCAACGATATCCCTTCGGGTGATACCGTTCGGACCTTCTCGTTGGTGGATAACAAGACTCCTGCCTTGGAGGATGAGAGCCTTGCCTCGCTCCAGGATGCCCTGTGTCGGGCGCAGGAGCTGGGCGATGTGGGTGTAGTGTTCTACGACCTATCGAGCGGTAGGGGCGTGACGTATAACGCTGATGTCGAGGTGTATGGAGCGAGCAGCTACAAAGCGCTGTATGCGCTCTATATTTGCGAGACGTTGGTCGAATCGGGGCAGGTGTCGCTCGATGGGCCTTTAGCCACGTATGGTGGTTACAGCATGGGCTGGCAGACGGTGCGCAACCTTATCGAGAATGCCGTCGTCAACTCAGACAACGATTCGTTTATCGCGTTACGCGCGGCGTTTGACCATGATGGCTATGAGGATTGGATTGCCAATCTGGGTGTTGATGACGAAACGGCACTGAATCCGATGAGTGATTTTCCGACCTACTGCCCGCGCACTTCTGCGAGGTTATGGCGTGAGATGAGCGGGTATCTGAGCATGGATACCGAGACTTCACAGTGGCTGTCGGGCCTTCTGGCATCAACATCGCGCTCGTTTATTCGCGATGGCATTGCGGACGAGCAGGTTTTGGTGCGCAACAAGGCAGGCTGGATTAGCGAGGATGGTTACTACTCGACATGCGATGCGGGCCTTATCGACATCGATGGCTGTACCTATGTCATGAGCGTCATGACATCGATGCCATCGAGCGACCGTTCGAGCGAGGTTACGGCTGCGATTGCAAAGGCTCTGTTTGATACGCGAGCTGCACTGGCTTAGCGTGTTCGTTTGACGAGGTCAAACAAAATGCTGGTACCATACCGTGGTTGAGAATTTCGAATAGGTTTGGGGAATGGCATGGCTACCATTGCGATTATCGGTGCGCTCGAAAAAGAGATCATGCAGATTAAGGAAGAGCTGAGCGACGTTTGCGAGGCACGGGAGGCAGGCTTGACCGTTGTGAGCGGTGAGCTCGACGGCCTGACAGTTGTCGCCACAACGGCGGGCATGGGCACGGTGAACGCCGCCGCTGCAACACAGCACCTCATTAGCAAGTATGCTCCGCAGGCTGTTGTGTTTTCGGGCATTGCGGGCGGTTTGAACCCCAAGCTCCATATCGACGACGTGGTCATTGGCAAACGCCTACGCTATCTGGATACCGATACCGCGCTTATCGCCGAGTCCGCACCGGGGCTCGAGGAGTTTGGCTCGACGCCCGCGCTGGTCGATATTGCCGCCGAAGTGCTTGCTGAGCGTGGGTTTGTTGACGCTTCGACAAATGCAGTCGCTTCGAATGAGGGCACCAAGCAGTTCCTGGTCGGCACGATTGCCACGGGTAACCGCTTTGTGACGGGCGCCACCATGCGCAACGACGCTATCGAGGCGACGCATGCCGATTGTGTCGGCATGGAGGGCGCGGCAATTGCCCATGTCGCAACCAAAAATGGTGTCGATTGCCTGGTGTTGCGCGCTATCAGCGATAATTGTGACGAGGCGTACGATGCAATTTGCGAGCGCGAGTTCGATCTGTTCGAGTACGCGCGTGTCGCAAGTGACATCACGCTCGATATCGTCCGCCGCATTGCCGCTGCGCAATAGCGCGTCTATTTGTAAGAACCTACGACCAAGGAGTGTCCATGGCCGATTCCATTAACTATCAGCTTGCCAAGTTCGTTGCCAGCTATGGCAAGGTTTCGCAGATTCCCGAGTCCACCTGCCCCGAGGTGAGCTTTGTCGGCCGCTCCAACGTGGGCAAGTCGTCGATTATGAACAAGCTATTTGGCCGCAAGAACCTAGTCAAGGTTTCCAGTACGCCGGGCAAGACGAGCAACATCAACTTCTTTGAGGCCGACGACGTGCATTTCGTGGACCTGCCGGGTTACGGTTTCGCCCGTCGCTCCAAGGCCGAGCGCGACCGCTGGGCCGAGCTTATCGGCGACTTTTTCGACTCCGAGCGCAGCTTTAACTTGGTCGTCTCGCTGGTGGACATTCGTCACGATCCCAGCAAGCTCGATCATGACATGATCGACTACCTGCAGGGCAATGAGTTCAACTTTATCGTCTGCCTCACCAAGGCCGACAAGCTCAGTCGCACCCAGCAGGCCCGCCAGGCAGCAGCCATCAAAAAGCAGCTCAACGTTCCGGCCGAGAACGTAATCATCACAAGCTCCCAGACCGGCACCGGCATCGACGAACTCAAAAAGCGCATCGCCGAGGCTTGCCTCTAGTAAGGGTTCTTGGCAGGCAATAGTTTGCATCTATCTATATCACCCCAGTGATAGTTATTGGTACACTATCACTGGGGTGATATTTTTGTTTGGAGGTCGATATGGAGCTTTGGCACGGGTCGGAGGTTGTTGTCGAGCATCCGTCGTTGGATAAATGCAGACAATTCAATGACTATGGGTGTGGGTTTTATTGCACGCCACATGAGGAAATGGCAATGGAGTGGGCATGTCGGACTGAGTCTGATGGCATTGCAAATCGATATGAGCTCGATATGGATGGTCTCGCAGTCTTGGATTTGGAGTCCGGGGAGTTTTCAATTCTCAATTGGCTTGCGATTTTGGCTAACAATAGGGAGTTCAATGTTTCGACACCGCTGGCGCGCGAAGGACTTCGCTATCTGCTGGATAACTGCCTGATTGATATTTCTCCCTATGACGTAATTCGAGGTTATCGCGCCGACGACTCCTATTTTTCGTTTGCAAGACAGTTTGTCAGCGGCATGATCTCGCTCAGGCAGCTGCAACGTATCATGCGCTTGGGTGATTTGGGTATCCAATATGCTCTTATGAGCGAGTGCGCATTTTCGGCGATTAGATTCTGCGATTGGAAGCAGGCTTTGGGGTCTGAGTTTTATCCCAAGCGTTTTGAGCGAGAGCAGAATGCTCGACGCAAATACTTGGATACGGTTAACGGGTTCGATTCCGAAGGTATCGACATTAGGGATTTAATGGCAGGGAGGGTTGATTTAAATGATCCAAGAGTTAACGGATTGTGGGCCGAGTAGGACATACCCCGTCTACTACCTCGAGGATGCAATGAACAACCTCGGCGACTGCTTTGACTATGCCGTTAACGATTATGGAGCAGAAGGATCGGAAGTTGCTGAACTCTTTTGCCTGAGCGGCGTAGCTCGCGAGTTCGAACGCGGCAACGCATGGGTCGTATCGGGAAAATCGGGCGTTGAGCTGTTCGCGCTTATCGCTGAAAGGTCCGGCTATCAGAGCGGGTCTATACCGGATCGCACCTATCGTTTTGAGAAGACGCCAGAGTATTGGACAGGCTGGATACTGGCATATCTGCAGTGGCGTTTAGGGGAGTCTTTCGAAGACCTGCTGCATGTCGTTCCGTTTGACGCACTGCGCAGTCTGTACTATCCCTGGCATGAAGCCTCGGAGGAACGCGTGGCTCGCCTCGTCTGCGATATGGCGAAAAAAGCGTCCAGGCAAACCAAACTTGCGTTAGCAAGAAAGAAGCTTAAGAAAACCCAACAAGACCTGGCATACGAATCGGGCGTGTCCCTCCGCTCAATCCAAATGTACGAACAACGCCAGAGAAACATCAACGAAGCCTCGGTAACAACCGTAAGGGATATAGCAAAAGCCCTACACTGCAACATCGAAGACCTCCTAGAGCCAGTCTTCGAATACAAAGAAACCAGCGCCGCCTAAACCAGGCACGCAGCCGATGCCCGCCTCTAGGAAGTGCTCCAGCCTAGCAAGAGCCCCTACCAATAAAAAGCCAAACTATCAGCCCGGCGACTTTCCAGAGCGTAGGTCCCTGTAGCCGCCGCCGGCGAAGTTAACATAGGGGAGGCCAGGGGGCTTTGCCCCCAAATCTTTCCGCAGGACGGCAGGACCCCCGCCGCACGAAGTGCGCAGCGGGGGTCCTGCCATGTCCGAGGACGATTTGGGGGCAAAGCCCCCTGGCCTCCCCGGCGAGTATACGGGACGGCGACTACAGGTATTCGATCTGGGCGCCTTCCGTGTCGCACGTCAGAATATGCGTATCACACTTAGGGAACTGCTCGCGCAGCTTGACCTGCAGGAACTTTGCCACGATGGTATCGTCGGTCACAGCCATAAGGGTCGAGCCCGAGCCGCTAATCCAGATGGTCTTGGCGCCTCCGTTAAGGCAGGTGTCGCGCACGGCGTTGTAGTCGGGGATGAGGCGGCGGCGATAGGGCTCCTGGATGCGGTCGTCGTTGGCGGCGGCAATCAGGTCAAGGTCGCCGGTCTCCAGACCGCGCGTCATGCCAGCAATGCGGCCCATCTGCCACACGGCGGTGGAGAGCGGAATCTCCTGCGGCACGACCTTGCGCGCCTCGCTCGTATGTACCTCGTAGGGCGGAATCACGGTAATAAAACGCAAGCGATCGCTCACCTCGTAGCGCAGGCATTGGGGGAGCGAATCGGTCGGCGTAAAGGAGCAGACGGCGCCGCCAAGGATGGCGGGAGCGACGTTATCGGGATGCCCCTCGACCTCGGTGGCGATGCGGACGAGCTCGGCACGGTCGACGGTGTGGCCCGTCAGCGCGGCGGCCGCCATAATGCCGGCGACGACGCAGGTGGAGCTGGAACCCAGGCCGCGGGCGACGGGCACGTCGGTCTGGATGTCGATAGTGACGGGGAAGGCCGGCTCGCCCCATGCGGCCAGCGCATCGACAAAGCTCACGTAGACCAGGTTGTTCTCGTTTTGGAACTCCTCGGGGCAGCCCGTGATGGTGAGCTTGTCGGTACGCTCGAAGGTGAAGTGCGAGTAGAGGCTGACGGCCATGCCGAGGGTATCGTAGCCAATGCCCAAGTTGGCGCTTGTTGCTGGGACGGTGATCTTGATCATGTGAGTCCTCCTGGCGTGCCTGGCTGTTTAGTTCGCTGCTCGGGCAGTCCTGCGCAAGACGGAAAGCACATTAAGTGCTTTCCTTTGCGTGCGGAACTCGCGACGAACTAAACAGCCAGGCACGCTATGCACGTTCGTCATCATCCCGGTAGGTATCTGATAAAAGAAGGTGCGCCGGCTTTCGCCGGCGCCTTATAAGGGGTTTAGTTGGTTGCTATCTTTTTTGCAGCCTGCTCTACGTAGCTGGCCATTTCGTCGACGTCACAGACGTCTTCGAAGCGGACGGGTTTGGATTCGAGTTCGGCGAGCTGGGTCGGGGCGACCGTGTTGGTTGCCTGCTCGAGCACACGCATGGCCTTAAAGTCGTCCTCGGGAACGTTAAGCCCCAGAGCGTCGCAGCAGGCGCGCGGGAACTTGTAGGGGCTGGCGGTCGAAAGCAGCACGCGGGCCTTGGCGCCCTCGGCGGGGGCGACCTGCTCAAAGACGTGATAGCCGCAAGCGGTGTGCGGGTCGATCACGTAGCCGTTCGCATCCCAGCAGCTCTTGATGGCGGCGCGAACCTCGTCCTCGCTGGCCCAGCCGCAGCCAAACACGCTCTGGATCTTGGCCAGCAGTTCGGCGGGAACCTCGTAGCGACCAGTTTGTGCCAGCTGCTCCATAAGGCCGGCAACGAGCTCGCAGTCGCCGTCGGACAGGAAGTAGAGCATGCGCTCGAGGTTGGAGCTGATGAGGATGTCCATCGACGGCGAAATGGTCGTGAAGAACGGACGGTTGCGGTCGTAGACGCCGGTGGTCAGGAAGTCGGCAAGCACGTTGTTCTTGTCGCTCGCGACGATGAGCTTGGCGACGGGCAGGCCCATGCGCTTGGCGTAGTAGCCGGCCAAGATATCGCCAAAGTTGCCGGTGGGCACACAGAACTCTACGGCGTCGCCAGCCTCGATAGCGCCGGCGCGCAGCAGCTGCGCATAGGCGGCAAAGTAGTAGACGACCTGCGGTACCAGACGGCCGACATTGATAGAGTTGGCGCTCGAAAGCACCGTGCCGGCGGCTTCCAGGCGCTCGGCAAGCTCCTTATCGGCAAAGATGCGCTTGACGGCGCTCTGGGCGTCGTCAAAGTTGCCGCGGATGCCGCAGACGGCGACGTTGTCGCCCTCCTGCGTGGACATCTGCAGGTTCTGGACGCGGCTAACCTTGCCCTCGGGATAAAAGACGGTGATGCCTGTGCCCGGAGCGTCGGCAAAACCGGCGAGTGCGGCCTTGCCGGTGTCGCCCGACGTGGCAGTGACGATCATGATGCGCTCGGAGCCGCCGTCCTTGGCGGAAGTGCGGGCCATGAGACGGGGAAGCATTTGCAGGGCGACATCCTTAAAGGCGCTCGTGGGGCCGCCAAAGAGCTCCATCACATAGGTCTGAGGGGCGTCAGCGCCCGGCGCAGCGTCGAGTTTGACGAGCGGCGTAACCTCTTCACCCGCGAACGTGCCGCGGTATGCTTCGTCGACACACGCCGAAATTTCTTCGGCCGTGTAATCATTCAGTAACATTCCCAACACATCTTGAGCGATTTCAAAGTACGATTTATCTGCAAGCGAGCTGATATCGACCTGCTGGGTGCCGAGCTCGTCCGAGACAAACAGACCCCCGTCGGGAGCGATGCCGGTACGGATTGCCACCTTACTTGAGCACGATAAAGTGCGTCCTCGTGTACTATGATAAGTTCCCATATAACACTGCTCCTCGGATGCCTTGGTCCCAATCGGTGAAACCATGGTATCAGAGCGTGCAAAATAGGTTCGCAGAGGCTTTTTAGAAAGGTAACCTCCAGCCCATGATTAAGATTGCCAAGTTTGGCGGCTCGTCGGTCGCCGACGCCGAACACTTCAAGAAGATCAAGGCCATCGTCGATGCCGACCCGGCTCGCCGTTTTGTGGTGGTTTCCGCCTGCGGTCGCCGTTTTAAGGGTGACACCAAGGTGACCGACCTGCTCTATCTGGTCAATGCGCACGTTAAGTACCACGTGTCGTGTGAGGAGCTGCTTGAGGACATTGGCCAGCGCTATTTTGATATCGCTGACGAGCTGGAGCTCACCTATCCCATCCGTGAGGAGTTCGCGGCCTTTGCCGAGCGCGCCCGCTCGGGCGGTTACTCCACCGAGGAGCTCGTGAGCCGCGGTGAGTACTTCACCGCTCGCCTGATGGCCGAGTACCTGGGCCTGCCGTTCCTGGATGCCGCGACGGTCGTTGCGTTCCATCACGACGGTACGCTCAGCATGAACCGCACCTCCGAGCTGGTGCAGGAGTACGGTCAGCAGGGCGGCTTTGTTATGCCCGGTTTCTACGGCGCGACGCGTGAGGGCCAGATCAAGCTGCTCGATCGTGGCGGCGGCGATATCTCGGGCTCGATTTTGACTAAGTGCCTGGGCGCCGACCTATACGAGAACTGGACCGACGTCTCGGGTTTCTATTCTGCGGATCCGCGTATTGTTCCGGAGGCTCAGCCCATTGCGCGCGTTACCTACGAGGAGCTGCGCGAGCTTTCGTACATGGGCGCAAGCGTCCTGCACGAGGAAGCCGTGTTTCCCGTGCGCGAGGCAGGCATTCCGCTGGTCATCAAGAACACCAATGCGCCGCAGGACCCCGGCACCATCATTAGCGAGACGGCTGATGAAGGCGAGGCGGAGCCCATCATTACCGGCGTGACCGGCAAGCGCGGTTTTGTCGCCATCAACGTCGCCCGCGACCGCACCAAGCCCCGCGTCGGCTTTATGCGCCGTGCGCTTTCGGTGTTCGAGCGCTATGACGTTTCCGTCGAGCACATGCCCACCGGTGTCGACCGCTTTGGCGCCGTGGTGCAGGAGCAGGATGTGCACGATTCACTGTACTCACTCGTGGGCGACATCCAGCAGGAGGTCGAACCGCTCGAGATCGAGGTTGTCGAGGGCTTGGCGCTCATCGCTACCGTCGGCCGCAACCTGCGCGGTCGTGCAGGTATCTCGGGCCATCTGTTTGGCATGCTCGGCCAGGCCGGCGTGAGCGTGCGTATGATTTCGCAGAGCTGTGACGAGATCAACATCATTATCGGTGTCGAGGAGAAGGACTTCGACCTAGCGATTCGGACCATTTACCGTGCCTTCTCCGATGAGAACGGCATTGTGAAGGTCTCCGACCTGGAGGCTCCCGCGCCGGTCGATCCCGCTCTGGCCGCGCTCAAAAAGTAGCGACTGCTCGGTAGATTTTTGGGTCATGTCTCAAAAAACTAAGGCGGGGCGTTTCGTTTCGGTTTCGTTTCGACGGGGCGGGTTTCGTGTCCGCCCCGTTCTTGTATACACTGGCAACAATATTCGGCCTGCTTGGCGTGCGGGCGATAGCCACAACCTTTAAAGGGGGAAGCATGAAACAGTACACGGTTGCTATTTTGGGCGCCACGGGAGCCGTGGGCACCCAGATGCTCGAGTGCCTCAACGAGCAGGAGTTTCCGGTCGGTAAGCTCAAGCTGCTAGCGAGCGCGCGCTCTGCAGGCAAGACCGTTGAGTTCCGCGGCGAGCAGGTTGTGATTGAGGAGGCTTGCCCCGAGGCCTTTGAGGGCTGCGACATCGTACTCGGCGCCGCCGGCGACGATATCGCCAAGGAGCTGCTGCCTGAGGCCGTCAAGCGCGGCGCCGTCGTAGTCGATAACAGCCACGCCTTCCGCATGGATCCCGAGGTGCCGCTGGTTGTGCCCGAGATCAATGCCGATGACATTGAGTGGCACCACGGCCTGATTGCCAACCCCAACTGCGCGACTATCATCGGCCTGGTTCCCACCTGGCCGCTGCACCAGCTTGCCGGCGTGAAGCGTATGATCGTGTCCACGTATCAGGCAGCTTCGGGCGCTGGCGCGCCCGGTATGGCCGAGCTCGAGGCTCAGCTGGCCGCTCTGGGCCGTGACGAGGAGATTCCCGAGCCGCGCGCCTTTGCCGCCCAGCTGGCGAGCAACCTGATTCCGCAGATTGGCGGCGTCAAGGAGGAGGGCTTTACCTCCGAGGAGATGAAGTTGCAAAACGAGGGCCGCAAGATCATGCACCTGCCCGAGCTGCGCGTGAACTGCACCTGTGTGCGCGTGCCGGTGCTGCGTTCGCACTCCGAGAGCATTACGCTCGAGTTTGAGCGCGACATCACGGTGGAAGAGGCCCGCGCTGCGCTGGCTGCCGCTCCGGGCGTGAAGCTCGTTGACGACATGGGCGCCGAGGATGCGCACGACCGCTTCCCCATGCCGATGGACACCTCCGACCAGGACCTGATTTGGGTCGGTCGCGTACGCCGCGACATCTCGAACCCCGAGGCCGCGCGTGGCATCACCTTCTGGTGCTGCGGCGACCAAATCCGTAAGGGCGCGGCAACCAACGCCGTCCAGATCGCTAAGCTGCTCTGCGAGTAGTGTGACCTGTCCGGCGGGGGCCGGGCTTAGTTTTCAGAACGTCCTCGACCATGTGTGGCGCCTTGTCCTGCTCCTTCGGAGCCGCGGACAAGGCGCCACACTGGTCTGCGGAGTGTTCTGAAAGCTAAGCCCGGCCCCCGCCTGCGGTGACTCGGCTGCGAGCAGTCTGCGATGGGGCCGTTGTTGGTTGGGGCCGCTGGCCTGATGTGGGGGCGCGCGGCTGTTGCGGGCCCTGGTCCCGGTGGCGGCCTCGGCGCTTTGCGCCTGCCGCCTTTGGGGACTGTGGGGCGCGGCCGGCAGCTGCGGCGCGTTGCGCCTGCCGCCTTTGGGGACTTTGGGGTCGTGCGGCAGCTGCGGCGCTGCGCGCCTGCTGCCTTGGGTGACTTTGGGGTCGATTGGGGTTGTCTGCACAATTCGCGGTATTATGTTGCGGAGTTTTGAAAGGAGCCGCTGGTGGTCACGACGACGTTTGCTTCGCCTTTGGGCGAAATCTTGCTTGCCGCTGATGGCCGCGGTCTGACGGGACTTTGGTTTGAGGGGCAGGAGCATTTTGGCTCCACGCTTCTCAAAGAAGATCCCGAACATGTTGAAGGCGCCGATGCAGTTTCTGGTGCTGGCGGCATGTCGTCGGTGAGTCCGGCAAATGGTGCGGCGTCTTCGGTGCTTGAGCGTTCCTGGGCTTGGCTGAATGCTTATTTTGCAGGGCAGGAACCTCGGTTTACGCCGCCGTTGCATATGATCGGCACGGCGTTTCAGCGTGAAGTTTGGTACGAGCTGCTTTCTATTCCGCGTGGCGAGGTCGCTACGTATGGCGAGATCGCCCAGCGTGTTGCGGCTCGACATCGTGTGCCGGGAAATGAGGCACCCGTTGTGTCTCCCCGTGCCGTGGGGGCCGCGGTCGCGCGTAATCCCATTTCGATTATTGTGCCGTGCCATCGCGTGGTTGCCGCCGATGGTTCGCTCAACGGATATGCCGGCGGCCTCGACCGCAAGGAGTGGTTGCTTCGGCTTGAGGGCGCGTACGAGGACTAACGTTCAAGCACTTTGCATGGCCAAGACACCCTGAAAGAACGAGTCGCCGTCCTTTCGCGGCCGGCATGCGTCCAAGCGCTCGGCATATGTGCCTTAAGTTTGGCTAAGCCCTATCCAGCGTTTTTAGAAACGTGCAGGTTGAGCAGCTAAGGCTGCGCTAAGGCGGCTGGCGGTGCGCTATCATCGGCAATATCGAAATCTGTATAGCCGCGCGCCAAAGGAGCAACTATGAAGCTGATGCTTGCCGAGGACGAACCCGGCCTCTCCCGTGCCCTTACCGCGATTCTTCAACATAGCGACTACGAGGTCGACACCGCCCTCGACGGTCTGACGGCGCTCGAATATCTGCTCGCCAACGACTATGACGCCGCAATCCTGGACATCATGATGCCCGGCATGGATGGCATTGAGGTGCTCAAGCGCACACGCGCCGCCGGTAAGCGACTGCCCATCATCATGCTCACGGCAAAAAGCGAGGTGTCCGATAAGGTCGAGGGCCTGGATGCCGGTGCCAACGACTACCTGACCAAGCCGTTCGCCGCCAAGGAGCTGCTCGCACGCATTCGCGCCATGACGCGTGCCGCGACGGCAATTGACGCCACGACGCTCAGCGTGGGCAACGTGCGCCTCGACACGGCATCGTGCACACTCGTGGGCCCTTTGGGCGAGGAGCACCTGGCCAATCGAGAGTTTCAGCTTATGGAGCTCTTTATGCGCAACGCCGGCACGCGCATGCCCACCGAGCGTCTGATGCTCGGGGTTTGGGGTGAGGACGCGCCCGAAGGCGCCAACGTGGTGTGGGTCTACATCTCGTACCTGCGCAAAAAGCTGACGGCGCTTGGTGCCAACGTGGCCATCCGTGCATCGCGCAACCAGGGCTATTCGCTCGAGGTTGTTGAAGAGGGCGAATAGGCGTGAGCGCGAGTGCGTGGTGGAAGCGCACGACGGCAAAGCTCGGCATGGGCGCGGACTCGGGTAATCCGGGGCGCGCCGATGCTGCCAGTGCAATGGGACGTCGCCTGCGTCGTAAGTTCATCCTGGTTGCCATGGGTGCCGTGACCGCCGTGCTTACGCTTATCATCGCCGGCATCAATATCGTCAACTACTCGCATGTCTGCAAGATGGCCGACGCTCGTCTGGGCTATATCTTGGCGGGCAAGGACGGCATCGATTGGACGGATGAGCCTAAGGCCGATCCCGGTCAGGATGCGGTTGCCGGCAAGGTTGCTACCGGTAACCGGGCAGCCGTTCGCGATGGGCATTTTGAAGGCATGACGGCGGAGTCTCCCTTCGACACGCGCTACTTTACGGTGTCGATTGCCGGCGGGCAGGTGACCGATGTCAACACGGCTCGCATTGCCGCGGTGGGCGCCAAGCGTGCCGCCCGCATCGCTGCAGGACTGTATTCCAAGGGTTTGACCTCGGGCTTTTCTGGTAACTACCGCTATACGGTTACGGTTCAGGGCGACGAGACAACCTATGTATTCGTCGACTGTTCACGCGAGCTCACAAGCTTCCATTCGTTTTTAAGCGCGAGCGTGGCCATCAGCTGCATTGGCTGGCTGGCGGTGTTGGCAATTGTGGCGGGTGCCTCGGGCGCGGTGATTCGACCGATGGTCGAGAGCTACAGCAAGCAAAAGCGCTTTATTACCGATGCGAGCCACGAGATCAAGACGCCGCTGGCCGTGATTGATGCCGCTAACGAGGTACAGGAAATTGAGAGCGGCGAGAGTGAGTGGACGCAGAGCATTCACGAGCAGGTCGCGCGGCTGACGGCACTTACGGAGCGTCTGGTATTTTTGGCTCGCATGGACGAGGGCTCGGCGGGCTTTGCCATGACATCGTTTGATCTTTCGGAGGCGGTGGACAAGGCGGCGGCGCCGTTTGAATCGGTGGCGGTTTCGCGCGGCAAGCGGCTGTCGACGTCGATCGCGAGCGGTGTGCGGGCCCATGCCGATGCCGCGGCAGTGGCGCAGGTTGTTGAGCTGCTGCTGGACAACGCCACACGCTATGCGAGTGAGGGCAGTGTAATTGAGTTGAGTCTGCGTGCCGTCTCACGCGGTGCAGGCAAAGGTTCGGCCGAGCTTGTCGTTTCGAACGCCGTGGACGAGCTGCCCGAAGGCGACCTAGATCGATTGTTCGACCGCTTCTATCGTGCGGACGTGTCGCGCAGCTCCAAGACGGGCGGCTCGGGCGTGGGCCTATCCGTGGTGCGTGCCATCGCCGAAGCCCATGGTGGGAGCGCTTCTGTCTGCGGCCACGGCAACCAGATCACCTTCACCGTCCGCCTCTAAAACCTGCCAAAATGAACCTGTCCCTTTTTGGTCGGTGCGAAATGGGTAATACTAAAGAGTTATCCGACCAGATGGGAATTAATCGATGGCCTATATCGAATTCAAAGACGTCATCAAGGCATACGGCGAGGGCGACGCCCGCATTCACGCACTCGACGGCGCGAGTTTTACGGTCGAGCGCGGCGAGCTCGCCATCATTTTGGGTGCTTCAGGCGCCGGTAAAACGACGGCGCTCAACATCTTGGGCGGCATGGACACGGCAACTTCCGGCACCGTGACGGTGGACGGGCGCGACGTGAGCTCCGCTAACGAGGCGCAGCTCGTGGAATACCGCCGCGCCGACGTCGGCTTTGTCTTCCAGTTCTACAATCTGGTCCCCAACCTGACGGCCCTCGAAAACGTTGAGCTCGCAGCTCAGATTTGCCCCGATTCGCTCGATGCCGAACAGACGCTTCGCCAGGTTGGCCTGGGCGAGCGCCTGGGCAACTTTCCGGCACAGCTTTCGGGCGGCGAGCAGCAGCGCGTGTCCATCGCCCGCGCACTGGCAAAGAACCCCAAGCTGCTTCTGTGCGACGAGCCCACGGGCGCGCTCGACTATAAAACCGGCAAGCAGATCTTGCAGCTGCTGCAGGATACCTGCCGCAAGCAGGGCATTACGGTCATCATCATCACGCACAACTCCGCGCTCGCGCCCATGGCCGATCGCCTGATTCGCTTTAAGAGCGGCCGCGTGGAGAGCGAGACGGTCCAGCAAAATCCCGTGCCTATCGAGACGATCGAGTGGTAGCGCCCATGGATCAGGACCGCCAAAACAGCCAACGCCGCGACGCGCAGAACACGGAGCGCGAGCAGGATTTTACGACCTACCGCACTGCCCAAAGCTCAAACGATATGGTGCCGACGGTGTTTCGCCGCGGTGTCTACCGCACGATTCGCGGCAGCCTCAAACGCTTCTTGTCTATCGTCGTGATCACCGCGCTCGGCGTGAGCGTGATGTGCGGCCTTAAGGCGGGTTGCGAGGACCTGTGCGATTCGGTTGACGCCTACTTCGACCAGCAAAATGTCTATGACATTAACGTGCAGTCGACCTATGGCCTGACTGACGATGATCTCGACGCCATCCAAGAGGTCGATGGCGTCGAAACGGCCGAGGGCATCTACACCGAGACCGCCTACACCGCCGTGGGCACAACGCGCGAGCGCGTGGTCGTGCAAAGTCTCTCCAAGGAGAATATCGATCAGCCAGTGCTCGTGAACGGCGATTTGCCCGAGAGCGCCGATGAGGTCGCGGTGACTTCGAAGTTCCTGAAGGCTTCGGGCAAAAAGCTCGGCGATACGGTGAGTTTTGCCGCCAATGACGCGAGCTCGTCCAATCAAAGCGCCAAGGACCAGTTTGCCGCGGGCGATTACACCATTACGGCCGAGGTCCTCGACCCCACTGATGTGAGCTCCGACTCGACAGTCAACGCCTTTCGCGCTGCTTCGGCGGCGGACTATAAGTTCTATGTGAGCGAGGACGCCGCGACATCTTCTTCCTACTCCGCGGTCCACGTGATCGTCGAGGGAGCCAAGAGCCTCAACTCCTATTCGGATTCCTACGCGGCAAAGATCAATGAGGTCAAGGGCAATATCGAGAAGATCCGCGAGGAGCGTGAGAAGGCGCGCGCCCAGGAGCTGACGGTCGACACGCCGGCGAGCTTGGACGCGGCCGAGCGCCAGGCGAATATGCTCTTTGGGATTGAGCAGGACAACATCAATCGCATGGCAGAGGGCAGCGAGGAGCGCGTGCAAGCGCAGACCGACCTGGATCAGCGCCGCGCCGCCGCCGACCAGCAGTTTGCCGATGCCCGCGCCGAGCTTTCCGATCTGGGCGAATGCACCTGGTACATCCAGGACCGCGGCAATATCGCAAGCTACTCGAGCGTGGAGAGCGATAGCTCGTCAATTGAGGCTATCGCCACGGTGTTCCCGTTCATCTTCTTTATCGTCGCCGTGCTCATCAGCCTCACCACCGCCACGCGTATGGTCGAGGAGGAGCGCACGCTTATTGGCCTGTACAAAGCGCTCGGCTATTCGCGCGGGCGTATTCTGTCCAAATACGTGGACTACTCGCTGTGGGCGTGTCTGATCGGCGGCGTGCTCGGCAACATCATCGGATTTGTGGGCCTGCCGCTGTTCCTGTTTACGGTGTTCGACGACATGTATTCACTGCCTCAGATGCTGCTTTCGTACGACATCGTGTCGTCGCTCGTGTCGGTGGCGCTGTTTGCCGTGGGCGTGGTGGGCGCCACGATTATCGCCTGCCGCCACGAGATGGCCGAGACCCCGGCCTCGCTCATGCGCCCCAAGGCCCCGCGCGCCGGCTCGCGTATCTTGCTCGAGCGCATCGGCTTTATCTGGCGCCGCATGGGCTTTTTGAACAAGGTGGCAGCACGTAACCTGTTCCGCTACAAAAAGCGCGCCTTTATGACCATCTTCGGTATCGCGGGTTGCACCGCGCTTGTGATCTGCGGTATGGGTATTCGCGACACGTCGGTCGCGCTTTCGCCCAAGCAGTATGGGCATATCACGCGCTATGACTTGCTGGCGGTTGCCAATCCCGACGATTTTTCGCAGACGTGCGCGGCATTGGATGAGCGCAGCGCGGCTAAGGATTCTAACGTGACGGTGTCTTCGACGCTGCCGATTATGACCGACAACGTCACCTTTACATTTGGCGGCAAGAGCGAGACCGTGCAGCTGATCGTGGTGCCCGATGACCGCACGAACGACCTGGACGACTACGCGCGTCTCGAGGATGAGTCCAAAGAGCCACTGTCTTTGCGTGACGGAGACGTGTATCTGAGCAAGAGTTCACAGCTGGTTCTTGGGATTCAGCCGGGCGACACGGCGCAGGTCCAGGATTCGTCGCTCAACGTCGCCAAGGTCAAAGTCAGCGACATCTCGCTCAACTATTTGGGCAACACGCTCTATATGACGCAGGGCACCTATGAGCGCGCGTTCGGCCGAAGCGCGCGTCTTAACGGCATCTTTGTGCTGCTTAAGGGCTCGTCGGCCGACCAGATTGCGTTTAGCAAGAATCTTAAGAGTGACGGTTGGCTCACCATCTCGAGCACGGCCGAACATTGGCAGAACTACGAGGCGAACTTCACTATCATCAATTCCGTCGTGGTGCTCGTGACCTTTATGGCGGCGTGCCTGTCGTTTGTGGTGGTGTTTACGTTGTCCAACACGAATATCTCCGAGCGCGAGCGCGAGCTGGCGACCATCAAGGTGCTGGGCTTCCGCCGTGGCGAGGTACACCATTACGTCAACAAGGAGACGTTGATCCTCACGGCGATTGGCACCGCACTGGGCGTGCCGCTGGGTGGCCTGCTTGCCGAGAGCTTTACGTACATCCTGCAGATGCCGTCGCTGTACTTTGACGTCGAAGTCGAGCCGCTGAGCTACGTGCTTGCCGTGGTGCTTTCCTTCGGCTTTACGATCATCGTCAACCTCGCCACCAACCGAACTCTCAATAAGATCGACATGGTCGGCGCCCTCAAGAGCGCCGAGTAACCTGTCCTGGGATTCAAGTTCTAGCGAGCTGCCGACGCGCCCGCAGCAGTATTTTTGCATAAACCGCTCCGCCAAATGCATACTTTGACGGGGCGGTTGCTTTTTGCCCACAGGTACCCCAGGGGGCGCCGTGCAAATTCCGGAGTATTCAGCATCCCGGGGTCCGCGGGCGCGGGGGCGGGTGCACAAAACCGCGCTGAAAGCCCCGATTCTGAGTCCCAACGCCTCTAGAGCCGCTCGTTTTTTTACAGGATGCGGCCCATGGTGCCTGCCTTTCGCCCAAAATCCAGTATGCAGGCACCCTCGGCTGCTGAATACTCCCAAAAATGCACGCCGCATCCTACCCCAGGCACCCGCAGCAAGAAGACGAATAGCCACGGCCTCCCTAGTTACCGCAGGAGGCCCCAGGGCTTACCTCCCAAATCTTTCCGCAGGACGGAAGGATCCCGCCGCGCGAAGCACACGGCGGGATCCTGACATGTCCGAGGACGATTTGGGAGGTAAGCCCTGGGGCCTCCGATGAGAGCAGTTTCGGCCGAGGCTATTCGTCGCCGAAGCTGATGCCCAACGCCTTGGCCTCGCGCACCAGGTCGCTCTGGGGGTCGACATACTTGAGCTTGCCGGCGACCTCCTCGAGCGGCATGTGACACATCTTGCCGTCACGCAGGGCAATCATGTAGCCAAACTCGCCGCGCAGGCAGCCGAGCGCCGCCTCGACGCCGCACTGGGTCGCAAAGATGCGGTCCTGGGCATCGGGCTGACCGCCGCGCTGCGTGTGGCCGGGGATGGCGACGCGGGTCTCGCGACCGGTCTTGGTCTCAATCTCCTTGGCGATGTCGTAGACAATCGACGGGCTCGTGCGCTCGGCGAGCTTCTTCTTGTACTCTTTCTTGGACAGAGCCGCGTCCTCCTTGGAGATAGCGCCCTCGGCGACGGCCACGATGGTAAAGCGGCTGCCGGTCTCCATGCGATGTTCGATGGTCTTGATGACGTTGTCCATGTCGTAAGGGATCTCTGGAATCAGGATGACGTCCGCGCCGCCCGCGACGCCGGCGTACAGTGGAATCCAGCCAACCTTGTGGCCCATGATCTCGATAACGAACACGCGGCCGTGGCTCGACGCAGTGGTGTGGATGTCGTCGATGCACTTGGTGGCGACGTCGATGGCGCTCGTAAAGCCAAACGTCAGCTCGGTGCCCCAGGTGTCGTTATCGATGGTCTTAGGCAGGGCGATAACGTTGAGGCCCTCTTCGCGCAGACGGTTGGCGGTCTTGGTGGAGCCGTTGCCGCCCAGCATAAACAGGCAGTCGAGCTGCAGCTTATGATAGGTGTGGACCATTGCCGGCACCTTCTCGACGCCGTCGGCCTCGGGAATATCCAGGCGCTTGAACGGCGTACGGCTCGTGCCCAGGATGGTGCCGCCACGGGTAAGGATGCCGCTAAAATCGGCGGGCGTCATGACGCGGAACCGGCTGTAGATAAGGCCCTGGTAGCCGTCCTCAAAACCATAGATCTCAATAGGCTCTTCGCTATTGGTCATAAGCGTTTTGACAATGCCGCGCATGGTGGCGTTGAGCGCCTGGCAGTCGCCGCCACTGGTAAGAAGACCGATCCTAAGCATGATGAATCCTTCCGGGCAAGTTATAACATGCGCATAAGTTTACCCCCGCACACTGTTGATACGGGGGTAAAACGTGTTAGCTCAAGCGTATAGAAATGTAAACAACGTCAGGCGAGCGTAAGGTCGACGAGCCTGGGTCCTTACAGTGCGAAGGCGTCGACGTCGCCCCAGTGGCGGCGCAGCGTAATGGCGGCGGCGGGTTCGGTATTGTCAAAGACGACCGACCATTGCGTATTGCTGGTGATGTCTTTCGGATTGGGTTCTTGCGCTGCAGCGCGTAGGGCCTTCCAAGCGACTGCCTCGTCCTGGGCACCGACATGGGCGTCAAGGACATCGGCGATTGCGATGGCGCGCTCTTTACCATGGCCCAGCTCGCCATTCTTTTGGTTGGGCAGCACTTCGTCGCCATAGCAGGCGTAGAAGTTCGTAACCTGGCGTACAGGAGTCGCTTTGAAAGCACGGTCCGGATCGCGCGGATCCCACTCTACTACGCGCGCGTCACCGGCGGCGTCGTTGATAAAGAAGTGGTAATCGCGTCCTGCCATGGCGTGCATGTCGTAGGCGGAAAGCAGGTCGACAGCTTCTTGCGTGGTGGCGGCACGGTCGAGCACCAGACGGATGGCGAGCGAGGTATTGATGACGGGGCGTTGCGCGTCCTGGTCACAGGGCTTGGAATCCAGGGTGAGTACGGCAATGGACACGCCGCATTCGTTAACACCGTCGAGCTGAGCAAACGGGCCCATGAGTGCGGCGGCACGTCCCGCGACGGAGTCAAGCGGAGTGTTATCGCCCAGGTTGTTAAGGGCGGCAAACCCGATGGAGGCATAGCCGCCGCGTGGGTGATTGCGCACCAGCAGCGCCGAGGTGTCGTCCTTAAAGTCGTAATTGCGACCGGTGCGCACGCGGTCTTCGGCATCTACGGCGACAAAAGCGCTGCAGGCAAACTGGGGCGCCTGGACATGTGCCGGCACGCCGGGCAGCACCTGCGCCATCACAGCATCGATGTAGGCCTGGTCGTCGCGCACGCCAGCGGCGATGATGCGGTCAAGGTCGTAGTCGTAAGCGATGTCGATTGCGTACAGGTCATAGCCATCCGCATAGTCAGTCAAGCGTTTGAGCGACGCGGCGGACTTGATTTGTTTGTGATAAACGATACCGGCGGCAATGGCGATGCCGACGGCGGTTCCTGCAACACCGCAGGCGATGGCAATGTTACGTGGCTTCATGACGGCTCCTCTCGTCCTGTTAGCGTAATTGTCGCAAAAGGTGCACGGGCATGATGGCTCAACTTGGCGAGCGGCGTGGGATTAAACATGGAATGAAAGGCGCGGCGCTGGCGCGGCGGGGTATGCTGGAGGGGACCATCAACCCAGCGAAAGGGGAGAGCATGACGGATCAGGAAACGCCCGAGCGCGTGCACGTGACTGCCGACGATATCGAGGCCGCCAACGACCTTATCGACTTTATCGAGGCATGTCCCAGCATGTTCCATACGGCGGCGACCATTATGGCCGAGCTCGACGAGGCAGGCTTTACCTACCTGCCCGAGAACGCGGCGTGGGACATCGAGCCGGGCGGGCGTTATTACACGCAGCGCAACACCTCGAGCGTTGTTGCCTTTAAGGTGGGCGAGGACCTGGCCGCGACGTGGGGCGAGGACGGCGTTGCCGGTGACTATCATTTTCAGCTCACGGCGTCGCACAGCGATTCGCCGACGTTTAAGGTCAAGGCCGTGCCCGAGCTCGATGGCGCAGGCGAGACGCTGCGCCTGAACACCGAGGCCTACGGCGGCATGATCGACTACACCTGGTTCGATCGCCCGCTGGCGCTCGCGGGCCGCGTGCTGGTGCGCGAGGGCGACCGTATCGAGAGTCGTTTGCTCGCTACCGAGCGCGAGGTCGCTATTATCCCGAGCCTTGCCATCCACATGAACCGCGGCGTCAACGAGGGCTTTGCTCCCAACCGAGCTGTCGACCTGTGCCCGCTCATCAGCGCCGGTGACCTTAAGCAGGGCGACTTTGATGCCCTGATCGCCGAAGAGCTGGATGTTGAGCCCGAGCAAATCTTGGGTCGCGACCTGTTCCTGGTCAATCGTCAGGATGCGCGCATTTGGGGCTGGGCCGACGAGTTTATCTCGACGCCCAAGCTCGACGACCTGGCCTGCGCCTACACCTCGCTGCAGGCATTTTTGGGTGCCGAGAACGCGCGCGACGTCTCGGTCTTCTGCTGCTTTGATAATGAGGAGGTTGGCTCCGAGACCAAGCAGGGCGCCATGTCGACGTTCTTGGCCGACGCGCTGCGCCGCATCAACGGATCGCTGGGCTTTGACGACGAGTCGTATCATCGCGCCCTTGCCGCATCGATGCTCGTGAGCTGCGACAACGCGCATGCCGTGCACCCCAACCACGCCGAGAAGTGCGATGCGCGCAACCAGGTTGTGCTCAACGGCGGCATCGTCATCAAGGAAGCTGCCAACCAGCACTACTGCACCGATGCCTTTAGCCGCGCGGTGTTCCAGGCTATTTGCGATGACGCCGACGTGCCCACGCAGGCCTTCGCCAACAAGAGCGATATGGCGGGTGGCTCCACGCTCGGCAACCTGTCGAACATGCAGGCGAGCATGCACGCCGTAGACGTGGGCCTGCCGCAGCTTGCCATGCACTCGAGCTACGAGACCGGCGGCGTGCGCGACGTCATGTACGCGATCCGCGCCCTCACCGCCTTCTACGAGCGAAACCTAACCATCAACGGCGCCGAAAGCGTGGAGCTCTAAAACCTACCAAAAGAGGACAGGTTTACTTTGGCAGGTTTTATCTGGGCAAATGCCGCAAAGCCAACAGCTGGACAGAATTGTTATGACACCGCAGGTTGAGCAAACGTCAGCGAGCGATGTCCAGAGCGAGCAAGGTGACGTGAAAGAGGAGGGCATAGGCCTTTTGGCCATGCCCGACGATTGAACGTCAGATTGCCGCTCTGGCGGGCTCGCAGCGTCGAGGGGTTCCGGCGTTTGGAAAACGCCGGAACAATCAGTGTTCAATCCAACAGCGCAGGGTTTCGCCGACTTGCAGGTGACGCAGGTTCTCCGCGGCAATGTCGACCACATTGTTGAGCGTGGCTGCCAGGTGGAACCAGCCGGAGACGTGCGGCGTGATGAGCATGTTGGGTGCATCCCACAGCGGGCTTGTCGCGGGCAGCGGCTCGGGGTCGGTGACGTCGACCGCGGCGCCGGCGAGATGTCCCGACTCCAGGGCGGCAACCAAGTCGTCGGCGACCACAAGGTCGCCGCGGCCGCCGTTGGCAAAGAAGGCGCCCGGTTTCATCGCGGCGAAGAACTCGGCGTTCGCCAGGCCGCGGGTCTCGGGTGTGCTGGGCATAAAGGAAGCGACGATGTCAGCCTCGGCCAGGCGCTCGGACAGGGCGTCCATGCCGTCCATGTCCTCAAACACAATGGGGTAGACGAGCGGATGGCGCTTGATGCCGCGGACGTGCGCACCCATGCTGCGGCAGAGCGTGGCAAAGTGGCCGCCAATGTCGCCCGCGCCCAGCACCAGCACGTTGGCATTTTTGAGCGAGGTAACCGGCCCCAAATCCTCCCAGCGATGCTCGCGCTGCAAATCGTGATAGCCGGGCAGGCGCTTCATCATGGAAAGGACCATGGTAAACATGTGCTCGCTCACGGCCTGACCGTAGGCGCCGATCGAGCAAGACAGCTTAGCTTCAGCCGGCACGGTGCCGGCGGCCAAGTAATCGTCATAGCCGGCGGTCTGCAATTGCAACAGCTGGAGATGCTCGCATGCCGTGAGCATGCCAGGGTCGATGTTGCCCAGGATCACGTCGGCATCGGCGACCTGTTCACGTGTGGCGGCGTCGGCGCTCGTGTAGATAAAGTCCTCGCCTGGAGCGCTCGACTCGAGGATCGCACGATGGCGGTCGTTGACAGGCAACAAAACCAGGATGTTCACAAGCAGTCATCTCCGCTCAGCCTGCCAAAAAAGGACAGGTTTATTTTGGCAGGTTTTATCAGGCAAAACGTTCAAATAAAACGCCGGATGCAAAGCGGGTTTGCCCGTCAGCATCCGGCGCATCTGCGGCTACCAGCTCAGCAGCTCGTAGCCGTCCTCGGTCACCACGAGCTGTACCTCGCACTGGGCCGAGTCGCTGCCGTCCTTGGTGCGCACACACCAGCCATCGCCCTTGCTGATCTTGATGTCGGGCGCTCCGGCGTTGACCATGGGCTCGATGGTAAAGACCATGCCCGGGGCCATAATGGTGTCCACATCGGGCGCCTCGGTGGTAAAGCCTACAAACGGGTCCTCGTGGAACTCCTTGCCAATGCCGTGTCCGCCGTACTCGCGCACCACGCTAAAACCGGCGTCCTCGACCGTCTTTTGCACGGCCTCGGCCATAACGGACAGCGGAAGCCATGGCTTGACGGCTGCCAGACCCGCCTCCACGCTGACGCGGGTGACGTCGACCAGGCGCTGGCGCTCGGCAGAGACCTCGCCGATGCAGAACATGCGGCTCGAATCACTAAAGTAGCCGTCCAGGATCGTGGAGCAGTCGACGTTGATGATGTCGCCCTCGTGCAGCACGTCCGTATCGCAGGGGATACCGTGACAGACCACGTCGTTGATCGAGGTGCATACGCTCTTGGGGTAGCCCTCGTAGTTGAGGTCGGCCGGCGTGCCGCCGTGCTCGACGGTGTAGTCGTAGATCATCTGGTCGATCTGGTTGGTGGTCATGCCCGCGGCGATGTGCTCGCCTACGTAATCGAGCACGCCCACGTTGATGGCGGCCGAGCGCTTGATGCCCTCGATATCGGCGGGCGTCTTGTAGAGCGTGCGGGGCAGAACCTCCCAGCCCTCTTCCCACAAGCGCTCGAGGCGCTCATCAAAGGTGCTATGGCATTTCTTATATTTTTTGCCGCTGCCGCACCAGCAAGCGTCGTTGCGGCCGGGCACGGGTCCTTTGTCAAACATGGCTAACTTCCTTTCATACGCAGCTAGTATAGCCCACCCACGCGTCTATAAAAGTTGCGGTGATATAGTTCCGATTTAAGCGGTTTAACAGCACAAATAGGAACTATATCACCGCAACTGATGGGGCGGGATGGTGGGCACTGGCTGCTGCGTGGTTTTGCTAGTAGCTCACCTGGCAGGGGATGCCGAGGTCGCGCACGCGTGCAGCAATCTTGTCGAGCACCTCGGGCGCCGCTTTAGCAAGGCCGGCGACCGGTGTCTCGCGCGCCACCGTGTAAATGGTCGCCTCCTGTGGGCGAATGCGCTCGAGCGCCGCGAGCCAAGGGCCGACGTACTCCTCGCCGGTGTTATCGAGAGACTTGCCCCGGTGCTCGCCGGTCAAAAAGATCGTCTGGATAATGACGCGGCCGTTAAAGCTCGCGAACGTCTCGATCTGGTGCTCTACATCGTAGGGGCCAACGGGCTGGTCGAGCAGCTGGATAAAAGCCGGGGCGACCGTATCGAGCTTGAGGATGTTGTCGTCGACCATCATGAGTGCATCGTGTACCTGGGGATGGTCGGCGCGCGTGCCGTTGGAAAGCACGGCAATCTTGGTGTTTGGGGCCAGCTCGTCGCGCAGCGCGACGGCGCCGGCGATGGCCTGCGGAAACTCCGGTGCGGCGGTGGGCTCGCCGTTGCCTGCGAAGGTGATCACATCGGGGAGCTCGCCCTCGGCTGCCATCTCGCGCAGCTTTGCCTCGAGCGCGTCGAGTACCACGGCAGCTGTGTTGTACGGCTCGTGGCAGGGGCGCTCGGCGTTGAGACCGTTCTCGCAGTAGATGCAGTCGAACGTGCAGATTTTGCCGCTGGCCGGCATCATGTTGACGCCGAGCGAGAGACCAAGGCGACGGCTGCGAACGGGCCCAAAGATGGGGCTGGCATTCAAAAACGTAGACATAGGCATATGCTCCTCAAGACAATTAACCTTAAGCATAGCATCGGCTCCAACGTATGGTCCGGGCTTGTGCTTTACAAGTTTCGTTTTTTAACTCTGCCTTCGATGCCGCGTCATGAAAGGTATCGGGTCGGGTACAGTTAATCTGTTAACAAAACACAAGACGATGGGGCACAACATGGATTTTACGGTCGAGAATGCGGGCACCACGATTGCCTGCCGCGAGTATGCCGGCCCGGTTGCATCGTCCGATGCACCCGCCTTGGTATGCGTGCACGGTGCGTGCGTCGACGGCGTCTTTTTTGATGCCATCGCCCGCGAGCTCGCCCGTGACTGTCGCGTCATTGCCTACGACCGCCGCGGTTGCGGCGAGAGCGGCGACGCTGCAGACGGACGCTACGACCTCGCCGCCCAGGCCGCCGACCTGCAGGCTGTTATCGAGCATATTGGCGCTCCGGCAAACGTGCTCGCGCACAGTGCCGGTACGTTGGTGGCCCTGGAGCTTCTCCGTGCAAACCCCACCATAATCTCGCGTGCGATTCTGCATGAACCCGCCGTGACGGATGAGGGTGCCGGCCTGGGCGCGGCCCCGGTTTTGCTCGAGATGATCGCCGCGGGAAAGGTCTCGAGGGCATTGCGGGCCTTCCT
This sequence comes from Collinsella sp., assembly GCA_018368055.1. GTDB lineage: Bacteria > Actinomycetota > Coriobacteriia > Coriobacteriales > Coriobacteriaceae > Collinsella. Next base: position 70,436 of record JAGZFB010000002.1, on the reverse strand, counting down.
GGGCGCCATCGGCGATTCGGACCCTGAGGCCCCCAAGTTAACCGAGGCAGAAGCCAAGCATGCCCTGCGCAACGGCCGCAGTTTCATGGCGAACGAATACGGGATTACTATGACCTGCGTTCCCGATTGGGATAGCGTTCGCGCGTCGAAAACGGTGGCCGCCGTGCTTTTGGGCGAGCTCTCGATTGGTACGCCCCGCGAGGCGGGAACGAGGATGGCGGCTGAGCTTTTGGACTGTCCGCTCGTAATGGTTCCCGGCGCGCACAACGGCCTGCGCGATCGCCCGGCAGCGGCTGCCCAGACTGTCCGTGGCATCCTGGAGCTCTAGCAGCCGTAAAATTCAAATCAGCCTTCACCCGCAAACGTTTCGGCAGTGTTAAAAAATGTGCTCAAAACCTCACGTCTGCGGCTTCAATTGCACCGTCTGCCAACTCATAAAAATGTAACGACATTCACGTGCTTACCTGCATCGACAAGGTGCTACTCTGGTAGCATTTGGAACCCACCGCTACCAAGCGAAACTATCGAAAGGGCCCCATATGCTCAATAATCACGAGGCCAATCTAACCGACGAGGAGGCTGCCGCCGAGGTCGCCCACGCCGCGAAGACCTATCCCGTGGTACGTTTGCTGTCGGCCGATCAGATTAAGAGCGAGCCTAACTGCTTGCTCGCCGGCGATCGCTGCCCTTGTCTGCGTCAGTCGAGTCTTGAGGCCTTGGCAGATTCGGGCGAGGTGTCGGAGCAACTGCTCAACGATGGTGTTGAGTACCGCGCCCGTCTGCGCCCTCTAAAGGTCGAGGGCGAGCCTCACGTCTTGCTGATGGTGCGTCCGATTGATGAGCAAGAGGCCACAGAAGAGGACCTTGTCTACACCGACGTGCTGACGGGCGTGCGCAATCGCCGATATTACGAGGAAAAGCTCCGTAGCGCCCGCATGAATGCCGGCATTGCGATGATCGACCTTGATGATTTTAGGGTCTTCAACGATACGTGTGGCCGTCATGCCGGCGACCTTGCGCTCGGTGCTGTGGCGACAGCCATGCGCAGCGGAATCCGTTCGACTGACGAGCTTGTGCGCTATGGCTGCGACAAGTTTGTGGTTGTCATGCCCAATATTCCCTCCGATGACTTCACCCGTCGCCTGCATCAGGTATCCGATGCCGTTCGTTCCACGATTATTCCGGGCCATGAGTACGTGAGCTTGACGGCATGTGTTGGTGGCGTTCTCATTCATGGCGAGACGGTCGATGAGGGCGTTGGCCGCGCTGTCCAGTTATTGAGCCGCGCTAAGGCAAAAGCCGGTACGGTCGTGACCGATGCCGATTCCATCGAGGCCTTCCAAAGCGAAAAGCCTTTGGTGCTTATTGTCGATGACTCCGAGATGAACCGAGTCATTCTCAACGAGATGCTCAAGGACGAGTATTGCATCCTCGAGGCCGATAACGGTCGTACGGCGCGCGACATGGTCGACCGCTATGGCGATGAGTTGTCGCTCGTGCTGCTGGACATTGTCATGCCGGGCATGAGCGGCTTTGAGGTGCTGGCCGATCTATCGCACCGATCGGCTACTGACAATCTGCCTGTCATCATGATCTCGAGCGAAGATTCCGATGATATGGTTCTGCGCGCGTACGAGCTGGGCGCCTCGGACTATATCAACCGCCCGTTTGACTCCCGTGTCGTGCGCCGCCGTGTAAGCAACACCATCCGCCTATACGCCAAACAGCGCCGCCTGACGAACCTGCTGTCCCAGCAGTACAACGAGCGCGTCAAGAACAGTCGCATGCTCATCGACATCATGGCCGGCGTCATGGAGCTTCGCAACGGCGAGAGCGGCAGGCACGTTACGAATATCGAGAAGTTGACCGAGCTGCTGCTTGGCTGTCTGGTCCGGCGTAGCGACACGATCTCCCTCGACAATGAGGAACGCTCCACGATCGCCCTGGCTTCGGCTCTGCACGATATCGGCAAGATGTCGATAGACGATGCGATTCTCAACAAGCCCGGACGCCTTACGCCCGAGGAGTTCGAGATTATGAAGACGCATACCACGATCGGCGCCGACATGCTGCTTGAGCTGGGCCGCCATCACGTCGGTAATGCGCTTATGGAATATGCGTACCAGATTGCGCGTTGGCACCACGAGCGCTGGGACGGCAAGGGCTATCCCGATGGCCTTAAGGGTGACGAAATTCCCATTGCCGCACAGGTGGTTTCGGTGGCCGACGTGTACGATGCGCTGACGAGCGTGCGCGTGTACAAGGACGCTATCCCGCACGAGGAGGCGATCAAGATGATCCTGGACGGTAAGTGCGGCACCTTTAACCCGCTGTTGCTCGACTGCCTGCTCGAGGTGCAAGACCGTATTGCCGAGACGTTGGCACGCCCCGCCGACGTTGTCGCGTTTCCCACGATTTAGTTTGACCAAAGGAGTTTTAATCCATGATTTCCATGCGTGAGGCGTATGAGAAGATTGGCGCCAATTATGATGACGCGTGCGCTCGGCTGATGGGCGAGGAAATGCTTACCCGCTTTGCCCTCAAGTTTTTGGATGACGAGAGCATGGACAAGCTGGAGGCCGCCATGGCGGCGGGAGACGCCGAAGGTGCGTTTATGGCAGCGCACACGCTCAAGGGCGTGAGCCAGAACCTGGGATTCGATAATCTGTACGAGCCGGCGGTCGTGGTAACCGAAGCACTGCGTGGTGCCGATGCCGTTGACGGCGCTCGCGAGGGAATGCATGCGTTGCAGCAGCAATATGCGGCAACGATGTCGGCCCTGCGCGAGACGGCCGAATAAGAGCTTGCGAGCCTTGGGCTGCGCGCCTGTCGCGTATAGGCAAAAGGGCGCCCCGTCGGACCATGTGGCCGGCGGGGCGCCCTTATCTGTTATGCGGTTCGCGAACTAGCGGGTCTGCTTTACCTTGGCCGTCGCCTCGACAAACGACTTCCACAGGTTAAAGTCGGTCTCGAGCGTCTGCCAGGTGTACTCGGGATGCCATTGCACACCCAGACAGAACGGCTGGCCTTCGACTTCGATGCACTCGGGAACGCCGTCGGTTGCCTTGGCGACCAAGCGCGTGCTCTTACCCAGACGATCGACGCAGCAGTGATGTGCGGAGTTGGTCTGGATCAGCCTGTGCCCGCCAACCGCGCGCTCCAGCAGCGAGCCCGGCACGACCTCGACAGGATGCACAGGGTCGTTGAGCACGTGGGTATGGCGCCACTGCGTGCGGCCCTCGCGCGCGCCCAGGCTCGGCACGTCCATGCACAGGGTGCCGCCGGTGGCGACGTTGAGCAGTTGCGTGCCGCGGCAGGTGGTAAAGAGCGGCTTTTTGGCACGGAGCACCTCGCTGACCAGCTTAAACTCAAAACTATCGCGGATCTCGCAGCAGAGGGTGGGGTCGTAGGGTCGATCATCGCCCCAACGTTTGGGATTGACATCGGGGCCGCCGGGAATGGCGATGCCGTCGGCGATATCGACGTAATGACGGATGACCTCAATGTCCTCGGTGATGGACATCTGCAGCGGCAGACCGCCGGCGGCAAGAATGGCGTCGACAAATACGCTCGCAATCTCCTCGTTGGGGGAGAGCGTCTCGCTCAAATAGGGCTTCGCTTCTTCCCAGCGTGGTGCTACCAGGATGAGCGGGCGGTCGGCGGGATCGACGTCGACGTGCGGAGTATAGGACGATGAGGTGCGGGTTCCGATCATGGGTGCGGCTTTCGAATCCGGGTGGACATGGCGCAGGGGTGGCGCGGGACAAACGTTACTGATGAATTTGCCCGCGTGGCAATTGGGCTAGTGGCCCTTGATGGAGTTGAGGAAGTCCTGGGCGCGCTTGGTCTGGGGATGGTCGAAGAACTCGTCGGGCGTGCCGGTCTCCACGATCTGGCCGTCGGCCATAAAGACGACGCGATCGGCCACGCGGCGGGCAAAGTTCATCTCGTGGGTGATGACAATCATCGTCATGCCCTGCTGGGCCAGACGGACCATGACCTCGAGCACCTCGTTGATCATTTCGGGATCGAGGGCGCTTGTGGGCTCGTCAAAGAGCATAGCCTTGGGCTGCATGGCGAGTGAACGAGCGATGGCCACGCGCTGCTGCTGGCCGCCCGAAAGCTGCGCGGGCACCTTGTCGGCCTGCTCGGCCACGCCCACGCGGCTCAGCAGGTCCATGGCGCGCTCACGGGCCTCGTCCTTGGACACGCCCAGCACGTCGACCGGCCCCAGCATGACGTTCTGCAGTACGGTCATATGTGCGAACAGGTTGAACTGTTGAAACACCATGCCCAGCTCGGCACGCATGCGGGCAAGATCCTTGCCTTCCTGCGGCAGGGGCTCGCCCTCGATGAGGATCTCGCCCGAGTCGATGGTTTCCAGGCGGTTGATGGTGCGGCACATGGTCGACTTGCCCGAGCCCGAGGGGCCAATCACCACGACGACCTCGCCGCGGTCGACCGACAGATTGATGTCGTTGAGGACGTGCAGATCGCCATAGTGCTTATCGACGTGTCTGAGCTCGATCAGCGGCTGATTGCCGGTGGAAGAGGTGCTCTGTGCCATGGTGCTCGGCTCCTTATGACTCGAAATGGTAAAGCGTTAGCGGATGATGGTCGCGCCGGTCTTGTGCGAAACATAGACAGCGGCCTTGTTGATCGCGACGTTGATGAGGATGTAGATGACTGCGATCACCAGGTAGACCGACACGAGGGCGTCGTAGTTGGTAATGAGCACGCGGGCGTTTTGCATGAGGTCGGGGTAGCTCACTACATAGGCGACGGTGGTGTCTTTGACTACGACCACGAGCTGCGAAATCAACGACGGAATGATAAACCGAATAGCCTGCGGCAACACGATTTTAAAGGTGATTTTGGCCTTGGAGAGACCGAGCGCCTGGGCTGCCTCGACCTGACCGCGCGGCACGGCATTGACGCCGGCGCGGAAAATCTCGGCCAGCACGCCGGCCGCAGCGAGCGCGACAGGCAACGTGAGCATCCAAAACGACGGCAGCGAGATCTTGTACTGGGGCAGCACCAAAAAGAAGAAGTAGATAAACAGCAGGCTCGGCACACCGCGGAAGAAGTCGGTAAGCACGCGGCAGACCAGCTGCAGCGGCTTAATGTCGCTGGTGCGGCCGAGCATAAGGGCTAAGCCCAGCACCAGCGCGATGGCGCCAGCGGTGAGTGCGACTTTAACGGTGCCCTCAAAGCCGGCAAGCAAGAACTTCCAGGTGGTGAGGTGCGTAAAGAAATACCAATAGTGGACCGAAAGCTGGCCGGTCACATAAAAGCGCTGCAGTACCAGGACGGCGAGTGCGGCCACGGCAACAAGCGAGATGGCGGTGCCGATGCGAATCTTGGCGCGCATCTTGGGACCGGGAGCCTCGTAGAGCGCATCGCGCATGGTAAGTGCAGGGGAGGAGTGCTTGCTCATCGGAGGATCCTCACCTTCTTATCGATATAGTTGCCAATGTGGCTCACCACAAAGGCCGTGCCCAGGTAGCCGAGCGCCGAGATAAAGAACGCGGCGACGCCGCCGAGCGAGCGCGTGTTGATATAGCTCACCACGCCGGTGAGCTCTTGCGGCTTAAGCGGCACCTGGCTGCCGAGTGCGGTAGTGAGCATGACGGCGATAAAGAGGTTGGTCATGGGCAGCACGCTCGAGCGCAGCGCCTGCGGAATCACGATCTTGGCGAGGATGCGGTTAAAGCTCATGCCGAGCGAACGTGCAGCTTCCACTTGGCCGACGCCGACGGTGTTGATGCCGCTCATAAAGTTCTCGGAACCAAAGGCCGAGCCCAAAAGGACCGTGGCGACGATAACGCAGGTGCGGTAGGGCAGAACGACCTTGAGCGGCGGCAGCGCATAGACGACGATGATGAGCAGCGCGATGCCGGGGATGTTACGGAAGACCTGGACATACAGGTCGCCAAAGACGCGCAGTGGCTTGAGCGGCGACACGCGCATCACGGTGACGGCGACGGCCAGTACCATGGCGATGGCAAACGACTCAAGCGTCATGCCCCAGGTTGCTAGCAGCGCGTCGATATAGTTCTGGCCATAGAGCGACCAGAGTTCGGAGAGACTCATGCGGACCTCCCGCCGATAAGGAAAGGGGCTCCCGTGTGTACGGAAGCCCCGACAACTCAGTGAGGAAACAGTTTACCGCAATAAAGCGCATCATGCGTTTCCGTATGGTTTCGTTGCGGCCGTTACCAGGCCCGCTGCCTAGGCGCCGATCTCGGGCAGCTCGGGAACATTGGTGTCGCCCGTACGGTCGCCGATGCAGATCTGCCACAGCTCGGTCCAGGTGCCGTCGTCCTCGATCTTCTTAAGGAAGTCGTTGACAAAGGCGACGCCGTCGGAATCGAGCGGCAGGCCGATGCCGTAGGGCTCCTTGCTGCCGAAGGGCTTGCCGGCGATCTTGTACTTACCAGGCTCGCGGACCAGGGCGCTCTGCTGCATGTTGTTATCGATGACGTAGGCGTCAACGCGGCCCTGCTGGAGTGCCTGGCGGGCCTCCTCGTCGGTCTTGAACTCCTGCTGGCTGGCCTTGGGAGCGAGCTCCTCCAGGATGGCGGGGCCGTTGGAGCCGGACTGGACGGCAACGCTCTTGTCGGCCAGGTCGTCGACGCTCTTGATGTCGTCGTTATCGGCGAGCACCAGGATAGCCTGCTGGGTGTAGTAGTAGGGACCGGCAAAGGAGACGAGCTTCTTGCGCTCGTCAGTGATGGTGTAGGTGGCAAAGACGGCGTCGACCTGGCCGTTCTGCAGGACGGACTCTCGCGTGTCCGAGGTCACCTGGGTGATCTCGACCCTGTTCTCGCCCAGGATGTAGTTGGACAGGAGCTGTGCGATACCGGCATCGAAGCCGCGGGTCTGGCCGTCTTTCTCGTTGAGGAGGGAGAAGAGCGTTGAGGTCTGAACGCCGCCGATCTTAAAGACGCCGGCGTCCTTGACAGCCGTGGCCCAGGTGCTGGCGGCGATGGCATCGTCATCGGCCTTGGGGCCGTTGTCGACGAGCTTGTCGAATGCCTTGGCATTGAGCGTGGCGGAAACTTCGGTATCCTCGGAGCTCTTGGAGGAGCCGGCGGCGGAACCCTTGTCGGCCTCGGCGCTGGTGTCAGAGCAGCCGGCAAGACCAAGGCCGGCGACGGTTGCGAAGGTGGCGGCAACGAAGCCGCGGCGGTCGAGAACGACCTGCTGGGAGAGGTTCTTGCTCATGGTAGAACACCTTTCTCAATAAAATCCCTAGCGGTTGAGTAGAGTTATACCCTATCGCGCTCAAATGGGTCAACACGAAATAACTCAGAAACATACTTGCCTTATGGGTTATTCTACCTACCAAAAAGGGACAGGCACCTTTGTGGTGGTTCTTGCAGATGTGGTGGCCTGTCTCGCTGCTTTGTCTCAATCTGTAACAGTTAGACGAGGAAATGGGTTCTACCTGTTACAGATCGAGATTTTCACTTCAGGGGAATTCGAATGTCTCGATCTGTAACATCTGGATGGCTAAAAGGTCTCTATCTGTTACAGATTGAGACAAAGGTCAGGGACTAAGACGTCTTGTCTAGATCTGTAACAGTTAGACGGGAATTCGGGCCTTGGATGTTACAGATTGAGATAATCGCGTCGCGAAAACAAAAACCTCCGCAGGGATGCTTTCCTTGCGGAGGTTTTTTACTCGTTGAGTAGCCTTACGGCTTCGGCGGCCATGTTCTCGACCGTCATGCCGTTCTGAGCGAGCAGCTCGTTGGGGTCGTAGCGGTCGGGGAAGCCCTTGGCGATGCCGAAGGTGCGCGTGCGCAACGGCGTGCATGCCAGATAGCATGCCACGCGCTCGCCCCAGCCGCCGTCCAAGATGCCGTCCTCGAGGGTGACGACAACGCGATGCTCGGCGGCAAGACTGTCGAGGAACTCGCGGTCGAGCTCGGTTGCAAAGCGCGGGTTGACGAGCGTGGCCTCGATGCCGTACTCGGCAGTCAGACGGTTTGCCACGCGCTCACCCAGCTCAAAGAAATCGCCAAGCGCGAGCACGGCAACGTCGCGGCCCTGACGCACCACGTTGTAGCGAACGGCGCTGTAGTCGGTGTCTTCGGCGGGCGCAAGGTCGGGGCGGCTTACCAGGCCGATGCCCGGTACGCGGATTGCCACGGGATGCTCGCGGTGGTCGAGCGACCAGCTCAGCATGGACAGATATTCCTCCATGCAGGCCGGCGCCAAGTAGTGCATGTTGGGAAGACCGCCCAGCATGGAAATATCAAAGAACGAAAGATGCGTCTCGGACGTGGTGCCAAAGATTGACGCACCAAACACCAAAATGGTTGCGGGGGCGTCGTTGAGGCACAGGTCGTGCCACAGCTCGTCGTAGGCGCGCTGCAAAAACGTACCGTACACACCAAAGACTGGCTTGGCGCCCGAGCGCGCAAGCGCGGTGGCAAAGGTCACGGCGTGCTCCTCGGCAATGCCCACATCGACGAACTGTTTGCCGGCGGCAGCGCGAAGCTCGGGTGTAAAGCCCATAATGTAGGGCGTGGCGGCCGTGATGCCAACGACCTGTGGATCGCGCTCGATGGCGGCGCTGAGCGCCTCGCCCGTAATGTCAGCATAGGTGCGCGGCGCGGGCTCGCTCGGATGGCCCGGGCAAAGCTTGCGCCCAGTCGCCATGTCAAACGGACCCACGTGGTGCCAGCGTTCGGGGTCGCTCTGGGCCGGCTCAAAGCCCTTGCCCTTGGCGGTGGAGACGTGCAGCACGATGGGATGATCGATATTGCGCAGTTCCTGCAGCGCGTCGACGAGGGCCAACACATCGTTACCGGCGTCCAGATAGCGGTAGTCGAGCCCCATCGCGCGGAAAACGTTGCGCTCACAGGTGCCGTTGCTGGTGCGCAGCTCGGCCAGATTGCGATACAGGCCGCCATGGTTCTCGGCGATGGACTGGTCGTTATCGTTGACGATGATGATCAGGTTGCTATCGAGTTCGGCGGCATTGTTAAAGCCCTCAAACGCCAGGCCGCCCGAAAGCGAGCCGTCGCCAATGATGGTGATGACGTTGTACGTATCGCCCGCCAGGTCACGAGCGTGCGCCAGGCCGCAGCCCAGGCTCACCGACGTGGAGGTATGGCCCATGGCGAACAGGTCGTGCTCGGACTCGTCGGGATTGGCAAAGCCAGAAGCCTCGCCAAAACGTTCCGGATCGATATAGGTATACGCGCGCCCGGTCAGCGCCTTGTGGGCGTAGGTCTGGTGCGAAACGTCAAAGACTATCTTGTCGATAGGGGAGTTAAACACGCGATGAAGCGCAACCGTAAGCTCAACGACGCCCAGGTTGGGGGCAACGTGTCCGCCGACAGCGGCGGAGCTTTCGAGGATGGCGTGGCGAATCTCGCCGCAGAGCAGCGGAAGCTCGGCGCGGTCGAGAGCCTTGACGTCCTCGGGCGTTGTCGTTTGCGTAAGCAGCATCGTTGTGGGTTACTCCATGCGAATCGAGCGCCGGCGCTCCCTCGGCCGACACAATTGCACAAGACAGTCTCGCACATTTTGGCGTTTGATATGTGACGGCGGCGCGGTAATTCGCCAACTGGTGGGGCAAAACGTTTTGTCCGATGCCATACTGATGTGTTCCATGATGTTTTTATCGATTGTGCACAGGCCGTGGCTTGCCGCCATGAGCCGCCGGAAGGAGGCAGCATGTCCGATGCCGTTCGTGCCGAGAAAATCGCGCACGAGGTCGAGTATGCCGCCCGCCAGCTCGCCCAGGCGGGCCGCTTGGACCTGACGCGCGAGTTTATCCAGCATGGCGACGTGACGGTCTATGCACATGTGACCTCGGTGGCACGGGCAAGTCTGTCCTTTGCCGAGCGCTTGGGCCGTGCTGGCATTTCGGTCGACCGTGCCTCGCTGCTGCGCGGAGCCCTGTTACACGATTACTTTCTCTACGATTGGCACGACCCCGACCCGAGCCATCGCCTGCACGGATTTCGGCATCCGTTTTTTGCCCTGGCGCGTGCGGAAGAAGATTTTGAGCTGACGCCGCGCGAGCGGAATATTATCGTGCGGCATATGTTTCCGCTGGTGCCGGTGCCGCCGACGTGTCGTGAGGCTTGGATTGTATGCCTGGCAGACAAATGGTGCGCGCTGCGCGAGACAGTCGCCGGCCGCCTGCCGCGCAAGGACGAGGCGGACGATGGCGTGAGCAAAGCATCGAGCGAAAAGGGGAGAGGGTAGACGGTGGGAACCGCGATTGATATGGCTTTTGGCGGCTCGACGCTTGCCGCCTGCCCGCTTTCGGCACTGGTGCTCTCGTTTGCCTTTTACGGGTTTTGCGGTTGGGCATGGGAGTCGACGGTCTGCGCCATGCTCAATCACGGACGATTTGCCAACAGTGGCTTTTTGCTGGGGCCGTGTTGTCCTATCTATGGTGTGGGCGGCATTGCCTGCTGGCTTTTGCTGCGCGGAATTCCGGATGCCGCGAGCCAGTTTGTCGCCGCGGCGCTTGTGTGCAGCGTAATCGAGTACAGTGTGGGCCTCCTATTGGAAAAGACAACAGGCGCTCGCTTTTGGGACTATTCGCACCTGCCGTTTAACTTGCACGGACGCATCTGTCTGTACTGGGCCTGTGCGTTTGGCTTGGGTGCGTTGTGCATCTGTCGCGTGGTGGAGCCGGCGGTGTTGGGGCTGCTTGGCCATCTGCCGGTGCTGATTGTGCGGTTGTCCGCCTTTATCGTCGCGGTCGCGATGATGGTCGACGCGGTGTGCTCGTTGGCGAGCTGGCGGCGTCTGTCCGATCAGCTGGAGCGCGTGCGCGCCGACCTTGCCGACCGCATCAATGAGTTGCTTGCCGATGCGTCCGACTCAATGCTCGAGCGCATTCCCGAATCGACGATTGACTCGGTGGCACAGACGCATATCCGTAGCCGTGCCGTTAACGCGTGGCTGGCGGAGCTGGGCGATGCGACGCTCGATGCCCTGCGCGAGAAGGCTTCGATGCCGACGTTTATCGCGGATGGTGCTCGCGGCCTGGCGCTTGCCGCCCGCCGCGTGGCCGATGCCGCGCCGAACATGCCGCGTCCGTCGCTCAGTCGTCGCCTTGCCGGCAAGCGCATAAGCCGTCCGGTGCCGAGCGTGTCACTCAGCCGCCGCGACCTACGCTTCTTTAACGCCTTCCCGCGCCTGCGCATCAATCGCTACGAAGGTGTCATTCGAGCAACTAATCTCCGCGACCGCGCCCACGAGCTGTTCCGCCGCTAGCCGGGACGGGCGCGCTCACGGCTTCCTTGCTCGCGTATTTCCCGTCCGTTTCGCGTCCGTTGCCGCGCCGTTTCCAAGATTGCGGCACCGTTTCCATTCGACAACGCCGCGTTTAACAACGCCGTATCTGGTCTACACCAGTTGCCCCTCGGCCGCATTATGGGCGCCGACAACGTTCATGCGACCAAGGGAGAGCGAATGTACGATACGGGATCGACAACGTTTATGCTCGTCTGCACCATGCTCGTGTTTTTAATGACACCGGGTCTGGCGTTTTTCTATGGAGGCCTTGACCAGCTGCTGTGCCTGCCGGTACTCAACCAGGTGCTGCAGGCGGCCGAGGGCAATGCCGCGGACGGTGCCGCCTACCCTCAGATCATCAACATTGCCTTCCAGATGGCATTTGCCATGATCACGGCTGCTATCGTCACGGGCAGCCTGGCCGGCCGCGTTAAGTTTGGTGCCATGACGGCCTTCCTGGGCATTTGGCTGCTTGTGGTCTATGCGCCGCTCGCCCACATGGTTTGGGGCGGCGATGGCTCCTTTATCGGCGACATCATCGGCGCACTCGACTTTGCCGGCGGCGACGTGGTACACATTTCGTCCGGTCTGACTGGCCTGATTCTCTGCTTAATGCTCGGCCGTCGTCGTGGTTTTGGCATGGTGAGCTACCGTCCGCATAACGTGCCGTTTGTGGCGCTGGGCGCCGGCCTGCTTTGGTTTGGCTGGTTTGGCTTTAACGGCGGCAGCGAGTTTAAGGCCGACGCCGTGGCGGCGCTTGCCATCCTCAACACCGTGACGGCCAGCGCGGCGGGCATGGTCTCGTGGCTTGCCGTCGAGCGCGTGCATACCGGTCGCCCCACGCTGGTGGGCGTCAGCACCGGTCTGGTTGCGGGCCTTGTGGTGGTCACGCCGGGTGCGGGCTTTGTCGAGCCGTGGGCGGCGCTGGTCATGGGCCTGATCGTCTCGCCTGTCTGCTACCTGGCCATCAGCCATCTTAAGACCAAGTTTGGCTACGACGATGCGCTCGACGCGTTCGGTTGCCACGGCATCGGCGGCATCTTGGGCGGCGTGCTCACGGGCCTGTTCTGTGTGCCGGAGCTCTCGTGGACCGGTAAGGGTGGCCTGTTCTACACGGGCGACGTGTCGCTGCTCGTCTCGCAGATTTTGGGCATTGTGGTGACGGTCGCTATTGTACTGGTGCTCGACTTGGTGACCGCCGCGGTGGTCAAGGCGCTGTTCCACGGCAGCCTGCGCGTGGACGAGGCCGACGAGGCGCTGGGCCTGGACGCGAGTCAACACGGCGAGAGCGCATATCCCTCCTTCTCGGGACTTGACTAGCGGCTTCCCCAGGCACCGCACCTTGGGTTTCAAACCGTCGCTTGCGTACAAAAGTACGCGGCGCTCCTCTTTCAACCCAATCTGCGGCACCTGGGAAACCCGCGTCTCATGTAAAGGGATACGTTGATTATTGAGAGGAATTCATTATGAAAAAGATCACGGCTATCGTGCGCCAGGAAAAGCTTGAGGTTCTTAAAGATGCGCTGTTTGCTGCCGATGTTCGCGGCATGACTATCAACCAGGTGCAGGGCTGCGGTGCACAGCATGGCTGGAAGGAATACGCGCGCGGCAACGAGTTGCTTGTCAACACGATCCCTAAGGTGCAGTTCACGCTCATTTGCGCCGATGAGCATGTCGACGGAATTGTCGAGATTATCTGCAATGCTGCTCGCACCGGTGCCGTTGGAGACGGCAAGATCTGGGTCGAGCCGGTCGAGGAAGTTATCCGCATCCGCACCGGCGAACACGGCCCCGCCGCGGTGTAGGACAATCTTTCGCCTAGCGGGCGCGTCTCTCTTGGGACGCGCCCGCTCTCGTCTACAATATCGTGCAGACGAAGGAGAGGCATGCCCATGATCAAGATGTTTGCGAGTGACTTAGACGGAACGCTGTTGAATGCCCTGCACGAGGCAGACGGGACCATTCGCCGTGTCATTCGCGAGCTGACCGAGGCTGGCCTGCATGTGGTTCCCGCGACCGGACGCTCGACGCTGCCGATCGGCGAGCATGGCTTTACGGGCCTGGCGCTTGACGCCTGCTGCTCTAACGGCTCCATTGTGCGCGACAGTCATGGCGAGGTGCTCAAGACCTGGACCATCGACCCGCAGATCACCGAGGAGCTGCTCAAGGAGTTTCCGGACATTTGCTTTGATTGCTCCACGCCCGATGGCATGTTTTCGAGCGGATCGTTCGAGATGCACCAGGCGGGCTTTAAAAAGGACAGACCCATCAAGCGTATCGTGATGCGCGGCATGCGCGCGCGTGGCGGCTATCACGAGGAACAGTATTTCGATCAGTCGATCGGCGACATCCTGCGCCACGATGTGTGCAAGATCAACTGCCGCGTGACCTCGCCCGAGCTGGAGCGTGACCTTAAGGCGTATCTGGCCGAGCGCTCGGACCGCGTGGTCAACGCGCCGTTCGATCCGGTGATGTTTGAGATCACGGATGTGGCATGCAACAAGGGCGAGAGCGTGGCCTGGCTGGCGGGCTACTACGGCATTGCCGAGGACGAGGTTGCGGTTTACGGAGACGGCGGCAACGACATTGCCATGCTCAAACGTTTCCGCCACAGCTACGCGACCAAAAACGCAAGCGATGCAGCTAAGACCGCCGCGAGCGCGACCATCGGTAGCTGCATGGTCCACGCCGTCCCCAAACACATGCTCGCCACCATGCGCAAGCAAAACTCCCGCACCGTCATCGAATAATGTGGCAAAGGGATAGTCCCTTTGTCACATGGGAGATGCCGGCTTTTGGCGTATAGGACTGTTACGCTTTCGCCACCAACAAATTTCGAGTTATTCGGCCTGTCGGAGGTCGTTAAATGGCTAAAGATGCCCTCGCAGGAACATTCATACCTCTAACGGTGTTTGATTCGGTGACGTAAGTGCGCAAATGGGCATGTATGCGCTCAAATAAGGACAAAAACTCTCAGATAATCCCGGTGGTGCATTTATGCAGAACCAGCAGCGTGGCCGAATAACTCGAAAAATGTAGGTAGCAGTTCGGCGACAAGCTCGGGTATGGCAAAGGAACTGCTCCTTCGCCATGCCCGAGTTCCGATCTTCTGATATGCGAACAAACATTCGCATATCTAACTGCGCTTTGATAGAATTGATACTGTTGGCGGCAGTTCCATGTGCCGGGCAGCGCCCTCCATCTGATGGGAGGTGATGCCCATGACCGATTTGATTGATTTCGTGAGACTTCTGACCGCTTTGGTCTCGTTCTTCACGGCACTTGTCGGCCTTTCCGAGGCACTCAAGCAGCGTTCGAAGCGCAACAGAAGGGGTCGCCGCCGCTAAGGCGTTGACCCCCTAATGCAAACAACGGCGCTGCCCAGCTTTCCAGAACTTGGGCTGCCGTCGACACTATTCTACCCACGAATGACATTTTGAACAATCGGCAATGCCGCTTCAAAAGCCAGGCACAACTGGCACAACCTAGGCGGTCGCTGAATGTGACAAAGGGACAGCCCCTTTGTCACATCCAAAATATTGCCTTTACGTGTTGATACACACGGTGTGCAATAATACTCGCACTGTGCAATAGCGCGCAGACTGAGTAACAAGGAGGACGCTTGTCCCAGCTCGAGAAATGTGATCGCCGGTCCCTTCGCTCGCAGCGTGCCCTACGCCAAGCACTTGCCAGCGAGCTTGCCGAAAGCGGCGACCTTTCGCACATTAATGTCGCGTCGCTCACCGAGCGCGCTGGCCTTACGCGCCGCACGTTCTATTCGCACTACCGCGATATTCCCGACTTTATCAATCAAATCGAGGACGGCTTGCTGGCCGAGATCCGCGAGCGCATTGAGCTCATCACCGCAGCTCAGTTGCCCGATCTCTATCACAACATCGATGAGCTCGAGCCGGCGCCCGGTTCGGTTGAGTTGCTGCGCTACCTTGCGGCCAACCGCGATTTAATCGGATCGCTGCTGGGCCCGGGCGGCGACCAGGCTTTCATTAAGAAGATTATCGACACCGCGCGTGAGGCCGTGGTGCCTCGTGCACAGACGGGCATTTTGGGCCTGGCGCTGGGCACGTTCTTTGACTACTACGTTACCTACGTCGTGAGCGCCGAGGTCGGCATGATTCAGCGCTGGTTTGAGCACGGCCTCACCGAATCGCCCGAGGCCATGGCACGCATTATGACGGTTATCGCCTTTGTGCGTCCCGGCGACCTATATGGTCAACCCATCGATATCAACGTGCCGGAATACGGCTTGAAGCTATTGAACCTGCAGCTCGAGGATACGGCCGACACCGCCGCAACCGTCGAGTCCAACAACTAAGAGGAGAGATAATGAGCAAACTCGTCGATGGCATCAAGGATCGCATGGTCGCTGCCGCACGCGAGGCCGCGCCCGCCGTGGTGGACGCCGCGCAGAAGGCCGCGACCGCGGCTGCCGAGAAAGTTGCCGAGGCAGTTGCCGATGCCAAGAACGCGGCAGGGGAGACGTCCGTCGCCAGCGAGCCCGCTACCGCTGCCGAGCCCGTAGCCGCCGCCCACGCCCCCGAAGGCGCGATCTTCAACCCCGAGAACGCTCGCGGCAACCTGCACCTGGGCATCGACGTGGGCTCCACCACCGTTAAACTTGCCGTGCTCAACGACGACAACCAGATCGTCTACGCCAAGTACCAGCGCCACCACACCGACGTCCGTGCCTGCGCCCGCGACCTGTTCGAGGGCGCTGCGACCGTGCTGCCGACGGCCCAGATGACCTGCGCCATCACCGGCTCGGGCGGCCTTCTGCTGTCCCAGTGGCTCGACCTGGAGTTTGTCCAGGAGGTCATCGCCAGCAAGCGTGCCGTCGAGACCCTCATCCCGGCCACCGATGTCGCCATCGAGCTGGGCGGCGAGGATGCCAAGATCATCTACTTCGATAACGGCATCGAGCAGCGCATGAACGGCACCTGCGCCGGCGGCACGGGTGCGTTCATCGACCAGATGGCAACCCTGCTCCACACCGACGCCAGCGGCCTCAACGAGCTCGCGGCCAACGCCACCACCATCTATCCCATCGCCAGCCGCTGCGGCGTTTTTGCCAAGACCGACGTGCAGCCGCTGCTCAACGAGGGCGCCCGCCCCGAGGACGTGGCCGCCTCCATCTTCCAGGCTGTCGTGACCCAGACCATCTCGGGCCTGGCGTGCGGCCGTCCCATCCGCGGCAACGTCGCCTTCCTGGGCGGCCCGCTGCAGTATCTCTCCGAGCTGCGCCACCGCTTCTACCTCACGCTCAATCTGGACGAGGAGCACCGTATCGTGCCCCAAAACGCTCACCTGTTTGTGGCGAGCGGCGCCGCCATGGCGCACGAGTCCAACAAGCTCAGCACGTTCCCGCAGCTCATCGGGGCCATCGATGCCCTGGGTGACACGCAGGGTGCCGAGGTCGAGCGTCTGGATCCGCTCTTTGCCACCGACGAGGACTTTGCCGAGTTCAAGACCCGCCACGACACCGAGGTCGTCCCCAAGGGCAAGCTCGAAGGCTACACCGGACGCGTGTTCATCGGCATCGACGCCGGCTCCACCACCATGAAGGCCGCGCTCGTGGGCGAGGACGGTCAGCTGCTGCACACCTGGTACGGCAACAACAACGGCGACATCCTAGGCACGGCCAAGGTCATCATGGCCGATTTCTACAACCACATCCCCGCGGGCTGCACCATCGGCCACGTGACCACCACGGGCTACGGTGAGGCGCTGCTCATCGAGGCCCTCAAGGCCGATTCCGGCGAGATCGAGACCGTCGCGCACCTGCGCGGCGCCAAGGCGTTCCTGCCCGGCGTCGAGTTCATTCTGGACATTGGCGGCCAGGACATGAAGTGCCTGCGCGTCAAGGACGGCGTCATCGAGCACATCATGCTCAACGAGGCCTGCTCGTCGGGTTGCGGTAGCTTTATCGAGAGCTTCGCCGTCTCTATGAACATGGACGTGCGCGCGTTCGCCAACGCCGCCATCCATGCCAAAGCCCCGGTCGACCTGGGAAGTCGCTGCACGGTCTTTATGAACTCGCGCGTCAAGCAGGCGCAAAAGGAAGGCGCCACGGTGGGCGACATCGCCGCCGGCCTGTCCTATTCCGTCATCAAGAATGCCCTGTTCAAGGTCATTAAGCTGCGCGATCCCAAGGAGATCGGCAGCCAGGTAATCGTCCAGGGCGGCACCTTTATGTCCGATGCCACGCTGCGCGCGTTTGAGCAGCTCACCGGCGTTCATGCCGTGCGTCCCGACATCGCCGGCTGCATGGGCGCCTACGGTGCGGCCCTGCTCGCCCGCGATCGCGCCGGCGCCGACGGCACCTCGACCATTCTTTCGGCTGAGGACATCGCGCACCTCACCGTGACGCAAAAGCATGTCCGCTGCGGCCGTTGCTCCAACAACTGCCAGCTTACCGTCAACGACTTTGGCGGCGGTAGGCGCTTCATTACCGGCAACCGCTGCGAGAAGGGCGCCGGCCACAAAAAGCAGAAGACTGAGGCCCCCAACCTCTTCAAAAAGAAAAACGAGCTGCTCTTTGACCGCGAGGTCCTGAGCCCCGACGAGGCCCCGCGCGGCACCGTGGGTATCCCGCGCGCACTCAACATGTACGAGAACTACCCCTTCTGGCATGCGTTCTTTACGCGCCTGGGCTTTAGCGTGCAGCTGTCCGACCAGTCGAGCAAAAAGACCTACCAGGCGGGCATCGAGTCCATGCCGTCCGAGAGCGTGTGCTATCCGGCCAAGATGAGCCACGGCCACGTGATGAACCTCATTGACCGTGACGTCGACTTTATCTGGATGCCGTGCGTGCGCTGGGAGCGCAAGGAGGATCCGACCGCCGGCAACTGCTATAACTGCCCCATCGTCATGAGCTACCCCACGGCGCTGGCGCTCAACATCGACGAGATCCGTGAGCAGAACATCGAGTTCCTGTACCCGTTTGTGCCCTATCACGACAAGACCGAGCTCAAGCGCCGTCTATACCAGGTGCTCGCCGTCGACCGTGTGGCCGATGCTGAGGCCGGTCGCGGTCGCGTGCGCGGTCCCAAGATCACGCGCTCTGAGGTCGATGCCGCCGTCAACGCCGCCTACGAGGCCGACGCGCGTTTTCACGAGGACATCCAGACCATGGGCGAGGAGGCCCTTAAGTGGGTCGAGGACCACGGCGGCCACGGCATCGTACTCGCCGGTCGTCCCTACCATAACGACCCCGAGATCAACCATGCCCTGCCCGAGCTTATCTCGAGCTTTGGCTTTGCGGTCTTTACCGAGGATTCGCTCGCGCATCTGGTGAAGCCCGAGCGTCCGATTCGCGTCGTCGATCAGTGGATGTATCACAGCCGCCTGTACGCCGTCGCCCGTTTTGTGACGATGCGCAACGACCTGGACCTGATCCAGCTCAATTCCTTCGGCTGCGGCCTGGACGCTCTGACCACTGATCAGGTGCAGGAGATCCTGGAGGCCAGCGGCAAGATTTACACCGTGCTCAAGATTGACGAGGTGTCCAACTTGGGCGCCGCGCGTATCCGTATTCGCTCGCTCATGGCGGCGCTCAAGGACCAGGAGGCCGAGCGCTTGGCCGAGGCTACGGCCGCGGGCGAGACTTACGAGCAGGGCGATGCCGCGCCGGTGGCGCCCTCCACGGATGCCCCCGCGTTCGCGAGCCGTAAGTACACGTTCGAGGCGCAGCGCGAGAGTGCTTCGACCGCGTGGCCCAAGGTGCCCTTTACCGAGCAGATGCGCGAGGAGGGCTACACCATCCTGTGCCCGCAGATGGCGCCGATCCACTTTGACCTGGTCAAAGAGGTGTTCCGTGGTGCTGGCTACAACTTGGAGCTGCTGCCCTCGACCGATCACGATGCCGTCGAGGCCGGCCTGCGCTACGTGAACAACGACATCTGCTATCCGTCGATCCTGGTGACGGGCCAGATCATGGAGGCCATCGAGAGCGGTCGATACGACCTGTCCAAGACAGCCGTGGTTATCAGCCAGACCGGCGGCGGCTGCCGTGCCACCAACTACATCGCACTCATCCGCAAGGCCCTGCGCGAGAGCGGCCACCCCGAGATCCCGGTGATCTCGCTTTCGGCCGTGGCGCTGGGCGAGGACAACCCTGGCTTTAAGATTACGCCGGCGCTGCTTAAGCAGGCAGTCTACGCGGTGCTCTTTGGCGACGTGATGATGCAGATGCTCTATCGCTGCCGCCCGTACGAGGCTACGCCCGGTGCCGCCAACGCGCTCTACGAGGAGTACATGGCGCGCGCTCGCAAGCTGGCGCCCAAGTTTAACCGCCACAACTACACCAAGCTGTGCCGCGAGGCCATCCGCGCGTTCGACACCATGCCGCTCGTGGGCGAGGGTACCAAGCCGCGCGTGGGCGTGGTCGGCGAGATCCTGGTCAAGTTCCATCCCACAGCCAACAACCACGTGGTCGATGTCATCGAGCGCGAGGGCTGCGAGGCCGTGGTGCCGGGTCTGCTCGACTTTTTCCTGTACTCCATGAGCAACGCCGAGCTGCAGAAGGACGAGTTGGGAAGCTCCGCTACCACGCGCGCTGGTATGCAGGCGCTCATCAAGCTCGTGGACTGGATGCGCACGCCGGTGGAGGAGATGCTCGAGAAGTCCCGCCGCTTCGAGGCGCCCGAGCGCATCGGCACCATGGCCGACAAGGCCCGCACGGTGCTTTCGGTGTGCAACAACATGGGCGAGGGCTGGCTGCTCACGGCTGAGATGCTCGATCTGATTGACCACGGTGCGCCCAACATCATCTGCACGCAGCCCTTCGCGTGCCTGCCCAACCACGTGGTGGGCAAGGCCGTGATCAAGGAGCTGCGCCGCCAACATCCCGAGAGCAACATCGTCGCGGTGGACTACGACCCCGGTGCATCCGAGGTCAACCAGCTCAACCGTATTAAGCTCATGATCAGCGTGGCAAAGGAGAACATGCGCGCCGGCAAGGGCTTTAAGCTCGAGAAGGTGGCGCCGCTCGCGATGGACGAGGTCACCGGTCAGATGCGTGCCCACGACGGCTGCGTGAGCTGCGGTTCGGTCGATGAGAGCGCCGTGGCGTCGGTCGCTGAGCGCCTGGGACGCGGCATTAAGAAGTAGCTGGCCTGCTATGGGCTGGATATGAGACAAACGGGTGGTGGCCGTACCGGCTACCACCCGTTTTTGCTTGGACATATGTTGCGTAAACGCCCCGACTATCACCCTTTGCGAACTCAGATTTCGGAAGTATGCGGCAAAATCTGAATAGACCGAGCACACCGAATATGTCCAAGCCCTGTACCTGCGGTTTTATTGGCGGAAAATCGGGGGGTGCTCAAGGGTTCCGGAATTTGCCGCATACTTCCGCAAACGACGTCTCGGTGGCACAAAAAATCGCCCTCGGAACCCTGAGATAATGAACAGATGTAGCCGTTCGCCGCAAATTACCGTCCGTTTATAGAACCCACCCCCAGTGTGCAGCCCTCTTACGGTTGAATAAATACACATCTATGGAATTACGTAAGAGAGGACTGTTCCTATGAGCTACAAGACCGTTTGCGTTGCCGGCGGCGGCGTGCTGGGAAGCCAGATTGCCTTTCAGGCTGCCTACTGCGGCTTCGATGTAACGATTTGGCTGCGCAGCGAGGGCAGCATCGGTCGCACCCAGCCCAAGATCGATCATGTGCGCGAGGAGTACATCGCGGCAATCGAGGGTATGGCGGACGGCACGGGCGAGTGGTGCTCCGGTATCGCCGATAGCGGCAAGCCCTTCGACAAAGAGGCGGCACTCGCCGCCGTTGAGCGCGCCTACTCCACACTCAAGCTGGAGCTCGATCTTGCCAAGGCAGTGGCCGACGCCGACTTGGTCATCGAGTCTATGGCCGAGGACACCCAGGCAAAAATCGATTTTTACAAGAAGCTCGCCCCGGTCCTTCCGCAAAAGACCGTCGTCGTGACCAACTCCTCCACGCTGCTGCCGAGCACCTTTGCCAAGTACACCGGCCGCCCCGAGAAGTACCTGTCGCTGCACTTTGCCAACTCCATCTGGAAGAACAACATGACCGAGGTCATGGCCCAGAGCCAAACCGACAAGCGCTACTTCGACGAGCTCGTCGACTTCGCCAACGATATCCGCATGCTTGCCCTGCCCGTCAACAAGGAAAAGAACGGCTACCTGCTCAATTCCATGCTGGTGCCGTGGCTGCTTTCGGGCCTTGACCTGTATGTCTCGGGCGTGAGCGACCCCAAGAGCATCGATCTCGCGTGGACGCGCGGCACCGGCGCTCCCAAGGGTCCGTTTCGCGTATTCGACACGGTGGGTATCCAGACGGCCTACAACATCGTCATGCAGTATCAGAAGGTCCCGGGCCTGGTGAGCCCGCTGCTCAAGAAGATGATG
Organism: Collinsella sp.; assembly: GCA_018368055.1. Lineage (GTDB taxonomy): Bacteria > Actinomycetota > Coriobacteriia > Coriobacteriales > Coriobacteriaceae > Collinsella. Next base: position 48,757 of record JAGZFB010000002.1, on the reverse strand, counting down.
ATGCCCTACAACTTTAAGGCTATGGCATCCGTCCTCAAGAAAATGCTCGACGAAGGTAAGCTGGGCGAAAGCTCGGGCGAGGGCTTCTTCAAGTACTAAGAACGATCCCTCGGGGTCGGAGGAAAACGGATCATTTTCGGCCGCCAGCAGTGAGAAGATGGACCCAGAAATAGAAAGGAGTGGCAATGGGCTGGCTCGGGCTTAGAAGACAAGTTATTGCAGGCCCAGGGCGATTTCTCGCTCAATGCAGGCCAGCACAGCGTGACGTATCTGCCGAGTTCTGACACGGCAGCGACTGGTCGCTACCAGGTGCTGCTATACGACAACAACTTTGGTGCGACCGAGCGCTATCCCAAGTTCGACTGGGGCCAGCTGGGCGCCGCGGTGGCGACCGACTACAGCAAGGGAACGCATTCGTTTGGGCGCATCTTTACGGTGGACGAGACCGTGCGCACCTACGAGCTTGTGGACCAGATCGCCGTGCCGTTCTCGGGCTATGCGAGCAGTGCGCAGCGCGTCGGCGATTCGAATAGCATGCTCGTGGCATCGGGCATGGCCAAGACTTTTGCCGAGTACGATCGCTATGGACTGCCCATCGCCACCTACGAGATGGAAGCCGAGAAGTACATCTACCGCGTGTACAAGTACGAGCTGTAGCGCTGCGCTTGGCTGCGTCTGTGCCCCGTGGCTGCGCGCGCTCGCGCCGGGCCCGCCTCGCGTCCCGCATCACTTCACATCGAACTCAACGCGATCGAGCTCGGGCACATTGAGGTCGATGAGCTTGCGGGCGACGTGGCGGTCGTGTGCCCCGAGCGCCTCGCTTGTCGTCACATGGGCGACGATCTCGCGCTCGACGATGCCCTTCTCGTCGCCTTCGATGGCCGAGGTCTCGACGGCGACGGTGTAATCCTTAAAGCCTGGCAGCACCGCCGCAAGCTCGCGCGTGGTCTCGGTGACGCCGTAGCCGTCCTGCACGCCGGCCTGCGCCGAGCCAATGGAACCCGCGGTCATAACGATGCAGGGGATGGCAAAGATCACCGTGCCCACGATGATGCGGCGGCGCACCTTGCGCGATAGCTCGTCGACCTCGGCATTTTCTTCGGCAGTTACAATGCCGTCGCCGTTGAGGTCGCGCTTGAGCGGCACGCGCAAAAGAAGCAGTACGGCTTCGGCGGCCAGTGCGATAAAGACCACGTTGATGCCAAACTCATAAAGCGCCGAGAGAAACAGCGACCCGCTTGCGATGGCGATGCCATAGCCCGCCGCGCACAGGGGCGGCATGAGCGCGGTCGCCACGGCCACGCCGGCGATAAGCGTGGCGGGTTCCTGGTCGCGCGAGTTGCCCAGGCCACCCGCAAAGCCGCCCGCGAGCGCGACGGCAAGGTCCCACACAGTCGGTGTCGAATTGTCGATGATGGCGGCCGTGGTGGTGCCAAGGGGCGAGAGCTTAAAGTACAACGTGGACGTGACCAGGCAAAAGGCCATCTGAAGCGCGAGGCTGGCGACGGCCTCGACGGCAATCTCGCGGTCGAGCGTGGCGATGCCGTATGCCATGGCAAGGACCGAGCCCATGAGCGGGCAGATGAGCATGGCGCCTACAATGGCGATATCCGAGTCGATATCGAGGCCGATGCTCGCGATCAACATGGCAATGATCAGGATGCATAAGTGCGAGCCAGTCAGGCGCGCCCCGTTTACAAAGCGCTTGCGGATCACATGATAGGGCGCGCGTCCCTCGCGAATGTTGAATGCCTGCTTTAGAAAGCGGCTTGCGTTCTTCATGGCCTCGCTGTGGGCGGGGCGGATGCCATGGCGCCGATGATGGCGCTCACGCAGTCGCTTGAGCTGTTGTTTGTCGAGTTCCATGTCCACCTCGTTCCAGCGCGGTCCGCGCAACGCGCCCGTTGTCTTAACTCTACACCGTGGCGGGCGGGGTGTCTGTTGGATGCGGAATTCGATAGGGCGGATGACGCGGGAGCAAATGCAAATCACAGGCTCAATTCCATCCCGCGAAAATATGATGCACCAGCTCCTTCAAATGTGACGAAATTGTGAAGCACGAGAGCGCGAATTTCAAAAATCCGCTGGTGACCAATGTTGCGCAACAGAATTCAAAATTCAGCTCCTACATTTAGAGGCGTATGGATACATCCGTGTCAAAGGGAGAAAGCCATGGCAAACTACAGTCCACAACACTTTGAGCCTCGGGCTAAGGCCGTCAACGTCAAGGGCGTTGCTAGCCGCGCCGTCGCAACCGTTTTGACGGCGGGCCTCATCGCTCAGCCGCTCATGTCGCCGCTGGCGGCAATCGCCGCACCGTCAACCGATAACGGCGATTCTGTTCAGGGGGGGGGTAGTTCTGTAGAGAACACCGTTGTCGCCGGTAACCAAGCAACCGCAAAGACGGCTGCCCAGCTGGCCGAGGAATCGGCAAAGCAGCTCAAGGACGCTCAGGCCGCCTACGATGCCGCCCAGAAGAAGGCCGATGCGGCGGGCCAGTCTCAAAAGCAGGCGCAGCAGCAAAAGGATCAGGCCTCGCAGGCTGTGAGCGACAACGAAATCGAGCAGAACGCAGCAGAAGTCGCCGCGCTCCAGGAGAAGATTGACGAGCTCAAAGCCGCCGTCGAAAAGACCGAGCAGCAGCAGAAGAAGCTGGGCGACCTGAACGATCAGCTCGATCAAGCCAACAAGAGTGTCGAGGATAAGACCCAGGCGCTCAAGGACGCCAAGGCAAAGCAGGATGAGGCCAAGAAGGCCCTCGATGATGCCCAGGCCAAGCTCGAGGCCATGGGTATGGACGAGTACGAGGCCGCCAAGAAGGCCGTCGAGGACGCGCAGGCAAAGCTCGATGACGCCAATAAGGCCGTTGCTACTGCACAGGCCAATCTGGACCAGGCCAAGGCTGCCGAGGCTAGCGCCCAGCAGGAAAAGAAGGACACTGAGGCCGCTCTGACGACTGCCCAGGCCAAGAAGCAGGAGACTGCCGCTGCGCTCGCAGCCGCAACCACCGCGCGCGATAACGCCCAGCAGAAGTTCAACCAGGCGCAGGCCGCGCTCGATGCTGCCGTCTCGGGTACGGGTGTCGACCTGAGTGCGCTTGAGGCCGCCAAGATCGCTGCTGCTGGTGAGCTCAAGACCGCGCAGGCGGAGCTCAATGCCGCGACGGATGCCGACGCTACCGCCCAGGCGAACCTGCAGGCGGCCCAGAATACCGCCACCGCCGCGCAGGAGAAGGCCAACGCCGCCAACGCTGCCGTGGCATCTGCCCAGTCTGCATACGATGCGGCAAACAAGGAGTACAAGGACGCGGCCAGTAAGCGTGACGCCGCGAAGACGGCATACGAGCAGGCCCAGCAGGCCGAGGCCGACAAGAAGGCGGAGTACGACCGTCTCGTCGAGATCCGTCAACAGAAGCACAACGAGTTCAATCAGGCTCGTGCTGAAGTAACCGATGCGAAAAATGCATACGATGCCGCAACCGCCGAGGTCGAGAAGCTTAACCAGCAGATTGCCGACCTCAAGTCGAACATGACCGTAGACCAGAATGTAATCAGCCAGGGCATGTTCGGCTTCATGAACTACATCATCGGCGGCAGCCAGTTCACAGCCACGCAGAAAAAGAACGCCCAGGAAGCCGTATCGATGCTGACCGGTGCCGCTGACAAGGCCGAATGGTATGACCAGTACGTCGATCATGACATGTCTCGCGACACCAACCCGCTCTCCCTGGAGCAGATGCGCAACGCCTTGACATATCTCGACACCCAGAACAACCTCCGCAAGGCGAACGGCCAGTCGGCGCTCAGCGTCAGCCTCCGCATGACTGCGGCAGCCGCCCTTAATGTATCATATTCATCGAACATCTGGGGACACTCGGGCTGCTACTGGGACAATGGAGAAAATCTTGCCGGCGGCGGCGGCGCATATACCGGCGGCGAGACCGAGGATACGCTTGGCTGGCCATATACCGGTCTCTACACTCAGGAAAAAGAGGCATTCGATAAGTACGTCGAAAAGAATAGTGACCTTGGAAACCATCGATATGATTCCTACTATATCTACCAGCACTACAGCAGCATCTACCATGAGTGCGGGCACTATCTCAACATCATCGATGCCGGCACGAAGGCTATCGGCATCGCGACCGGTAGCGGTAAGAACACCGATTCCGAGGTAACAATCTTCGATTACAGCTCTTTTGACAGTGAGGCTGATTTCACTGTCTCCGAGTTCAAGAAGCTCCTGAACGACTACATCGATTCCGCATACAACGCAGGCGGCACGCAGGAGCAGAAGGAGCAGCTGAAGCAGCTGCAGAATAAGCTGGCAGAAGCGCAGAAGAACTTCGGGACTGCTGGAACGGCTTATTCTAACGCATTGGATAAGCAAGAAAGCGCGCGCGACGCCTATACCGCGGCCGACACGAACGCGAACACCGCCAAGGGCGAGTACGAGAAGGCCAAGTCCGGCACCGCCGCCGCGAAGACGGCATACGACGCCGCGAAGGACGCGCTCGGCGGAATCGACATCGAGTCCCTCAAGCAGAACCTCGATGCCGCCAAGAGCAAGGCCGCTACTGCCCAGGCAGCTCTCGATAAGGCAAACGCCACGCTTGCTGACAGCAAGACGAAGGCAGCCGACGCCGCTGCTCACAAGGCGAAGGCTCGCAGCGCCCGCGATGCCGCCAAGGCAAAGTCCGAACAGGCCAATGAGGCGTATGGCAACGCTACCGCTTCGGTCAAGGACCTTGCCGCCAAGCGCGATGCCGCCCAGGCGGACCTTGCGAATAAGCAGGGCTCGCTTGGCGATGCCAAGAAGGCCGACGATGCCGCCCAGACTGGTGTAGACAAGGCCCAGGCCGCAGATGTCCAGGCCGCGACCGCTCTTTCGGGCGCCAAGCAGGCAGTTGCCGCCAAGACGCAGACCCTGTCCGACGCACAGGCCAAGGCCAAGGCCGCCGAGGGTGAGCTGGCTACCGCGAACAAGGCCTTCGAGCGCTTCGCTGGAGCCCAAAAAGCGGTCGACGACGCCAAGACCGCCCGCGACGCTGCCGTGGCCAGTGTCGCCGATGCCCAGAAGCAGCTCGAGGCCGCCAACGAAGCCGTCGTCGATGCGAACCTCGATATCGTCAAGGCCAAGGCAGAGCTTGCCAGCGATGAGGCACTCAAGGCCGATCTTGAGGCTGTCGACCACAAGGCATCCCTTGCCGCGGGCACGACGGGCAACGAGAAGCTGGTCAAGCTGAACGCTGCCTACGCTCGCTATAAGGCTGCCGTCGATGCCGCCGCTGGTCTCAAGGCTGCTCTGAGCGATGCCGATGCCAAGCTGTCCAATGCCAACGACGCCTATGCCGCCGCGCTGGCTGAGCTTGGCGATGCCAAGGATGCCCTGGCTGCCGCGCAGGCCGAGTGCGACAAGTATCATCCCAAGGCTGAGCCGCAGGCCAAGCCTCAGGTTGCACAGGCTGCTGCAAAGGCTCCTGTCGCCAAGAAGAAGGCCACGTCGGCCGCGCTCGCCCAGACTGGCGATGACTCCGCTCTTGCGGGCGAGGTGTTCGTCATCGGCGGTATCACCCTCGTGGCCGCTGGTGTGACGCTGAGCGATCGTCGTCGCAAGCAGATGTAGCGTTTCGAGCGTAGATTCTGCAACGAACTTCGGTTCATAGCAGGAACGCTTCGATAGCTTAACCGATAAGGCCGGCGCGCTGTTAAACGCAGCGCGCCGGCCTTTCTTTGTTTCGATATCAAAAAGCCCGGTCAGCAGCCGCGAAAGCTGCCGACCGAGCAAATCGTAGACAATATGGTTGCTGTCGAGCAGCTGCTCAGCTTAGCCCAGCAGGCTCAGACCCACGGAGACAAACGCCAGGATAACGCCGACGATAGACTCGCCACCGAGCAGGCCGCTGGCGACAACCAGACCCTGCTCCTGGAAGGCGGCATCCTTGGCGGCCTTCTCCTCGTCCGAAAGACCGGCGGCGGCGTCGCGGTGTGCAGCCCACTTGTCGTAGGCGAGCTTGACGCAGGAGCCCAAGAAGGCCGTGAGCGACATGTAGAACGGCAGGTACACGCCCAGACCGATCATCATGGCCGGAATGCCGAGCCAGTACATGACGATGCCGGCGATAAAACCGCCCGCAAACCACGGCACGCTCGGGATGCCCGAGACCATGGTGGCGACCACGCTTGCCTGCGCGGCCACAAAGCTCTTGTCGGGGCCGAAGGCGTCCGGACCATAGGCGGTGACGAGCGCGACCATGACGGCGGCAGCGACCAGGGCGCCCACGATGCCGCCGATGGCCTGGCCGACCCACTGTGCACGCGGGTTGGTGCCCAGCACGGCGCCGGCCTTGAAGTCGTTCATGACGTCGCCCGCAAGGCCGCACGCTACGGCCACGATGCCGGCGATAAAGAACAGCTTGACCTGAGCGAGCTGCGCGAAGGCGGCAACGATGAGCATGACGATGAGGCCGAAGATCTCCATGGGGTCGATGCCCGTCTGGCCGCAGCTCTGCGCGCTCATGATGGTGGTGACAAAGGTGAACAGCGTGACGATGACGGCCGGGACGGGGCCAAGGTCGAGCACGATGGCGATGATCACGGCGATGGCGGCAGCGCCCAGGCCGATGATACCGGCGTCGAGTTTAAGGGAGCCCGAGATGAGCGACTGCTCGTCGGTGTCGGTGGAGCTGTCGGCGGCGAGGCCGCGGACGATACCGGCGACCTGCGGCAGGATGTCCTTGAGGACGACGGCGACGCCAAAGCCCATCATGAGGCCCATACCCAGGGACTTAACAATGCCCTGTGCGGTCACAACATCGAACAGACCGGCAGCGGTGCCGCCCACGATGATGCCAAAGTTGCCCAGCAGCGCGCCGGCAAACCAGAACGCGACGGGGGCGAAGCCCACCAAAAAGCCGATGGACAGCAACATGGGCGAGTTGTAGATGGCAAAGGTCACGCCGGGGATATTGAGCGTGCACAGCATGCTGGGCACCACGCCCAGAGCGTCGCGCAGCACGCTGTAGATGCCGGCGATGGCCATGGAGCCAAAGAGCTGCTTGCCGGTTTTGCCGCCGGCCTCGGTTGCGCGCAGGGTCTGAGCTGCGGCGTTGCCGGTGGGGAACTCAAGCGCGGCGTCCACGATAAAGTGACGGTGGATGAGCGCGGTGGCCAGCAGGCCCAGGATGGTGCCGGCGAGTGCCACGATAAACATGTCGAGCCAGCTGATCTGGTCGGCATATCCCAGCATCCAGGCGCCCGGGATGGTAAACGCCAGGCCGCCGGCGACCATGGCGCCCGCGGACATGATGGTGTGGGTGACGTTGGCCTCGTTGAGGCTGGCATTGCCCATGAGCTTAAGGAAGAACAGCGAAATGACGGCAGCGAAGACGATCGGCCAGGGGAGAGCGCCCATCTTGAGGGCGGTGTAGGCCGAGCTTGCCGTGATAATCACGCAGCCAAGGACGCCGATGACGACGCCGCGCAGCGTGAGTTGCCCGCGCATCGAAGCGCGGTTCGAGGGATTGCTCATATAGAACTCCTTTGCGTATATCCGCTTCCCCCGGGAGCGCCGCTACGGATACGGCGCGGGAAGTCGGGTTACCAAGGGCCGCCGCGTGAGCTCGCGCGCGACCGCGCACCAGTATAACCGCAAGCTAGTCATTTCGGGATGACTGGTTTAGGTAGGCGATATACTGCTGGGCAGACGAAAGGAGCGCCGACGATGCTTAATGGGTGCGCATATATATTGACGGTCGACGTGGGCAACACGTTCATTCGCTTTGGCCTGTTTGCCGAGGATTCGGCCGCGGCGCAGGAATGCCCGCTTGCGACGTGCGAGATCACCACGCCGTCGAGCATCACAGCAGACGAGGCGCGCATGCGTCTCGCTCAAGTCATGGCCGCGCTAGCGGCCGATGCGGGCATGCCGGGTGCACTCGTTCCCGCGGCCGCAGTGCTGAGCTGCGTGGTGCCGGCGCTCGAGCGCCCGTGGAAGACGGCGCTTTCCCGCATCTGCACGGGGCGCGTGCTCACGGTGGGGCCGGGACTTAAGACCGGCATGCCCGTCCACTACGACGACCCGGCCGAGATCGGCCCCGACCGCATCGCCGACGCCGTGGCGGCCCGGGCCGTTTACGGCTCTCCGTGCATCGTGATCGACCTGGGCACTACGACCAATATCGAGGTCATCGACGCGTGCGGTACCTTTGTGGGCGGCGTCATCGCGCCGGGTCTGGCGCTCGGCGCCCGCTCGCTCTCGGCCGCTGCGGCGCGTCTGCCGCAGGTCGAGCCTTCGGCGCCCACGCATGTGATCGGCCGCAACACGCGCGAGGCCATGCGCTCGGGCGTGGTCTTGGGCGAGGTGGCACGCATCGACGGCATGCTCGACATGGTGCTCGCCGAGATGCGCGCGACCAAGGCTGCGGGGGAGGGCGATGTGCCCATCGTCATTACCGGCGACGACGCCGAGGCGCTCGCGGCCCTTGTCGGCCATAGCCTGACGGTCGACGACGCGCTGACGTTGCGAGGACTCGCCGAGCTCTACCACATCAACCAAAAGCCCCGCCGCGTGTAAAAGTGAGGGCGCCGGCGGGACAAACGCCCTCACCTTTCACCTGCTACAATGGGTCAAACTATTGCGATTACGGAGGTGTCTGCCATGTCGGACGATCTTCATCAAACTTCGTCAGGCAAGCGCCTGGACGTCATTAGCTGGGACGAGTTCTTTATGAGCGTGGCCATCGCCGCGCAGCGCCGCAGCAAGGACCCCAACACGCAGGTGGGTGCGTGCATCGCCAACACCAACCACCGCATCCTTTCGGTGGGCTACAACGGTACACCCTCGGCGCTCAACGACGACTTTTTTCCGTGGGGTACGAGCGACGACCCGCTGCAGGACAAGCACAACTACGTGGTCCATGCCGAGGCCAACGCCGTGCTCAACTACCGTGGCTCGCTCAAGGACCTCGAGGGTTCCACGGTCTACGTCACGCTGTTCCCGTGCCACGACTGCGCCAAGATTTTGGCTCAGGTGGGCGTGGGCGAGGTTGTCTACCTGGACAACAAGTACGCCGACACCGATGACGGACGCATCAGCCGCCGCATCCTCGACTCCTGTGGCATCAGCTACCGCCAGGTCATCGTCGATGTTCAGATTGGTACCGGGGGACAGGCTCGACAGTAATCATGCGTTGTCGCTATCTGACGACGAACGCAGCTCAAAGAGCCCCGTCCCAAATTGACTACTCGTGAAAGTCGCGTCTGCGCGCATGGACGGCTCGTGAGCGGGTACATGGCTGTAGTAACATAGCTTCTGTCCGCGGGCGTGCCCGCGTTATTGTGAGAAAGGAGCCCCTGTGGCTGTTAACGAAGAGCTGCTTAAGAAGGTTCTTGAAGAGATTCGTCCCAACCTGCAGGCCGATGGCGGCGATATGGAGTATGTGGGCGTCGACGACGAGGGCGTCGTCAAGCTGGAGCTGCAGGGCGCCTGCGCCGGCTGCCCCATGAGCTCGCTGACCTTGTCTATGGGCATCGAGCGTATCCTGAAGGAGCACGTGCCCGGCGTTACCCGTGTCGAGCAGGTCAATGCCTCCGGCGAGACCGACGACCTGTACGACGAGTACGCGCCGTTCTAAGATGCGAAAGCTGCGGACGGTACGCTCCGCATAGACGTTACGCCCAAATATGCGGCTGCGAGCGTAAGGCCCGCGGCCGCATTTGTATGTAGGGAGTAGGAGGGTCGACATGCTCAACGACTTCTACCATATGCTTGATCCCGTCGCGATTTCGGCGGGGCCTATCACGATTTACTGGTATGGTCTGGCCTATGTGGTCGGCGCCCTGCTCACGGCGGTTGTCATGTACCGCACACAGCGTCGCTGGGGCTTTAACATCACGATTGATGACCTGACGAGTGTCGTGGTCGGCGTGGTCTTTGGCCTCATTATCGGTGCGCGCCTGTTCTACGTCATCTTTTACGGCGACGGCTACTACTGGGCGCATCCGCTCGAGATCTTTGCCACCAATGAAGGCGGCATGAGCTTCCATGGCGGCCTGGTGGGCGGCATCATCGGCGGCGTGCTCGTGTGCCGCATGTATAAGCTCGACGCATGGACTTTGGCAGACCTTGCCGTCATAGGCGCGCCGCTGGCCTTGTGCCTGGGCCGTTGTGCCAACTTTGTCAACGGAGAGCTGTGGGGCAAGCCGACCGATCTGCCCTGGGGTGTGGTTTTTGGCGGGACTGCGGGCGATATGCCGCGTCACCCCTCCCAGCTCTACGAGGCATTTCTTGAGGGCATCGTGCTCTTTTGCATTCTGCAGGTGCTCAGCCGCAAAAAGCCGCTGCTGCCCCAGGGTACGTTTATGGGCGTGTTCGTGATGGGGTACGGCATCGTCCGCTTTCTCGTTGAGTTCGTGCGCGTGCCCGATGCCCAGCTGGGTTATCTGCTGGGCGGCGTCATCACCATGGGTCAGCTGCTGAGTTTGCCGCTCGTGATCGCCGGTCTGGCGCTCATCATCTTCGCCCGACACCGCAATCGCCCCCAGCGCATCTACCTCGACGCCTAACCACCAAAACCACCACAAAGGGGACAGGCACCTTTGTGGTGGTTTTGCCGAGTTTGATAGGTTTCTAGAAAGGCTTTCGGACTGTGAAGGATTCCGACCTCTCCACAACGGCTGCGCGCGACGCTGCCCGCATCGTCTGGTTTAAGCGCTATCCCGCCAAGCAGACGCTCATCGCATTTTTGCTCGCGCTGTTGGCGACCACGGCGTTTTCCATCGATCCCGCCCCGGTGTCGAGCAACGCAGTCTTGGCGATTGACCCCAAAGCCTCGGGCATGCTGTACGTGTGTTACGAGGTGCTCCTCTCGTTTGCCGGCCATACCGACGCGGTCATGCTGCTTGCGCTTGCCTGCCTGCTCACGCTGCCGTTTCGCTACGTATTCTTTGGCCGCGGCGACGCTTGGCGTCCCTCGGTGATCCTTCCGTCGCTGTTCTTTGCCGTCTGCATGGTGTTTGGCCGCAGCTACGACCTCACCGACTCGGCCGAGATTGTCCTTGGCGACAAGGCCCGCATCATCTGCGCCTGGATAGGCGGTGCGGGCTGGATGCTCTTGGCGGTCGTTGCCTTCTACCTCGCCTTTGAGTGTCTAGATTGGTTGAGCTCTCGGCGCATTCCGTTTTCTGAAGCGCACTTTGGCCGCGTATGGCGTGTGGCTCACGCCGTGCTCTCGGTCCATCCCTTTGCCGGGCCCTTCCTGGTGCTTATGGTCGCCTGGGCGCCCACGCTCATCGCTTCGCTGCCCGGCCTTTTTATGGGAGACACGGGTGCGCAGATTCGCCAGTGGTTCAACTACCCCAACGGCACGAGTGACTACCTGCGTCTGCTCAACCCCAATGTGTTGCTCAACGGACATCATCCCGTGGTGCACACGGCTATCATCGGTTCGTACGTCCAGCTGGGGCTTTCACTGTTCAACAGCGCCAACGCGGGCCTCATCATCTATACCTGCGCTCAGTTCGTCATTACGGCCGCCTGCATGGCCTATTCAATCTCGTCGCTGCGCAAGCTGGGCGTGAGCCTGCCGGTTCGCGGTGCGATCCTGCTGTTCTTTGTGTTTATGCCCATGTTCTCCAACTATGCGGCCTTGCTTACCAAAGACGTGCTGTTTGCCGACGCGTTTTTGATGCTGTTGGTGCAGACCGTGAAGCTCGTGGCCTGCGGCCTGCCCCGTCGCGATGCCAATGCCGAGCGTGCAGGCGAACAGAGGCCTATGCTCTTTGCGCGCCATGATTGGCTGCTGCTCGCTCTGGGTGCCATGGGTTCCACGTTTCTGCGCAACGGCGGCCTGGTGTTTCCCCTGGCGGCATGCGTAATCGCGGCAGCTTTTTGCGCATGGGACGTGCATGTGGCTCGTCGTGCAGCCAAGCAGGCTGGTGCTGCGCCTTCGGGCGCCACCCCGCGTTTCCGCTGGGTGGGAGTTCTTGCGGTGCTTGCACTCTGCCTTGCCTCTAATATGTACTTCACCAAGGTCTTTATGCCGGCACACGACATCACGCCTGGTTCCAAGCGCGAAATCCTCTCGATTCCGTTCCAGCAGACGGCTCGTTTTGTCCAAAAGCACGACGGCCTCAACTCGGGCGTCAACCCCACGGTTAAGGAGGACGGCACCATCGTGGAGGCTCCTTGCGACGGCTTGGTGACCGACGAAGAGCGTGCCGTGATCGACCGTGTGCTCAAGTACGAGAACCTGGGCCGCCGTTACAACCCGGATAAGTCGGACGCCGTCAAAAATTGCTTTAACGAGTACGCCTCGCAGGAGGACATCAAGGCCTATTTTGAGGTGTGGGCCCAGATGTTCAAAAAGGACCCCGGGTGCTATATCTCGGCGCTCATCAATAACTACTATGGGTATTTTTATCCGAGCGCTCGCGACGCATGGGTCTACAGCACGGCGCGCAGTGCCGAGATCATGGCGAAGCCCGATAACCTCAAGTACTTCGACTTCCATCCGGTCGATAGCAAGGTTGTGCGCTGGTGCGACCACCTGATCAACCTGTATCGCGTGGCAGTACAACGCATCCCGTTTATCTCGCTCACCATGAGCTCGGCCACCTATGTGTGGATCATGATCGCCGTGGTGGTCTATCTGCTACGTCGTCATTCGTGGCGCGGGCTGGCCATTTGGGTGCCGCTGCTGGGCGTGCTTGCCGTGTGCCTGATTGGCCCGTGCAACGGCTCGACCTACATGCGCTATCTGTATCCGGTCATCGCCTGCATGCCCTTCGCCATCGGCGCCACCGTCACCCGCAGCGACTTCCTCCGGTCCTAACTTGGTGCATTGGGGGTCAGGTTTCTTTGCACCAAAGGGGTCATCATCACGACGCCTTCATTTTGGGGTTTATCTCGCAGGCCAGTAGGTATATCATAACGACGTTTGTTTATATTGCCCGAGCATCTGCGCTGGGCTTTAGGTCGAAACCGATAGGAGACACGTATGTCCGGACACTCTAAGTGGGCCACAACCAAGCATCGTAAGGGCGCGCAGGACGCCAAGCGTTCCGCCCTCTTCTCCAAGCTGAGCCGCAACATCACCGTTGCTGCCCGTCTCGGCGGTGACCCGCTGCCCGAGAACAACGCCAGCCTCGCCGCTGCCGTTGCCAAGGCCAAGGCTCAGTCCATGCCTAAGGACAAGATCAAGTCCGCTATCGACAAGGCTTTTGGTTCGGGTGCTGACGCTGCCGTCTACGAGAACATCGTGTACGAGGGCTACGGTCCCGCCGGTGTCGCCGTCTACGTCGACTGCCTGACCGACAACCGCAACCGTACCGCCGCTGATGTCCGTTCCGCCTTCTCCCACGCTGGTGGCAACCTGGGCACCTCCGGCTCCGTCGCCTTCCAGTTTGAGCGCAAGGGCCAGATCGTCGTCGCCAAGGAGATTCTGGACGAGAACGCCAAGAAGGAGACCATGATCGCCAACGGTGCTGCCGGTGACGAGGATGAGTTCATGATGGCCATCGCCGAGGCCGGTGGCGAGGACTACGAGGACGCCGGCGAGGAGTGGATCGTCTGGACTACTGCCAACGAGGTCATGGCTGTCTCCAAGGCGCTCGAGGAGCAGGGCGTCCAGGTCAAGGGCTCCGAGACCACCATGGTCCCGACCACCCCGACCGAGGTCTCCGGCGCCGACGCCAAGAAGGTTCAGCGCCTCATCGACCGTCTTGAGGAGCTCGACGACGTCCAGGATGTTTACAGCACCATGGACATGACCGACGAGGTCATCGCTGCCCTCGAGGAGGAGTAGTGCCCGCACGGGTTAAGCCGTGCATATCTGGGCATAATGAAGCGAGCATGCAAGCCTCGTGGAATAGATGAGCCGGATCCGCGTGCGTAGAGCACCGGACCCGGCTCTTTTATAATGATGCGAACCGTTTTGCATTTCGAGAGCCGAGATTTGAAGGGAGCGCCGCGTGCGCGTACTCAAACGAGCCCTAGCGATCGTGTACCTTGCCGCTACCATCGTGGCGCTGGGTACGCTTGTCTGCCAGTTTTGGGGGCCGTATACGTATCGCTTTATGTTGCTGATGCGCGACCCCATGCCGCGCATTGTCGTGACGGCATGCGGCGGAGTTGTGGCGATCGGCGTGCTGGTAAGCTTCTTTCGCCTGATGTTTGCTCGTCGCGAGCCGTTCTGCGTGCATCCGGCGGGGGAGCGCAATATCGAGGTCACGCTCGCGGCGCTTTCTTCGTGTGCCAGGGCTGCTGCCGAGCGCGACGACCGCGTGATGATCGAGCATGTCGAGGCCCGCGTCCAAGGTTCCGACGATTCGCACGTCCGTTTTAAGGTCGAGGCTATCGCGCTTGACGATAAGGACGTGGCATCTTTGGCTACCGCGATGCAGCAGCGCATCGAGGAAGCTTGCGACACCATGCTTGGCACGCCGGGTACGACCGCGCGCGTCCGTTTTTTGCCGTCCAAGACTACCGTCCAGACCGTGGAGGTTTCCGGTGAGTGATACCAATCAAGATAAGACCGCTCGTACGCCGCGCCTGACGATTGACCAGAGCGCTGCGCCGGCGAGCGAACCTGTTGATTCCAAAGCAGAGGCAGCCGAGTTACAAGACGCGGCAGCCGCGGATTTTGACGAGGCTATGGGTCTCATCAAGGGTACGGGCGCTGCCATCTGGAGCTATGCTGTGCGTCATCCCAACACCACGCTCGGTGCCGTCGCCGGCTTTGTCCTCGCCGTGTTGGTGCTCACGCTCGGCCTGTGGGACACGCTCGTCATTGCATTCTTCGTGCTGATCGGCGCCGTGATCGGCCAAATTCGCGACGGCGAGAACGGGATCGTCAACTTCTTCGGCCGTCTGTTTAGCGGCCGCTAATATGTATTCGACTGTCGCATCTGCGGCAGGCATAAGGAGGAACCATGGCTTTTAATACGAAGGTCGATGTAGCCGATACCGAGCTCGAGGCAGACGAGACCGTCGCTGCCGAGGCCGAGGATGTGACGCTCGAGGACGAGGCGCTCGTCGAGGCCGAGTCCGATGCTGATGAGGACGACGAGGAGGCGGACGAGGAAGCGGACGAGTCCGAGGACTCGCTGACCTATTCCAACGGTGTGATCGAGAAGATCGTCGCCATGGCCACCCGCGAGGTGCCGCACGTCCTGGGCATGAAGGGTAACCTTATGCACTTTGTGCAGGAGCAGTTTGGTGCCGAGAATCTGACCAAGGGCGTGACGGTTGAGGTCACCGATGATAATCGCTTGGTCGTCAACATCTCCGTCATTATCGAGTACGGCGCCTATGCGCCCGCGATCTTCGACGATGTCAAGGCACGTGTCACCGAGCGCCTTGCCGCGATGACCGGCCTTGAGGTGGCGGGCGTCAACCTGCGCATCGAGGACGTCATCACCCCCGAGGAGTACGAGCACCGCACCAGCCAGCACGAGTAACCTTCCAAAAAGGGACAGGTTTGTTTTGGCAGGCTTTATCTGCGAAAACGTTAAACGGCCGACCGCGCAAGCAAAAGCGTGGCCGGCCGTTATTTGTATGCCCCCCGATGTGGGCATACCGCTCGTCTAACTAGGGGTTGCAATCGTCGCGTTCCGCGTTACCCTAATGGGCGCATTGTTTCCAAATTGTTAACGAGGGGTTGCCGTAATGGCCGACGAGCACGAAACAGAAAGCAAGGCATGGGCGATTGAGGCCGCCGCGGCAGAGGCGGCATCGCGTGCTGCCGAGGAGGTGCATCGTCCTCCCGTGGTGCCGATGGAGCGCGTGGTTGATCGCACCGATATCGAGCGCGGCGAGCGTGTCGGTCAAAAGCGCAGCCAGGAGCCGGGCTTCCCGCGCTTTTTTGCCGAGCTCAATCTGGGCCTGATTCTTACGGCCTTCGCCATCGTTGCGTTTAAAACCCCTAATCACTTTGCTTTTGGCGGCACCTCGGGCGTGTCGGTCATTCTGTCCACGCTGTTCCCGACCCTGCCCGTCGGCGTTTTTATGTGGATTATCAACGTGGTTCTCGTCGTCTTGGGCTTTATCTTTTTGGAGCGCAAGGCAATCCTGTGGAGCGTCTTCGCCTCGTTTGCGCTTTCGGCCTATGTTTCGCTGTTTGAGCTTTTTATTCCGACCGATGTCTCTCTGACGGGTGATATGTGGCTCGACCTGTGCTTTGCCGTCATCTTGCCGGCGCTCGGCAGCGCTATTGTCTTTGATATTGGCGCCTCGACGGGCGGCACGGACATTCTTGCCATGATCCTCAAGCGCCGCACGACGCTCGAGATTGGCCGCGCGCTGCTGTTGGTTGATATCGGCATCGTGGCCATCGCGGCCTTTTTGTATGGCCCGCGTGTCGGTCTGTACTGCGTGCTCGGCCTGTTTGCCAAGACGCTTGTGGTCGACAAAGCCATTGAGAGCATTCACCTGCGCAAAGTCTGCACGGTCATTTGCTCCGAGCCGCGCAAAGTCGAGGAGTTTATCGTCAAGCATCTCAACCGCACAGCGACCATCAGTCGCGGCTACGGTGCCTTCTCGGGCAAGTGCGTGACGGTGATCATGAGCGTGCTGAGCCGTCGCGAGGCCGTGCAACTACGCCGCTATGCGCGCGAAGTCGATCCGGGTGCCTTTATCACGATCGTCGACAGCTCCGAGATCGTCGGCAAGGGCTTCCGCGGAACGAACTAGCACAGACATATTCAACGAACCGCCTGCTGGCGCCGCGTACCTTGCAAATCGGTCATCTTTGAGTATTTGACCCCACATTGGGCAATAATGATGCTAAAGACATCGTTTGCGATCCAAGTGATTCGTTCAAGATACGAAGGGATGATTCTATGTTCTGCTCGCAGTGTGGCGCCCCCATGGGCGATAACGACAAGTTCTGCGGCGTGTGTGGTGCTCCTAATGCCGGTGCCTCTGGCCCCGCTCCCCAGGGACAGCCTCAGCCCCAGCAGTTTGTTTCGCAACCGCCCGTGGCGAATGCGCCAAAGGGCTGTGTGGCTCAGGCGTTCCAAGATATGACCAAGACTCCGGGCGTGCTTCAGCGTGTATGCCAAATCGCGTTTTTGCCGGCGCTGATTTGCGTTGTGTCGGTGCTCGTGTTGTTTATTCCCGTTATTGGCGGCATTGCGGCTGCCATCGGCTTTTTGGCAGCTTGCATTGCGAGTGTGTGTGGTTCCGGCTTTGGTATCGAGTGGGGCCGTGATCTTTCGCTCAAGGTCGATGACGGCATGGACCGTCCACTCATGCGTTCCACGTCGTTTGGTCTCGGAGTCTTTTCGAGCGTTATTTCGGCCGTGCTCGAGGTTATCGCTGCCATTCCCGTTATCGGTGTAGTGCTTTCGCTGGTGGAGGGCGTGGTAATTGGCGCCACGGGCTCGTATTCTTATTACGGCTCCTATGCACTCGAGGCTGCGCTGTTCGGTTCGCTCGGCCTGCTTGTCCTGGCGCTAATTGCCTCGGCGATTCTGGGTGTCTTCTTTAAGATGTTCGCCGACATCGCCGTGATGCACTTTGCGGTGACCGGGCGTGTCGAGAGCGCGTTTTCGCTCGATAAGGTCTGGGCGGCGTTTAAGCACAACAAGACCAAGCTGTTCTGTGCTTCGTTCCTTCCCGAGTTTTTGACGGGCCTGGTCGCCAACGTTGTCACATGGATCTTGACGGTCGTCTTTGGCGCCATTGCCTCTGTCGGTATGTATAGCTACTACTATCGTCCTACGGGTATTGAGGCAATTGTTACCGGCGGTGGCGTCACGCTCGCGCTGTTCTTGGTGCTGGTCGCTTTCGTCACCGTATTTCTTACGGTCTTTGGCAAGATGCTCAAGCACCGTGCCGTTGGCTATTGGGCTGCACGTTATGCAAGCGAATGGGCCGATGAGGACAAGGACGACGTTTTGACTTTTGTGCTCCCGGGTGAGAAGAAGCCTGCTCCTGCGGGATTCAATCCCACGGCAGCCACTGGTGCTGCGCCTGCCCCGGCGCCCGCGCCTGCACCTGCCCCGGCACCCGCGCCTGCCCCTGCCCCGGCACCTGCTCCTGTCCCCGCACCGGCGTCCGAGGCGACGCCTGCGGAGCCCGATTGGGATGCCGTTGCCACGCCGGCGGATGAGCCGGGCGATAATCCTGCTGCCGAAAACAATCAAACCGAATAGCCGGTCGAGGCGCCCTGGGCAACTGAGCCCGGGGTGCCTTTTTCTACTGCGAAAGCAAGAAAATGCCTGGGAAAACGGTTGCAGCAAAATTTCTCGGAAATTGGTCAATGTTGCGCAACAACGTCGCGGCTATTGTTGAGAACGTAGACGTGTAAGGTTTGAAGGCGTGCGACGCCTTAGGAAAAGGAGAGGCTCATGTTCTGTCCCACTTGTGGTTCTCCCATTTCGGATGATGCCAAATTCTGCCCTGTTTGCGGATCCGCCGTTGGTGCCGCTTCTGCCGCTGCGGCCCCGCAGCCCCAGCCCGCTCCGGCCCAGGCTATTCAGCCCGCGCCCCAGCCTCAGCAGCAGTACACCGGTCAATACGCCCAACAGTCCGCATCCGCTCCGATGGGCTATGACCCCATTAAGGCTGACCGCAGCCTGATCGGCTGGCTGCTGCTCTCTCTTGTGACCTGCGGTATCTATTCGTTCTACTTCCTGTATTGCTTGGCACGCGACGTCAACACGTTGTGTCAGGATGACGGCGATTACACGCCGGGTCTGGCGGAATTCATCCTTCTATCGTTTGTGACCTGCGGCTTCTACGCGTACTACTGGTATTACAAGATTGGCAACCGCCTGCAGGCCAACGCTCCTCGCTACGGCCTGGTGTTCCAGGAAAACGGCACCACCGTTCTTCTGTGGCAGATCTTCGGCGCGCTCCTGTGCGGCCTTGGTCCCATCTTCGCTATGAACATCGTCATCAATAATACCAATGCCATGGCAACGGCTTACAACACTCGCCTTGGCGCTCGTGCCTAACAATAAGGGCGGCGTGAACAGCTTCCAGGGACATAGGGGCACGGCAGAGCTCCTTCGCCGCGCCCTTTTTTGCACCGGCGCGCTCTTTGTCGCCTGGCTCGCGCTCTACCTGCTCGACATTGGCTGCATTTTTCGATTGATGACGGGCATTCCTTGTCCGGGATGCGGCATGACGAGGGCGTGGCTGGCGGCGCTGCGCCTCGATTATGCGGCTGCCTTTGCCTACCATCCGCTGTTTTGGGTGGTGCCGATTGCGTTTGTGCTCGCGTTCGTGCGCGAGGAGGTGGCATCGAGCAAGCTAAAGCGTGGTATCGACATTGCGGTCACCGTGTTGTGCGTGCTGGTCGTCGTCGTATGGATCGTGCGCCTCGTCAATCCGGCAGATGCCGGTCTGCTCTTTGGCGGCTATGCGCCCGCCGGAGTTCCCGACGATATCATCCACCTCGAACCCCCACGCTGGCTCACCATCCTTCGCTCTTACCTGGCGTGACGGAGGACGCGCTAGAAAAACGGTCGACACATAAGCGGGGGCGAACGTTGAGATAACGTCCGCCCCCGCTTTGCTTTAGCCAGGCTGTTATGGATGGGCGTGACGGCTACTCGTCGCGCTTTTCCTCGTGGCGAGCGGCAGCCCGCGCATCGTGGATGCCCTTGATTGCAGCATGGCGGGCGGTGCGAGCATCGTGCATGGCGTCGCGCGCCTCAGCGGCCGTGGCCTTGGCAGAGCGCAGCTTGGCGGCCAAGTCGGGGTTGGTCTCGGCAACCGCGGCGATCGTGGGGCCGTCGAGCTCCTCTTGCGTGGGCTCGGCCAAAAAGTCGATAGCATACTGGGCGGCCACCATGGAGCCCTTTGCCAGCACGGTCTCGTCAATCTTGTAGAAGCAAGAATGTTGGGCGTACGTGGCGCCAATCTGGGGGTTGCGCGTGCCAACAAAGGCGAGCACGCCCGGCACGCGGCGCAGGTACTCCGAGAAGTCCTCGCCCGAAAGCGTGCCGCGGTAATGGCCTTCGCCCGCGGGGCCCAAGCACTTGACCACGGCCTGACGACAACGCTCGCTCGAGGCGACGTCGTTTTCGACCTTGTAGTTGGCGATGGTGTAGTCGGTAAGTTCGGCCTCTGCGCCCAGGGCTGCCGCGGTGTGCTCCACGATGCGGCGCATAAGCTCGGGCATTTCCTCGTGCGTCTTGTCGCCATAGGTGCGCACCGTGCCGGCGAGGTAGGCCGTGCCGGCGATAACGTTGCGCGCGGTGCCGCCGTGCAGCTCGCCGACGGTGATGACAGCCGGCTCGTAGGGGCTGATCTCGCGCGAGACGATGGTCTGCAGGGCGTTGACGATCTCGGCAGCCACCATAACGGCGTCGTGGCCGCGCTGGGGCATGGCGCCATGGCACGAGGTGCCGCGGACATCGATGCGGAACCAGTCGGTGTTTGCCATGCGCGGGCCGGGCTCACAGCTCACGGTGCCGGCGTCGACTTCGCTCCAGATATGCGCGGCGTAGGCACCATCGACGCCGTCGAGCACACCCGTGCCGATCATGAGCTTGGCGCCCTGGCCGTTTTCCTCGCTGGGCTGGAAGACGATGCGGACTTCGCCGTGGATGTCGTCGGTCATATGGCGCAGGATCTGCAGCGTTCCGAGCATCATGGCGATATGGCAGTCGTGGCCGCAGGCGTGCATGCAGCCCTCGTTGACGCTGGCGAACTCCTCGCCGGTCTGCTCGGTGACGGGCAGGGCGTCGATGTCGGCGCGCAGCAGGATGCGGCGGCGTGGCGTGCCGTCCTCGCGGTAGGCATCCGGCGCGGTACCGCGAAGCGTTGCCACCAAGCCGGTCTTGAGCGGACGCTCGTAGGGGATATTCATGGCGTCGAGCTGGTTGGCGATGTCGGAGGTCGTGCGCTCCTCGGCAAGGCTCAGCTCCGGGTGCTTATGGAAGTGCCGGCGCTGCTTGATGATATATGGTTCAAACTCGGTAGCGATATCTTTGATGGCTGCGGTGACGTCGTCAGCCGCGCGAGCCTCGGTCGCCGCCATAATCTGCTGTGCCTTGGTCTTCGTCATGGTCGATTTGCTCCTTGCTGGGTTGATCGCAAAATCGTACAGGCTCTCTCCAGTATGCCACCTGCCGCTAGGGCTGGTAAAGTTGCCGTTTGCCGCTTGGGGTTTTGTTACAAGGGCGGGGGAGTACACTCGGGGGTGTTGAATTTCCTGCCAGAGATGGGGATGCCCATGCAACATATCGATCGGATTATCCGCTCCAAGAACGTCTTTACCGCGCAAGACGGCATCGATACCACCCGCGAGCTGGCGATTGCCATCGCAGGCGACCGTATCGTCGCAGTCGGTGCGCCCGATGACGTGATCGCCGCCGCTCCTGCCGCTACGTCGGTTATCGACTACGGCGAGCAGTTTGTCTGCCCCGGTTTCCATGACGCTCATCTGCACTTCTTCCATACCTCGGTCGGTTCCTCGCCGTACATGCTCATGGATATGGGCACGTCCGAGGCGGCGCTGGTGCAACATGCGCTCGAGTTTTCCCAGGACCTGCCCGACGACGCTTGGGTTGTGACGCAGGGCTGGCGCGACTACCGTTGGGACCCGCCCGAGCATCCTACCAAGGCGTCGCTCGATGTGGCATTCCCCGATCGTCCCTGTGTTATGTATTCGGGCGACGGGCACACGCTGTGGCTCAACAGCCGCGCACTCGATGCACTCGGCGTCACGCGCGACAGCGAGCCACCAGCGGGCGGTAGCTACGACAAGGACGCAAACGGCGAGCTCACGGGTATTGCTCACGAGGCGGCTGCCATGCAGCTGCTACCGCGCTGCCTTGAGTGGCTGGGCGAGGATCGCATCGCAAGCGCTTACGCCGATCAAATGAGGCGGATGGCCGAGCAGGGCATCACCTCGATATGCGATATGTCGCTCATGCCCATGCCGGGCTGCGATTTTATCCGCGACGACGTCTACGACAAACTGCAGGCAGCCGGCAAGTTGGGCATCCGAGCCCATTTGTTTCCCACGCTGCTGGATGACCAATCGCGCTTGGAAGAGCTGCAGGTACGTTACGCGAACAACGCGCTGCTTTCGGCGCCAGGCTTTAAGCAGTTCTTCGACGGCGTGTCGAGCGAACACACGGCCTATCTCACCGAGTCCTATACCAACCCGCGCTTCCCGGGCGATCAAGGTCGCCTGACGGTTCCTGCCGAGCGCATGCGCAAGCTGGTTCTGGCGGCCGCGGAGCGCGGCCATACCGTGCGCATCCACGTCATCGGCGACGGTGCGATTCATGCCGCGCTGGATATCTTCGAGGAGGCCGCCGACCTGTACGGCCTGCCCCAGCACGGCCATAACACGCTCGAGCACCTGGAGAACCTCTTGCCCGAGGACATCGATCGTCTACGCAAGCTTAACGTCGTTGCCTCGAGCCAGCCCTGTCACATTACACTCGACCCGGGCGGCCCCGAGCGCGATCTGGGCCTGGAGCGCAGCCGCATCATGTGGCCGTTTGCGACCTATAAGCAGCGCGGCATCCGCCAAGCCTTCGGCACCGATAGTCCCATCACAGCCGTTACCAGCATGAACGTGCTCTACACGGCCATCACGCGCCAAGACCCCAAAAGCCACTGGCCCGAGGGCGGCTGGTTACCGAGCGAGCGTATCGATGCGGCAACAGCTCTGCGCAACTACACCCTGGGCAGCGCCTACGCGGCAGGCGACGAGCAAAACCTCGGCAGCTTGGAGCCCGGCAAGTATGCCGACCTGGTAGTCTTGGACCAAAACCCGCTCATCATCGATCCCCAAGAGCTCCAGACCACTAAGGTTCAGGCCACCTACCTGGCAGGCAACTTGATTTACGAGCGCTGACGTTCATACCGCACCGTTAAACGCGGCTCGGGCAGTCTATTTTGGGATGGCGCTCGAGCCGCATTTGTTTGCCGATGGGGGTTCGTTAGGAGCGTCCCCGCTCTGTTGGATTTGGGCGCGGGGTTGAGGTGCTGCTGTCTCGTGCGCTCAATTTGGACATCAGCAATGCTGACTCTTAGTGTTTTGCATACTTCCCATTACAGATTGCATAAAAAGGCTGGGATGTTCTTCCTGATCCTGATGTACCCCCGCCCGTGCCGTGCAAAAAACGGAGTATTCAGCACCACGAGCTCTGCCGGTGCCGCTGCGGCTGAGTAACGTTGCGGAGATTGACGTCATTTTGGGCTCCGGTACGGCGCGAAGTACGCCCATTTGTCCCAACGGGGTCTGCCCACCGACCAAAACCGCCCGCTGAAGGCGTTCTTGGGACCAATAAGGTATGTCCGGCGCGTATGCAGCCGTCCTGGCTTGCTGAATACTCCCAAAAATGCACGGTGCTTCCCAGGGGACCCGTGCGCGCAGCGAAAACCATACCCACGTTCCTATCCGCATCGCCATTTTGCTGCACTGACTTTTCTGAATGTCGGGCCCGAATTAGTTAGCCTGCCTCCCGTGTGGCTCCGGAGGGGCGGGGCATAAGGTTTATCGCGAGTTCCGCACGAGCCGAAGGCCACTTAATGTGGCCTTCGTGCGAGCAGGACTGCCCGAGCAGGAAACCTTACGCCCCGCCCCTCCGGAGCCACACGGGAGGCATCGCTAAGTTATCCCCCGGCATTCAGAAAATCTAAGTGCCAAAAAATAAGATTTTTTGACTCCGTGTTGTATAACCCGCCATTCGTGGGTACCATTCAACGCGTACGCAAACAAAAAGGGTTAATTCGCGTGGTATAACCGCGCGGCCCAAAAAGGAGGAGACAAGCATGTCGTCTTTGAAGCCGCTTGCAGATCGTGTTCTGGTCAAGCCCGACGAGGCCGAGCAGAAGACCGCTTCTGGTCTGTACATCGCCAGCAACGCTCAGGAGAAGCCGCAGCGCGGCACTATCGTTGCCGTGGGCGCCGGCAAGGTCAACGACAAGGGTGAGCGCATCCCCATGGACGTCAAGGTTGGCGACGTTGTCATCTACGGTAAGTTCGGTGGCAACGAGGTCAAGGTCGACGGTGAGAAGTATCTGCTGATGCGCGCCGACGACATCTACGCTGTCGTCGAGGCCTAGTCTCGTCAGAATCTCTGATTCGTCTTTGAACGCGCCCGCCGCATAGGACTCGGAAGCGGCGACGCGAGTCACATTTCTTTTGGAGGATTACCTACCATGGCAAAGAACATTACGTTCAACACCGATGCCCGCGCTAAGCTTGCCAAGGGCGTCAACACTCTGGCCGACGCCGTTACCGTCACCATGGGCCCCAAGGGTCGCTACGTTGCGCTGCAGCGCACGTTCGGTGCCCCGACCATCACCAACGACGGCGTTTCTGTCGCCAAGGAGATCGAGCTCGAGGACAACATCGAGAACATGGGCGCTCAGCTGGTGAAGGAGGTCGCCACCAAGACCAACGACACCGTGGGTGACGGCACCACCACCGCAACCCTGCTCGCCCAGGCCATCGTCAACGACGGCCTGCGTAACGTCGCCGCTGGCGCCAACCCGCTGGCCATCCGTCGCGGCATCGATAAGGCCGTCAACGCCGCCGTCGCCGAGATGAAGAAGCAGGCCAAGCCGGTCGAGACCAAGGAGCAGATCGCTTCCGTCGGTACCATCTCCGCCGGTGACCCCGAGGTCGGCGAGAAGATCGCCGAGGCCATGGAGGTCGTGGGCAAGGACGGCGTCATCACCGTCGAGGATTCCCAGACGTTCGACATCACCATCGACACCGTCGAGGGCATGCAGTTCGACAAGGGCTATGTCTCCGCTTACTTCGTCACGGATAACGACCGCATGGAGGCCGTGATGAAGGATCCGTACATCCTCATCACCGACCAGAAGATCTCCAGCGTTCAGGACATCATGCCCGTTCTCGAGGCTGTCCAGCGCGCTGGCCGTGGCCTGCTCATCATCGCTGAGGACATCGACGGCGAAGCTCTGCCTACCCTGGTCCTCAACAAGATCCGTGGCGCCCTCAACGTCTGCGCCGTCAAGGCCCCGGGCTACGGCGATCGCCGCAAGCGCATTCTCGAGGACATCGCCGTCCTCACCGGTGGCCAGGCTGCCCTGGACGAGTTGGGCGTGAAGGTCGCTGACATCACCGCCGATATGCTCGGTACCGCTAAGTCCGTCACCATCTCTAAGGACAACACCGTCGTCGTCGGCGGCGCTGGCTCCAAGGAGGCCATCGACGCCCGTATCGCTCAGATTAAGGGCGAGATGGAGAACACCACCTCTGACTTCGACCGTGAGAAGCTCCAGGAGCGCCTGGCCAAGCTCTCCGGTGGCGTTGCCGTCATCAAGGTCGGCGCTGCTACCGAGTCCGAGCTCAAGGAGATCAAACATCGCGTCGAGGACGCCCTGCAGGCCACCCGCGCTGCTGTCGAGGAGGGCATTGTCGCTGGCGGCGGCGTCGCCTTCATGGACGCTGCTCCTGCGCTCGATGCCGTCGAGATCGATGACCCCGAGGAGAAGATCGGCGTCGACATCGTCAAGAAGGCTCTGACCGCTCCGGTCGCCACCATCGCCAAGAACGCTGGCTTTGAGGGCGCTGTCGTGGTCGACAAGGTCGCCGAGCTGCCCGCCGGCCAGGGTCTCAACTCTGCCAACGGCGAGTGGGGCGACATGATCGAGATGGGCGTCCTCGACCCCGTCAAGGTCAGCCGCGTCACCCTGCAGAACGCTGCTTCTGTCGCCAGCCTGATCCTCATCACCGAGGCCACCGTCTCCGATGTGCCCAAGAACACTCAGCTTGAGGACGCAATCGCTGCTGCTACCGCTGGTCAGCAGGGCGGCGGTATGTACTAAGGCCGACAAGGTCTAGAACTCCCACCGGGAATCCGGGGGCGGGACGGGGACTTCTCTCCGGAACGTCCTCGGACATGCAAAGAGGCTCCGCATCGCGCTTCGCGCTGCGGAGCCTCTTTGCGTCCTGCGGAATATTCCGGAGAGAAGTCCCCGTCCCGCCCCCGGATTCCCTGCGTTTACGGCCTTGAGGCCGGCGGGCGGAGAAGGATGTGGTCGATAGGGATACGTGTCCCCTTCGCTGTTTCGCGCTTTGCGCGAAAGGCGCGTTGCTTTGGGATGGGTGGGGGACGTGGTTGCTTTGGCAACTGATCTCCGCCACAAATTACCCTTGGCATACTTGCGCGAGAACCTGCTCGTGCTACACTTGCAATTGCTGTTTCAGGGCGGGGTGGAATTCCCCACTGGCGGTAAATCGGGCGGTGTCAAAGGGACGCCGTGGCGCAGGCGAGGTGTCTGCGACCGAGCCGATGAGTCCGCGACCCGTGCGTGTGTTGGTTCGCATGCCGGCTGAACTGGTGAGATCCCAGTACCAACGGTTAGAGTCCGGATGAAAGAGGCAGGTGATCTTATGTCTGAACAGTCGCAGCATATCCATTTTGAGAACACGAATAGGTGGAGCACCAAACAGCTCGTTACCATGGCGTTGATGTGCGCCTTGGGCGCCCTGTTTATGTACGTGCAGCTGCCTATCCTTCCTTCGGCGCCGTTTTTGACGTATGACCCGTCGCTGGTACCGGCGATGGTGTGCGGGTTTGCGTATGGTCCTGGCGCCGGCACTGCTGTTGCCGCTATGGCTATCGTTATCCATGCGCTCACCACGGGTGACTGGGTCGGCGCGCTTATGAACCTGGTTGCCACGCTGGGCTACATTCTGCCTGCGGCTATCGTCTATCAGAAGATGCATACCTATAAGGGTGCCGTGATTGGCCTGGTGCTCGGCGTTATTGCCGCTACGGCGTTGTCTATGGTCGCAAACCTTACCATTGGCGTATGGTTCTGGTATGGCTCGGTCGATGTGATCGCCCCGCTCATGATTCCTGCCGTGCTGCCGTTCAACCTTATCAAGACCGTGCTTAACTCGGTGTTGACACTGGCGGTGTATAAAGCGGTCTCCAACCTCATCACGCCTAAAAAGGACCAGGTCAAAGGCCGCGCATGATTGAGTGTCGGGGCGTTTCCTTTAGCTATGACGGTGCCGTACCGGCGCTCGACGGCGTCGATCTGAATATCGAGGACGGCGAGTTTTTCTGCATTCTCGGTGGCAATGGGTCGGGCAAGTCGACGTTTGCCAAGCATCTGAATGCGCTGTTGCAGCCCGATGCGGGCACGGTACGCATCAACGGCATGGATGCGTCCGACCCCGAGCTGGTCTACGACATTCGTTCGACCGCGGGCATGGTATTCCAGAATCCCGACGACCAGCTGGTGGCAACGCTTGTCGAAGATGACGTTGCGTTTGGTCCCGAAAACCTTGGCGTGCCATCGGCGCAAATTGCGCAGCGCGTACGCGAGGCGCTGAAGGGTGTGGGCCTGGTGGGCTTTGAGCGCCACGAGACCCATGCGCTTTCGGGCGGCCAAAAGCAGCGCGTGGCGCTTGCCGGCGTGCTCGCCATGGAACCGCGCGTGCTCATATTGGACGAGGCTTCCTCGATGCTCGATCCGCGTGGACGCAAGGGCCTCATGAAGGCTTGCCGCGCGTTGCACGCTCGCGGCATGACCATCGTGATGATTACGCACTTTATGGAGGAGGCTGCCGAGGCCGATCATGTCGCCGTGTTTCAGACGGGACGAGTTGCCATGCTGGGCACGCCCGATGAGATTCTGACGCGGGCGAATGAACTCGTTCAGCTCAACCTTGACATGCCAGAGTCGTGCCGTTTGGGCATGGCACTTCGTGCGGAGGGCGTGCCCGTTTGCGCGCAGGTACGTGAGGCGGATATGGTCGCCGAGATTGCGCAGGCTTATGCCGAGCGAAGTGGGGCAGGCATCGCGGGGCAGTCTTCCGTATCCCAGTCGGAAATCGCTGACGGCACTGTTCCGGTAGACAACGAGGGCAACGCGTCGGAGCCCGTCATCGAGCTATCCCATGTTTCGTACAGTTATTCGCTCAGTCCGCGCGAGCGCCGCCGCTGGCATAAGCGCTCGGCCACTGCGGGCAAATCGAGCAAACAGGCTCTCTGGGGAAACGACCCAAGCAGCCCGTGGGCGCTGCGCGATGTATCGCTGACGGTGCGTCGCGGCGAGTTCCTGGGCTTGGCAGGTCATACCGGTTCGGGTAAGTCGACGCTGGTCCAGCATCTCAACGGTTTGATTCGCCCCCAGGAGGGATCCGTTCGCGCGCTGGGGCTCGATCTGTCAAACAAGAAAGACGCCGCCGCGGTTAAGGCCAAGGTCGGCGTGGTGTTTCAATATCCTGAGCGTCAGCTGTTTGCCGAAACCGTGGCGCAGGACGTGGCGTTTGGTCCGCATAACCTTGGCTTGCCGCAAGATGAAGTCGACCGTCGTGTCGAGTCATCGCTCTCACGCGTGGGCCTCGACCTTTCCACGGTCGGCGACAAGAGTCCCTTTGAGCTTTCGGGCGGTCAGCAACGGCGTGTGGCATTCGCCGGCGTGCTCGCCATGGAGCCCGAAGTCCTGGTGCTCGATGAGCCCATGGCGGGGCTCGATCCGGCTGCGCGCAGGGATTTCCTTGAGCTTATCGATCGACTTCACCGCGATGGCCTGACCGTTGTCATGGTTTCGCATAGTATGGATGACCTGGCCAATTGCTGCGACCGTATTGTCGTGATGAACGAGGGCGCGGTGTTTGCCGAGGGCACGCCCGCTCAGGTTTTTGCGCATGCCGATGAGCTTAAATCAATCGGCTTGGGCGTTCCCGCCGCCCAGCGTATGGCGCTGGCGCTTACGGAGGCGGGCGTGCCGCTGCGCTTTGACGGCCTCTATACGGTTGAGTCGCTGACAGACGAGTTGGTGGACCTGCTAATCGGTTGCTCGGGCGGTCCTTCTAACGTCGCGGACATTGCTAAATTCAAGACGGTCGCGCGAGAGAAGGGCTGCTAATGGAGGCGTTTTCGTTTGGCAGCTACTATCCCGGCGATAGTGCGATCCACCGCCTGGACCCGCGAACTAAGTTGCTCTTGGGCTTTGTGTTTCTGATCACGACGCTGACCGTCGGCGGCTTCCGCGGACTGGCCCCTGTCGCAATGTTTGTCGTGCTGATCTATGCCGTGTCTCGGGTGCCGGTTCGTCGCGTTCTGTCGTCGATGGCGCCGCTGCTGGCAATCGTCGTCGTGGTCGCGGTGCTCAACTTGTTTACCGACCAGAGCGGGCGCATTCTGTGGCAGCTCGGCTTTTTGCAGATAAGCGAGGGCTCGCTGCATTCCGCCGCCTTTATGGCGTGCCGCCTGACCTTGATGATGGCCGGTATGAGCGCTATCACGCTCACCACGCCGACGCTCGACCTCACCGCGGGCTTTGAGCGCCTGCTCGCACCGTTTGCGTGTGTGGGACTTCCTGCGCACGAGCTCGGCATGATCATGGGTATCGCGTTGCGCTTTATGCCGCAGTTTGCCACCGAGATGAAGCAGACGGCGGACGCGCAGGCGAGCCGCGGTGCGCGCGTGACGGGGGGCCCGCTCGGCGGCGTGCGTATGCTCGGCAGTGTGGCGATTCCGCTGTTCACCGGCGTGTTCCGCCATGCCGAGACGCTGTCTGCTGCCATGGATGCACGCTGCTATCACGGCGAGCAGGGCCGCACGCGCCTGCATGCGCTTGCATTTGGCCGCGGCGATGCGTTGGCGGCGGTGGTGACGGCGTTGCTGCTCATCTGCGTCATCGTCATCAATCTTCAACTTGTTTAGGCGCGATTCGAGCGCAAGAAAGGGGTCCCTATGACCGACAACGACCGCACGGCTCAGCTTGAGCGCGCCTGTTCGTATCTCAGGCGCATTCCGGCGTGGTATCTGGCCACGACCGATGTGGCCGACGGGCATCAGCCTCGCGTGAGGCCGTTTTCGTTTGCCATGGTCGATGACGGTAAGTTGTGGTTTTGCACGTCGCGCGACAAGGATGTGTGGGCGGAGCTGAGCGCGAATCCCAAGTTTGAGCTCTCGGGCTGGAAGCCGGGGGAATGTTGGATCGTATTGACCGGCGAAGCCGCGCTTGAGGACGACGCAGTTGCGAGCGACAAGGTGCGTCAAGCGGGTTTTAAGCACATGGTGGGCATTGGCGAGGAACACGAGAGTGCCAACGACGGCCGCCTTGCTTTCTTTTCGGTCCGCAACATTGCTGCGCGCTTCTGTGATATCGACGGCAGCGAGGAGCGCCTGGAGCTCTAGCTCGCACAAACCAGGTTCCCAAACTAGCTAGTACAGGAGGAAACGTGGACGGATTGAATACGGTTTTGGAGTATCTGACGTCGGTGCCGGCGTGGTATCTGGCGACGAGCGTGGATGGGCAGCCGCATGTGCGTCCGTTCTCGTTTGCTCAGATTCAGGACGGTAAGCTGTGGTTTGTGACGGCGCGCACCAAAGACGTGTGGCAAGAGCTGCTGCAAAATCAGCGCTTTGAGGCCACGAGTTGGTGGCCGGGCCATGGCTGGCTCATCTTGCGCGGGCGTGCCGGCTTGGATGACCGGGCTTTAGACGAAATGCGCGAAGCCGGGTGGAAGCATCTAGAGCACCTGGGCGAGCACTATGAGGGGCCTAACGACCCCACGCTCGTCTTCTTTAGCGTCGAGGATCCCGAGGCTTTTATCTGCAATCACGACGAATGGGTGCCGGTCGAGCTCTAGCCAGCTGGCGCATCCTAACAACTTGGTTTTCGCATGGGCGGGCCCCGTATTGCCCGGCGCCGTTAGGAGCGCCGGTCAATACGGGGCCCGCTCCATTTGTCAATTCCTTCAAGCGAATGTGTCGGGAATGTTTCAATGCATGAATATGCAAGCCATTTACGTATTCATGCATCTTTTGGTGCTAAAGTTTCAACCCACTTCATAACGACCGCTGCGAAATGCGCATCGGTGCATAAATCGCAGACAAGGAGTCTGATATGTCTTTGAAGGTTGGAATCGTCGGCGCGGCTGGATATGCCGGAGCCGAGCTCATTCGCCTCGTGTTCGGCCATCCCGAGTTTGAACTTGTTGCCATTACGTCCAACGCCGATGCCGGCCAGCCGCTGTCCGCGGTGTATCCGAGCTTTGCTGGCGTGAGCGATCTGGTTTTCACCACGCATGACGCCCCCGAGCTCAAGAGCTGCGATGCGGTTTTTCTTGCCGTGCCGCACGCGGCTGCCATGGCACAGGTGCCCGCGCTGCTTGCATCGGGCGTCTCCTGCTTTGATCTTTCGGCCGACTACCGTCTGAACGACGCGTCCGTCTTTGAGGCATGGTATGCCGCCGAGCACACGAGTCCCGAGCTGCTCAAGACGCGTGCTTTCGGCCTGCCCGAGCTGTTCTGCCAGGACTTGGAGACCGCTGCTTCCAGCCATGCCGCTGGCAGGCCCGTGTTGGTCGCCTGCGCCGGCTGCTATCCCACCGCAACGAGCCTCGCTGCCGCGCCTGCCGTGCGTGCGGGCTGGGTGGCCGAGAGCGGTCCCGTGATCGTTGACGCCATCAGCGGCGTGACGGGTGCCGGCAAGTCCTGTAACGCCCGCACCCATTTTTGCAGCGCGGACGAAAACCTGGAGGCCTATGGCGTGGGTAAGCATCGTCACACGCCCGAAATCGAGCAAATCCTCGGTCTAACCGATCGCGTCGTTTTTACCCCGCACCTGGCACCGCTCAAGCGCGGCCTGCTCTCCACGGTGACGCTGCCGCTCACGCCGCAGGCCATCGACTCCCTGGCTCTTGAGGATGTCGTCGACTATTACAAGCAGTTCTACGCTGGACGCACCTTTGTGCGCGTGCTCGACGCCGGCCAGCAGCCCAAGACGGCTTCGGTCGTCGGAACCAACGCCGCCCAGATTGGCCTCGCGCTCAACAAGCGCGCGGGCGTTCTGGTGGCGACGGGCGCCATCGACAATCTGTGCAAGGGTGCAGCAGGCCAGGCGGTCCAGTGCGCCAACATCGTCTTTGGTTTTGACGAGCGACGAGGCTTGCCCACAGTGGCGTGCCCGGTGTAGCACATTCGATTGTTAACGATTTGGTAGTCGGGCATCGAGTGGGGCGCCACTCTTAAGCTGGTCTCATGATTACGACTGGCATGGCGCACCAACCGATGTCCGTTTTTTGTTTGACATAAGGAGTCATAAAGACGATGAATATCGAGCTGTTTGATATCAAGATTCGCGCCGTCGAGGGTGGCGTTACGGCAGCGGCCGGCTTTAAGGCCACAGGCATCCATGCGGGATTCCGGAAGAATCCCGAGCGCCTGGATTACGCGCTCGTCGTGCCCGATAAACCCTGTCCCGGGGCCGGCGTGTTTACGACTAACCGCTTTTGTGCGGCGCCCGTGCAGGTGAGCCGTGCCAACCTGGGCGGCGCCGACAAGGGCTACGGCGTCATTGCCGGCGTTTCGGTCAACTCTGGCAATGCCAACGCCGCCACGGGCGAGACCGGCCTTGCATGCGCGCGCGAGACGTGCAGCATCGCATCGCAGGTCATCGGCTGCGAGCCCCAGCAGATTCTGGTTGCCTCCACGGGTGTGATTGGCCAGATTCTGCCGATCGACACGTTTGAGACCGCCATTCCTGCTGCCTACGAGGCACTCTCCGCCCACGGTGGCGCCGATGCCGCTCGCGCCATCATGACGACCGACACGCACTCCAAGGAGTACGCCGTGTCCTACGTCAGCGAGGCTGCGGGACACACAGGCAATGCCTATACGGTGGGCGGTATGTGCAAGGGCTCGGGCATGATCATGCCCAACATGGCCACCATGATCGCGGTCATCACTACCGATGCCCCCGTCGAGCCGGCGGCGCTCCACGCCCTGTTGCTCTCCACCGTCAAGCAGACCTTTAACAAGGTAACGGTCGATTCCGACACCTCGACCAACGACACCT
The DNA here is from genome assembly GCA_018368055.1 of Collinsella sp. Taxonomy (GTDB): domain Bacteria; phylum Actinomycetota; class Coriobacteriia; order Coriobacteriales; family Coriobacteriaceae; genus Collinsella. The sequence goes on along the minus strand of JAGZFB010000002.1, from coordinate 15,982 downwards.
GCATCATGCTTGCCTCCGGCGCCGCTGCCGCAGATGCCGAGCCTATCGTCGAGGGCTCCGATGCCTTTGACGAGTTGGCATTTGCCGTGCACGAGGTGTGCGAGAGTCTGGCGCGCAATATCGCCGCCGATGGTGAGGGCGCATCCAAGCTTGTTACGGTCAACGTTACCGGAGCCGCCAACGACGAGGAAGCTGATATCGCCGCCCGTGCCGTCGCCAACTCGCCGCTCGTTAAGACCTGCATCGCCGGCCACGACTGCAACTGGGGCCGTGTTGCTATGGCGCTTGGCAAGTGCGGCGTGAAGTTTAATCAGGAAGACGTTTCCATCGACATGATGGGCATGCCTGTCTGTCGCGACGGTCTGACTGTTCCCTTTGACGAGGACGAGGCTCTACGACGTTTCGAGGCGCCCGAGATCGTGATCTCGGCCGACCTGGGCGCAGGCGACGCGGCAACGACTGTGTGGACCTGCGACCTCACGCATGAATACATCTCCATCAACGGCGACTACCGTTCCTAGATTCCAGGCATGCTGCGCATCTTGCCGCGATTGCGGACGGCGGAGTACGGCGCGATAACGATACGAAAGACGAGGCAGATTATGAAATTCGCACGCGATTGTCGTTCGAGCGAATCCAACGAAGCAACCGCGCAGCTGCTGTTCGAAGCGCTGCCGTGGATTAAGAACCTGACCGGCAAGACGGTTGTTATCAAATATGGCGGAGCCGCCATGGTTGATGAGCAGCTGCGCCGCGACGTGATGAGCGACATCGTTTTGCTCAAGATCATCGGTATGCGTCCCGTCATCGTGCACGGCGGCGGCAAGGCTATCAACGAGGCGCTCAGCCACTACGACATCCCCGTCGAGTTTAAGAACGGCCAGCGCGTGACTACGCCTGCCACCATGGACATCGTGCGCGAGGTACTGGGCGGCAAGGTCAATCAGGAGCTGGTCGCGGCGCTCAACCACCACGGCAACCTGGCCGTGGGCGTGTCGGGCAGCGATGCCGGCACGCTCATCGCCGAGCCGCTCGACCCCGAGCTCGGTCGCGTGGGCAAAGTGACGCACGTCAACACCGACTATATCGAGCGCTTACTCGATAGCGAGTACATCCCCGTCATCGCTACCGTCGCGGCGGGGGAGGACGGCGGTTTCTTCAACATCAACGCCGACACCGCCGCCGGTGCCGTTGCCGCGGCGCTCCACGCGCATAAGGCGATCTTTTTGACCGATGTCGATGGCCTGTACAAGGACTTTAGCGACAAGGACTCGCTTATCTCCAACCTAACGCTCGACGAGGTTAACGAAATGCTCTACGGCGGCGAGGTCGATAAGGGCATGATTCCCAAGCTGCGCGCGGCCGTCGATGCGCTTACCGGCGGCGTATTTCGTGCCCACATCATTAACGGTACTACGCCGCATTCGCTGCTCCTGGAGCTGCTGACCGATGCCGGCGTCGGCACCGTGATCCATTCCACCGAGACGGCTTACGAGTTCGATACGCATCCGCATCCGCTTTCGACGTTTGCTGCGCGTCTGACCGAAAACCTTGACGAGGTCGAGAAGCTTCAGACGGTCTAGCTGACCCGCAGCCGCCCCATTCCTGCACCCATAGCCCCGCGCCGTCTGGCGCCCAACGAAAGGCATCCCATGTCACTTGCAGCTCAGCAATCGCTTGAATCCCATTACGTTATGCATACCTTTGGCCGCTCTCCGGTCGAGTTTGTCGAGGGTCACGGCATGAAGCTCACCGGCGACGATGGCCGTGAGTACCTCGACTTTCTTGCCGGCATCGGCGTGTGCAGCCTAGGTCATGGCGACCCGGCTGTGCTCTCGGCGCTCGAGGCACAGACCAAAAAGCTCATGCATGTCTCCAATTACTTCTACATCGAGCAGCGCGGACAGGTCGCGGCGCTGCTGTCCAAGCTTGCTAACGACGACGTAGATGGTGCGCGCGTGCTTGCCGATGCCGTTGTCGCCGGCGATGAGACCACGGCAGCTGCTCTTGGTGCCCCGGCTGCGGATGAGCAGGTTTGGGAGACCTTCTTTGCCAACTCTGGCGCCGAGGCCAACGAGGGCTCGATGAAGCTCGCGCGCCTGTACGCCAAGCGTGCCGGTAATGGCGGCAACACCATCGTGTGCATGCGCGGCGGCTTCCACGGCCGTACGCTCGAGACCATTGCCGCCACCATGCAGGATTGGCTGCAGGACAGCTTCCGCCCGCTGCCGGGTGGCTTTGTGGCCTGCACGTCCAACGATGTGGACGAGCTGCGTGCAATCTTTAAGCAGCTGGGGAGCGAGATTTGTGCCGTGATGCTCGAGCCGATCCAGGGTGAGAGTGGCGTGCACCCCATGACCGAGGAGTTTATGGCGGCGGCGCGCGACCTGGCACACGAAGTGGGCGCCGTGCTTATCGCCGACGAGGTCCAGTGCGGTATCTTCCGCACGGGTAAGCCGTTTGCGTTCCAGACCTATGGCGTGGAGCCCGACATCATGAGCCTTGCCAAGGGCATTGCTGATGGCGTGCCCATGGGTGCCGTCGTGGCAAAGAAGGAGATTGCCGACGTGTTTAAGCCGGGCGACCACGGCTCGACCTTTGGCGGTAGCTGCTTGGCCATCGCGGCGTGTGCCGCGACGCTCTCCGCGCTTGTGCGCGGCGATTATGCCGAGCATGCTGCCAAGGTGGGTGCCTATATGGAGCAGGCGCTGGCTAAGCTTCCGCATGTGGTAGAGGTGCGTGGCCGTGGCCTGATGCTCGGCTGTGATTTGGATGATGCCGCGGGCGACGCACATGATATTGTTGCCCGCGCGCTGGCCGCCGGTGTCGTGATTAACGCTACGGGTGCCCATACGCTGCGTTTCTTGCCGCCGCTCGTCTGCGAGGAAGCCGACGTGGACAGCCTGATCGAGATCCTGTCGGGTGTCTTGGGCTAACGCAGCGTAATAACTCAATTTGGACCGGGTTCCGGACTGCTGGGTGTGTCATATGCGGCATGATTTGGCGATCCGGAGCCCGTTTTGTTGCTGATTTGCGATGGTCAAAAGCCCCTCTGGTCAAAAAATGCCAAATATGAGTACGGGCACTAATTCTGTAGCATATAAATTAGACACAATTTGACGAATTGGACCGCATATGTCCAGTTTTGCTGTCAGAAAACATGCTCATCTGGACCGTTAGCCGTTGCTTTGATGTCAGATTTGCCCTTTGGGACCTCGAAAATGCTGTTACAAAAGAGGTAGCAGTACTCATATTTGGCATTTTTTGACCACTGCCCTTGAAACGAGTGAGCTGTGGGGTTCGAATCCCCCTGCGATGGGCGCAAACAAAAACGGTCCCCTTGCGAGGACCGTTTCCAATTCGGTGGTGGGCGATGAGGGATGTCGCGTGCGGCTGACGCCGCCCGCTTTCGCTTCGGGGCTACGGCCCTCGCGTGCTGCGCTGGAAAACGCTTCGCGTTTCCTCAGCTCCGCACCCTGGCGGGTTCGAATCCCTCTGCGATGGGCCCAAAAAAGAAAGGCTCCCATTGCTGGGAGCCTAACAATTCAGTGGTGGGCGATGAGGGATTCGAACCCCCAGCCTTGTGCGTGTAAAGCACCTGCGCTAACCGTTGCGCCAATCGCCCGTGCGGAGAGAGTATAGCAAAACAATCGCCTCATTCACCTCATATCCATTAAAGGTAACTCGCGCGTGTCACAGCGGAGCTGATTCAGTTGAGATTGCCTGAACATTCCGCCCCTCTTTACGCCCTCGGGTATACTCAAAAGCTACTGATTCGATTTGATGCCCAGCAACAGCAGAGGGGATAGTATATGTGCGGTTTTGTCGGTTTTGTCGGTGGGACGGATAACCAATCCGAGGTGCTCACCAAGATGATGGACCGCATCGTCCATCGCGGTCCCGACATGGGCGGTCAGTTTATCGACGGCCGCGTTGCCCTCGGCTTCCGCCGCCTGTCGATCCTCGACCTGACCGAGGCTGGCGCCCAACCCATGGCCAACGAGGACGGTAGCGTCGTCATTGTCTTCAACGGCGAGATCTACAACTTCCAAGAACTCCGTTCCGAGCTCGAGGCCAAGGGCTACAAGTTCCACTGCGGCGCCGACACCGAGAGCCTCCTGCACGGCTACGAGGAGTGGGGCGAGGCCGTACTCGATCGCTTGCGCGGTATGTACGCCTTCGTCATCTGGGACAAAAAGAAGAACAAGCTTTTTGGCGCCCGCGACATCTTTGGCATCAAGCCGCTTTACTACTATCCCATGGCCGATGCGGGCGACGGCGCTCCGGGCGTGCTCTTTGGTTCTGAGATCAAGAGCTTCCTGGACTACCCGCACTTCCACAAGGCGGTCAACAAAAAGGCCCTGCGTCCGTACATGACGCTGCAGTATTCGGCAACCGAGGAGACCTTCTTCGAGGGTGTCTACAAGCTGCCGCCGGCGCACTACTTTACCGTCGATATCCCGACCGGCAAGATGAACATCGAGCGCTACTGGGATTGCGATTACTCTGCCGTCGAGAAGCCGTTCGAGGAGTACGTCGACGAGCTGGACGAGGTCGTGCACGAGAGCGTCGAGGCCCATCGCATCGCCGACGTCAAGGTCGCGTCGTTCCTCTCCGGTGGCGTCGACTCTAGCTACATCGCCGCTTGCCTCATGCCCGACAAGACCTTCTCGGTGGGCTTTGACTACAAGAACTTTAACGAGACCAACTACGCCAAGGAGCTTTCCGATAAGCTCGGCGTCGAGAACGTTCGCAAGATGATTACCGCCGACGAGTTCTTCGGTGCGCTCGAGGACATCCAGTATCACATGGACGAACCGCAGTCCAACCTGTCTTCCGTGCCGCTGTGGTTCTTGGCCGAGATGGCCCGCAAGGACGTTACCGTCGTGCTTTCGGGCGAAGGCGCCGACGAACTCTTTGGCGGCTACGCCTACTACGAGGATACGGTCCCGGTGCGCAAGTACAAAAAGATGGTGCCGCTGCCCGTCCGTCGCGCGCTCGGTAACCTGGCGCTGCATATGCCGTACTTCAAGGGACATAACTTCCTGGTCAAGGGTGCCGAGATCCCCGAGAAGTCGTTCCTGGGACAGGCTCTGGTATGGCCGGAGCGCGAGGTCGACGGCGTGCTCAAGCCCGAGTACAACACCGGCGATGGCGCCTTCGAGCTTGCCGCTCCCATCTATGCGCGCGTGAAGGGTCAGCCCGAGCTGGTCAAGAAGCAGTACCTGGACATGAACATGTGGCTCCCGGGCGACATTCTGCTCAAGGCCGACAAGATGTGCATGGCACACTCACTGGAGCTGCGCGTGCCCTTCCTGGACCGCAAAGTCATGGAGTTCGCCGAGCACATTCCCGACCGCTACCGCATCAACGAGAACGGCAACAAGCAGGTACTCCGCCACGCTGCCAACAAGTCGCTGCCCGATGAGTGGGCCACCCGTCCCAAGGTGGGCTTCCCGGTGCCGATTGTCTACTGGCTGCGCGAGCAAAAGTGGTACGACTATGTCAAGGAGTACTTCACCGCGCCGTGGGCAAGCGAGTTCTTCAATACCGACGAGCTCATGCACCTGCTCGATCTGCACTTTGCGGGCAAGGGCGATTTCCAGCGCAAGATCTATACGCCGCTCGTGTTCCTGGTGTGGTACAAGCGCTTCTTTATCGACGAGGGCCAGCCTTCTGTTCAGGCTGCCTAGTCTCGGCCTACGAATGCCTGCGCGTAACGGCTCCTCCGGGAGCCGTTTTTGCGCGAGCACGTTTCAGTTACTATGAAAACCGTCCCTGCCAAATGGCTGAGAAAGGTGAAAGATGCACCATTCGGATTCCGCGACCGTGACCACGGTCGATACGCTTGCCAAGCTGCTCGATGTGTGCGGCGAGCTGCGCGCATCAGAGCAGGTTGACGAGCGTGCCGTGACCGGTTGCTCGTTTGATTCGCGCGCGGTCTCGGCAGGTGACGTGTTCTTCTGTAAAGGTGCTGCCTTTAAGCCCGCGTTTTTGAGCATGGCGCTCGATGCGGGCGCCGTCGCATTTGTGTGCGAGGAGTCGCTGGTCGAGTCTCTGGAGCCGCTGGCGCAGGAGAGCGGTGCTGCGATGCTGGTTGTTGATAGTGTTCGCACGGCCATGGCCCTGTTGCCGCCGGAGGTCTACGACCGTCCCGACCACGACGTCAAGATCGTGGGCATCACCGGCACCAAGGGAAAGACCACGGCCGCTTTTATGCTCCAGTCCATCATCAAGGCGGCGGGCGAGTCCTGCGGCATGATCGGCTCGGTGAGTACCGACGATGGTATCGAGTGCTACGAGAGCACCAATACTACGCCCGAGGCCCCCGAGGTTTGGCGCCATATCGCCAACTGCCGCACGTCCGGTCGCCAGTCCATGGTCATGGAGGTCTCGAGCCAGGCGCTCAAGTACCAACGCGTCGAGAATCTGCCGTTTGACGTGGCGTGCTTCCTCAACATCGGCCGCGACCACATCTCGCCGATCGAACACCCCACGTTTGAGGATTATTTTGAGAGCAAGCTCAGGATTTTTGACCAGGCAAAGACCGCCGTGGTGAATCTGGGCACCGAAGAGGTCGACCGTGTGCTGGAGGCAGCGTCGACGGCCGAGCGCTTGGTGACCGTTGGCGTCGAGCATCCCGAGGCAAGCCTGTGGGCGAGCGACGTACGCATAGTCGGCTTTAGCATCGAGTTCAACTTGCATGGCCTGTGTGCCGACGAGTCCGAGGCGGGGGAGAAGGTCCTGCTGGGTATCGCGGGAGACTTTAACGTGGAAAACGCGCTGGTCGCTATCGCCGCTGCGCGCGAGATCGGCATCGGTATCGAGGCTATCAAGAAGGGCCTCTCAAAACTGCGTGTGCCGGGCCGTATGGAGGTCGTGGAGTCGAAGGACGGCCGCGTGATTTGTGTCGTCGACTACGCGCACAACCAGCTTTCGTTCCGCTCGCTTTTCTCGTCGGTCAAGCGCGCGTTTCCCGCTAGTCCGGTCATTGCGGTGTTTGGCGCTGCCGGCGGCAAGGCGCAGGAGCGCCGCGAGCAGCTTCCGCGCGAGGCCGCACCGTATTCCGACCTGATGATCTTTGCCAATGAGGACCCGGCTCACGAGGACCCGATGAAGGTCTGTCGCGAGCTTGCCGAACATGTTCCCGACGATACGCCGAACAAGATCATCCTCGATCGCGAAGCCGCTGTGCATGCGGCGTTCAAGGCGGCGCGCGAGGAGTACGTCAACCCCGATGCTCCCACCATTGTCTTGCTGCTGGCAAAGGGTGACGAGGAGCTCATGCACGTGGGCGACGAGTTCGTGCCCATCGAGAGCGACCTTTCGCTGGCCAATCGCCTGATCGATGTTGCCCAGTTTGACTAATGAACCATGATGGCGGCGGCGTCCTGAGTGCGCTGTCGCCATAAGCGTGTTCCCTCAATCAAAACATGCCGTCCAAGTCCAAACCCTTCTACGTAAACGGAGTAACCATGTCCCACAATACCCTGCCGACCGTCGCCGAGCTTTCGGGCGAGATGCGCGAGCGCTTGGCCAAGGTCAAGTACGTCTTTACCGACCTGGATGCCACGATGCTTGCACCCGGCTCGTGCGTGCTGCGCGACAACGACGGCAACCCCTCGACCAAACTCGTCGAGGCCGTCGTGGCGCTCGCTCGCGCTGGTATTCAGGTGGTTCCCACCTCGGGCCGCAACCGTACCATGATCCACGAGGACGCGCGCGTGCTCGGCCTCAACTCCTACATTGGCGAGATGGGCGGTCTGGTTATGTACGACCTCAAAGCCAACGATTGGGAGTATCTGACCGGCGACATGCCCTACGACTCCTCTTGCGGCCTCACGCCGCACCAGGTGATCGAGCAGACCGGCGTGTGCGAGAAGATCCTCGCCCGCTGGCCGCACAAGATCGAGTATCACAACGACATGTCGACCGGCTACAAATACCGTGAGGTCACCGTCGGCATGCGCGGCGATGTGCCCGACGATGAGGTTCAGGCCATCCTGGACGAGGCCGGCTGCGGTCTGATCTGGGCTTGCAACGGCCATCTGACTCACCTGTCCAAGCCGACGACGCTCGAGCTCGATCGCGTCGAGGACGGTCGCGCATTCAACATCAACCCCGCGGGTCTCAACAAGGGCGTTGCCATCGCGCGCTTCTGCGAGCACCTGGGGATCGAGCGCGAGGAGACGCTCGCGCTCGGCGATTCCGAGTCCGACTTCTACATGGCCGATCACGTGGGCACGTTCTGCCTGGTCGAGAATGGCCTGACGAGCGCCGGCGCGCCCGAGTTCCTGGCTGCTTGCGAGAACGCTTTCGTTACGCGCGGCAAAATTGTCGATGGTTGGGCGGCGACGGCAGAGCTGCTGGTCGCGGCGCGTTCGTAGCGCGGCGTCGCCGCACTTGGACATGTCTTTTCGAGAGAGACTGGTGAGGTAATGTCCGATATCGAGAATTCGGCAGGTGACACGCGCCCGATTGGCGTGTTCGATTCTGGGTTGGGCGGTCTGACGGTTGCGCGCGCGATTGCGACGGCGTTGCCGCACGAGTCCGTCTACTACTTTGGCGACACCAAGCGCTGCCCCTACGGCACCCGTACCGAGGATGAGGTGCGCTCGTTTGCGTTGCAGGCGGGTCGTTGGCTTTCGAAGCACGACGTCAAGATTATGGTCATCGCCTGCAACACGGCGACCGCTGCGGCCTTGCGTCTGGCCCAGCAGGTGCTCGACGTTCCCGTGATCGGTGTGATCGCGCCGGGTGCCCGTGCGGCAATCAACAGCACGCGTACGCGTCGCGTGGGCGTGCTCGCCACCAACCTCACTATTCGCTCGGGCGCCTACACGCGCGCCATTCAGGACCTGGATGCCGGCGTCGATGTATACGGCTGTCCTGCCTCGAGCTTTGTCGAGGTTGTCGAACACGAGCTCGCCTCGGGTGCACATCTGCAGGAACAGTGGCTTGAGAACGAGGACATCTTCGATACGCCTGCCGTGCGTGCGCTGGTGGGTGCCACGGTTGAGCCGCTGCGCGACCACGGTATCGATACCGTGGTGCTCGGCTGTACGCATTTCCCGCTGTTGGTGGGACCTATCCGCCATGCGCTGGGGCCTGGGGTGCGCGTCGTGAGTTCCGCCGAGGAGACCACGCGCGAGCTGACCGATATCCTCACGCGCCGCGAGCAGCTGGCGGGCGACGCCGCCGAGCCGCAGCATCGTTTTGCCACGACGGCCGATAACATTGCCGAGTTTGCGGTGGCGGGCAGCTTTATCTTTGGTCAGCCGCTCAAGAGCATCGAACATATCGATATCGATGAGCTGAAATAGATGTAAGGCAGCCGCCAAAGCCTTCGCCACATCTTTTGCCGAAAGGAAATTTCTATGGAGTACATGCAGGTCAACCGCGCCAACGATCGCGCCGCCAACGAGTTGCGCCCCGTTAAGCTCACCCGTGGCGTCATGAAGCACGCCCACGGCTCGTGTTTGGCCGAGTTCGGTGACACGCGCGTGCTGTGCGCCGCCACTATCGAGGAGGGCGTGCCGGGCTGGCGAAAGGGAGCTAAGGCCGGCTGGGTGACCGCGGAATACGCCATGCTGCCGGCGTCGACCGGCAAGCGCTGCAAGCGCGAGCACGCCAACCGCAAGGGTCGCTCCATGGAGATCGAGCGCCTCATTGGCCGCAGCCTGCGTACCGTTGTCAACATGAAGGCGCTCGGCGAGTACACCGTCACCGTCGACTGCGATGTGATTCAGGCCGATGGCGGCACGCGTACAGCGAGCATCACCGGCGCCTGGGTGGCGCTGCACGACGCCCTCGCCATGTGGGTCGAGGCGGGCAAGATCGAGCGCATCCCGCTTATCGGCCAGGTGGCTGCCATCTCCATGGGCGTTGTCGACGGCAATACGCTGCTTGACCTCGATTATTCCGAGGACAGTCACGCCGAGGTCGACATGAACCTCGTCGCCACCGACACCGGCGAGATGATCGAGCTCCAGGGCACCGGCGAGCAGGCGCCCTTTGACCGCAAGCGCCTCAACGCCCTGCTCGACCTGGGCGACAAGGGTATCGCCGAGCTCATCGAGCTTCAGCGCCAAGCCATCGCCTAACCTGCCAAAAGGGACAGGTTTATTTTGGTAGGTTTTATCTGCTGAAATGCTGCGTTGAAAGGTCCGATCGCCTGAGAGGGGAGAGGTCAAGTGCCCAAACGCCCCTCACGCGGCTTGCTATAGAGACAAGGAGGCCAGTTATGGCACTTGAGAAGATTGACATCGACACCCTCGACCCGGCGGCGACCATCGTCGTGGCAACGGGCAACGCCCATAAGCTCACCGAGATCGAGGCCATTTTGGGCAAGGTCATGCCCGAGGTGCGCTTTGTGGCGCTCGGCCAGCTGGGTGATTTTGAGGATCCCGAGGAAAACGGCACGACGTTTTTGGAGAACGCCATCATCAAGGCCCAAGCCGCGGTTGAGGAGACGGGCCTTATGGCCATTGCCGACGATTCGGGCTTGGTCGTTGATGCCCTGGACGGCGAGCCGGGCGTGTATAGCGCGCGCTATGCGGGCGTGCATGGCGACGATGCCGCCAACAACGCCAAGCTGCTCGTTAACTTGGAAGGCGTGGCAGACGAGGATCGCACCGCGCGTTTTATGAGTGTCGTCGCGCTCATCGACACGGATGGTCTGGTCACCTATGGTGAGGGCGCCTGCGAGGGCGTTATCGCGCACGAGGGCCGCGGCGATCACGGCTTTGGCTACGACCCGCTGTTCCTGCCGGTCGACACGCCGGGCAAGACCATGGCCGAGCTGACGGCGGACGAGAAGAACGCCATCAGCCATCGATTCCATGCGCTCGAGCACCTATCCGCCAAACTGACGGGCGAGGAGTAGGCCGTGCGTGCGGTGGTGCAGCGCGTACTCAACGCCGGCGTGACGGTCGACGGCGAGTGCGTGGGCCGCATTGGACGCGGCTACCTGGTGCTGCTGGGTGTGGGCCATGGCGATACGCGTGCCGAGGCCGATAAGCTGTGGGGCAAGCTCCGCGGGCTGCGCATCAACGAGGACGAGAACGGCAAGACCAACTTGGCGCTTGCCGATGTCGACGGTGAGGTGCTCGTGGTGTCGCAGTTCACGCTGTTCGCCGACTGCCGCCACGGTCGCCGCCCATCGTTTACGGATGCCGGCGCGCCCGATGTTGCCAACGAGCTCTACGAGTACTTCCTGACGCTCGTTCGCCAAGATGTCGAACACGTGGCGCACGGCATTTTTGGCGCCGATATGAAAGTCGACTTGGTCAACGACGGCCCATTCACCATCGTCTTGGACACCGATAACCTTTAGGTTACGCGGTTTTACCAAACCGCGTAACAACTGGTCATGCGAGATTGTCGTCTGGTACGTATTCGAGACCGGGCTTTTTTAGCTACTTGCGTATGGCCACAACAGGGTGCTATAGTATTAGAGTTTTGTCTATCTTAGGGGTATTATCCCCTTTTTGAATTGCACCTTCTGGAGGCCCTGTTCATGGAAGAGATGGAAGTCAATCACGTCGACGACATCCACGAGAAGCTGACCGATATGGTGGGCGATCGCGTCAAGGTTAAGGCCAACATGGGCCGTACCCGCGTCGTCGAGCGCATGGGCACCATCAAGAGCGTCCACCCGGCCGTCTTCATTGTCGAGGTTGACGAGCGTCGTGGCCGCAAGTCGCGTCAGTCCTACCAGTATATCGATGTGCTCACCGGTCAGGTCGAGCTGTTCGACCCCGAGAGCGGCGAGCATATCTTTACCCCGCTCGGCAATCAGCTCGAGGAGCATTAACGGTGACCGATCGGTCCCTGACTCTTTCCGCGCCGGCAAAGATTAACCTCTACCTGGGGGTTCATACCGAGCGCGATGACCGCGGCTACCACAGGGTCGATTCCCTGATGGCGGCCGTCGGTCTTTCCGATACCGTGACGGTCACGCCGGCGCAGGCGCTGACCGTCCAGACGGTTCCGGCATCAGATTTTCCCATGCAAAAGAATACGGCGTATCGGGTTGCGGTTGCTATGGCCGAGCATTATGGTCGCGAGGCAAACATCTGCGTGACGATTGAGAAGCGCATTCCATTGTGCGCCGGCTTGGGCGGCCCCTCGACGGATGCGGCCGCGGTCATTGTCGCCTTGGCAGAGCTCTGGGGCATTGATCGCACCGACCCAGCGCTCGACGATATTGCGCGGGGCATTGGTGCTGACGTCCCGTTCTTTTTGCACGCGAGTCCTGCGTTCTACGTAGGTGGGGGAGACGTGCTGGCAACTGAGTACCCCGCGCTGCCCGCGACGCCCGTCGTGCTGGTCAAGCCGCGCGAGGCAAGCGTTTCGACAATTGAAGCCTATCGACGTTTTGACGAGGCCCCGGTGCCTGCGGACAAGCCCGGCGCGATAGCTTCTGCCTTGCGTGCTGGTGATGCCGAGACGGCATATGCACTCATCCATAACAATCTGGGTGTCATTTCCGCACAGATGGAGTCGCAGATTCAAACGGTCCTCGACTGGCTGCGTAAACAGGACGGAACCGTTGCTGTAGATGTGTGCGGATCGGGTGCCTGCTCGTTTGCCATTTGCGACACCGCTGCCACGGTCGAAAGGCTTGCCGATGCTGCCCAGCAAAATGGCTGGTGGGCCTGCGCGACTGAGTTTATTCCCAACACGGTTCAAATCGACGCGCCAAAGAAATAAAAATTTCTCTAGCACGCGGCGAAAATCTTTGTTACTATAGTCGAGCTAACGGGTTGTGGCTCAGTTTGGTAGAGCACTGCGTTCGGGACGCAGGGGTCGCTGGTTCAAATCCAGTCAACCCGACCAGAGCATGAGGAGGGACCGCTTCTTGCGGTCCCTTTTTTTAGCTAGTGTTGTGATACCGCGATACCCGCGGTATACTCATTCGAGCTTGTCTCGCTGTATTGTGGAGGTCTACATGTTTGGACTGAGGGCTCCTGAGCTCATCATTATTCTCGTCGTTGTCCTGATTATCTTCGGGCCCAAGAACCTGCCGAAGCTCGGCAAGTCCCTCGGCTCTACCGTCAAGAATATCCGTGAGGGTATGGAGGGCGACGATAAGGCCGAGACCAAGCAGGCCGAGGAGGTCGTGGTCGAGCAGTCCGAGGAGGACAAGGAGATCGCTGAGCTCGAGGCCAAGCTCGCTGCTGCCAAGAAGAAGCAGGCAGAGGACAGCGACGCGGACGCAGAGTAGTCCCATCCCTTTGGGGTGAGCACCTGACCGGCTTGCCCGCAGGCTAGCCGGTCTTTTTCGTTTTGTTGACAGTTGATTGTTTGATCAGAGTTGGGGAGATATCCGTATGGACGCAAGCCAGATCGTACTGACCGCTGAGGGCCGCCAGAAGCTCGTCGAGGAGCTCGCCTGGCGTGAGGGCGATTACGCCAAGGAGATCGTCGAGGACATCAAGGAAGCCCGCGCGTTCGGCGACCTTTCGGAGAACTCCGAGTACGATGCCGCCAAGGACAAGCAGGCCCAGAATGCTGCTCGTATCGCCGAGATCCAGGCCATTCTTGCCAACGCTCAGGTTGCTGCCACCACGGGCGACCTGACCGTCTCCATCGGTTCCACCGTTTCGCTGATTGATCCCAACGGCGAGGTCATGGAAGTCACGCTCGTCGGTACCACCGAGACCAACTCGCTCGAGCACAAGATTTCCAACGAGTCTCCGGTCGGTCACGCCATCATTGGTCACGGCGAGGGCGATTCCGTCGAGGTCGTTACGCCTTCCGGCAAGACTCGCGTCTACACCATCGCCAAGATCGCACGCTAGACCACGGTCCCGCGTAAAGGTATGTTTTCGCTCCCTGGGACCGAATCCTGGGGAGCGTTTTAGTTTGAGGAGCTAACTTATGGCAGAGAACCAGAACGCCGCCGATCAGGCATCGACGCTCAACGACGAGCGCGCCACCCGCCTGGTCAAGCGCGCCGCCCTGTTCGAGGCGGGCCAGAACCCCTATCCTGAGCACTCTGAGCTTGAGGACTACGTCGCCGATATCGAGGCTAAGTACGCCGATCTTGCCGATGGTGAGGACACCGAGGATGTCGTGAAGATTGCCGGCCGTGTGGTCGCCAAGCGCGGTCAGGGCAAGATCATGTTCATCGTCGTGCGCGATGCGACTGCCGAGATTCAACTGTTCTGCCGCATCAACGACATGGACGAGGCTGCCTGGAATACGCTCAAGGCCCTCGACCTGGGCGACATCCTGGGCGTGACCGGCGTGGTCGTGCGCACCAAGCGCGGCCAGCTTTCCGTTGCCCCTGAGAGCGCGACCCTGCTTTCCAAGGCCGTTCGTCCGCTGCCCGAGAAGTTCCACGGTCTTTCCGACAAGGAGACCCGCTATCGCCAGCGCTATGTCGACCTGATCGCCAACGACGACGTTCGTGAGACCTTCCGTAAGCGTTCGCAGATTCTCTCCACCTTCCGTCGCTTTATGGAGTCCGACGGCTACATGGAGGTCGAGACCCCCATCCTGCAGACCATCCAGGGTGGTGCCACGGCCAAGCCGTTCATTACCCACTTCAACGCGCTCGATCAGGAGTGCTACCTGCGTATTGCCACCGAGCTGCACCTCAAGCGCTGCATCGTCGGTGGTTTTGAGCGCGTGTTCGAGATCGGCCGCATCTTCCGTAACGAGGGCATGGACCTTACCCACAACCCCGAGTTCACCACGATGGAGGCCTACCGTGCCTTCTCCGACCTCGAGGGCATGAAGGCGCTCGCCCAGGGTGTCATTAAGGCGGCTAACAAGGCCATCGGCAACCCCGAGGTCATCGAGTACCAGGGCCAGACCATCGACCTTTCTGGTGAGTGGGCCAGCCGTCCCATGACCGACATCGTCTCCGACGTGCTCGGCAAGCAGGTCACCATCGACACGCCGGTCGAGGAGCTTGCTGCCGCCGCGCGCGAGAAGGGCCTGGAGATTAAGCCCGAGTGGACCGCCGGCAAGATTATCGCCGAGATCTACGATGAGCTGGGCGAGGACACCATCGTCAACCCCACGTTCGTGTGCGATTACCCCATCGAGGTCAGCCCGCTTGCCAAGCGCTTTGAGGACGACCCGCGCCTGACGCACCGCTTTGAGCTGGTTATTGCCGGTCACGAGTACGCCAACGCGTTCTCTGAGCTCAACGACCCGGTCGACCAGGCCGAGCGCTTTGCCGCTCAGATGGCCGAGAAGGCCGGCGGTGACGACGAGGCCATGGAGTACGACGAGGACTACGTGCGCGCCCTCGAGTACGGTATGCCTCCTGCGGGCGGCATCGGCATCGGCATCGACCGCGTGGTCATGCTGCTCACCAACCAGGCTTCTATCCGCGACGTGCTGCTGTTCCCGCACATGAAGCCCGAGAAGGGTTTCCAGTCCGGTGCCGCTGCCGCCAAGGCTGCCGAGGCCGGCAACGCCGCGAGCCCGTTCGTTAAGTCGCTTAAGCCCACGCTCGATTACTCCAAGATCGCCGTTGAGCCGCTGTTTGAGGAGTTCGTCGACTTTGATACCTTCTCCAAGAGCGACTTCCGCGCTGTGAAGGTCAAGGCATGCGAGGCCGTCAAGAAGTCCAAGAAGTTGCTGAACTTTACGCTCGACGACGGCACCGGCACCGACCGCACCATCCTCTCCGGTATTCACGCTTATTACGAGCCCGAGGACCTGGTTGGCAAGACCTTGCTTGCCATCACCAACCTGCCTCCGCGCAAGATGATGGGTATTCCCAGCTGCGGCATGCTGATCAGCGCTGTCCACGAGGAGGAGGGCGAGGAGCGCCTCAACCTGATCCAGCTCGACGCCTCCATCCCCGCCGGCGCAAAGATGTACTAACTAGTTACGCGGTTCTACGAACCGCGTAACGGCTCGACGCTGCGCGGGCCGCATTTGGACAATCTGCCGTTCAATTTCAAGGGCGCGACCAGAAGGTCAGCGCCCTTTCATTTCACGGCACCTTGTCTCAAAT
>JAGZFB010000031.1:0-10202 GCA_018368055.1 Collinsella sp. | reverse complement strand
AAGCGGCTCAGGGCGATATACGCCGTGATGCGCGACCGGGTGCCCTACCGGGAGTAGCCCCGACGGTTGACAAAACTATAGGAACACCCAATGACTATGTTGCACTAGAGCAGGTTCTTCTGTACCCATGCGATGATGTCGCTTGACTCGTAGAGCGGCTTGCCGTCGATGAACAAGCAGGGAACCTGGCGTTTTCCGCCGACGGCGATGAGTGTCTGCTCGGCTTCGGTATCGGTCGAGATATTGCGTTCGGGAATGGTCACGCTGCTATCGGCCAAAAAGCGCTTGACCTTTATGCAATACGGGCAGCCGGTCATAACGTAGAGCACGAGCTCGTGATCAGTAGTCATAGGTCTCCAATCGGTTGCGGTTTTGATTGAAATACCCAAAGCCGCCGCGGTCTATGCGCACGTCAACGACGACTCGATGGCCTGGACCAGAAACGCCGTGGCTCCGGTGCCGCAGGGCTTGTCGTAGTAGTCAACAAAGCGCTGGTCGGCAAGATAGCCGTGGGCGAGGCCCAGGTACGCCTCGTCTTGGGGCTCGCATCCCCAGTTGAGAGCAATCCATCGACGGTGCATTGTAACCAGTTTTTGAGCTTCGTTGCTCTCTGGGTCGCCAATGCCCATGGCAATCGAGAGCTGGCCCAAAATGGCGCGTTCAAGTTCCTTCATGTCGTTCCATGTCTGAGGATCCATATCCAGTAACGTTTCGTTTGCTGCATCGATAGCCTCATTGCCATAGCGAGCTCGAGCCTCGGCGCCGTAGCATTCCTCGTTTTCCTGCACGGTGCGCCAGCGCTCCAGTTGCGGCAGGACGGCGCCCATGAGCGAGACGGCTTCGTCAAGCGACATGCCGGTGTTTTGCGCCAGGCGCGGGGCACAGTCCTCGATCATCGCCTCCATGGTGGTGGCGTAGGTGTACTTGCCGTGGTCGTAGCACCACTTGCAGTAATGGTCGGTCGTGGCGCCCGTGGCATCGGTGCCGCAGTCGTCGGGCGTGAGTATCATGCCGCAGCTCTGACAATAGTGCTCGGGCATTTCGAGCAGGTGAGACAGGGGCTCGCCGGTTACGGCGGCAATGAGCTTCATCATGTCGATGCCCGGTGTGACCTCGCCGCGCTCCCAACGGCTGATGGCCTGGCGTGTGACGAAGAGCTTGGCGGCGAGCTGCTCTTGGGTAAGGTGATGGGCGCGGCGGACAGCGATGAGCTTTTCTGCAAAGGCCATAGCGGCTCCTTTCTGCTGGTTGATGGCTTAAGCATACGCGGTGACAGGCGCCCTTCCAAGCAACCGTTGGTTGCACGACGGGGGACCGCGGCGAAGAATTGCGCGTAACGCCCCATGCCCCCATGCCGTACAATGACCGGCATGGAACCTATCGCACACATACATACCGACCTGCCGCAGAAGTTCGGCATCCCGCGCAACAGCTTTTTGGCGCCCCATCTGCAGGGACGCATCGTTTTTGAGCCGGAATTTGCCTCCAATGCAGCGGTTGAGGGTCTGGACTCCTTCTCTCACCTGTGGCTGCTGTGGCGCTTCGAAAACGGAACGCCCGGCGGCACGGCTAAGGATATTGCCGTCGACGCTAAAACGCAGGACAGGTCCGGCACCAACGTCAAGTGGTCGAAAACCGTGCGCCCGCCGCGCCTGGGTGGAGCCGAGCGCGTGGGCGTCTTTGCCACGCGCAGCCCGTTTCGCCCCAATCCTATCGGACTTACCTGCGTAAGGCTCGATCACGTTGAGCTCACCGACGATGGTCCCATCATCCATGTGCTGGGGGCCGATCTGCGCGACGGCACGCCCATCTACGACATTAAGCCCTACATTCCGTTTGCGGACTGTCACCCGGATGCGACCGGCGGCTGGATTGAGGATGCTCCGTGGCAAGAGCTCGACATCGAGTTCCCGCAGACGCTGCAGGATATGGTCCTCCCCGCAAAGCTCCCCGGCTTGGCCGAGGTCCTTCGCCAAGATCCACGCCGCGCGGGCAGCAAGCACGAGCCAAACCGCGTCTATCATCTGGCCTTCGCCGGGCTCGACATATCGTTTACGGTCGATGAAACCCAGCTAACCGTAGTTGCCGTCAACGACGCGCGAGACTAACCGGCCATTCGTCCGCACCCGTCAAATTAAGCGCCAAACCCCATGCCAAAACCGCCCACGCTGGTGGACAATAACGCCTATCGAAACAGTCTACTTTGCACGGGAGCTCAGCATGAAATACGACTTTAGCTCGCTAATCGATCGCCACGGCATGGACTCCATCGCCGTTGACTCCTGGGGCGAGATCCCCGGTATGGCTCCGAACGCACCCGACGAGGGCTTCGACCGCATTCCCATGTGGGTGGCCGACATGAATTTTGCCACGGTGCCCACGGTCCAGGAGCACATCATTCAGCGCGCTCAGCATCCCATGTTTGGCTACTTTAACCCGCGCTCCGAGTATTTCGACCGCATCATCGAATGGCAGAGCCGCCGCAATGGCGTCGAGGGTCTGCGCCCTGAACATATCGGCTACGAAAACGGCGTGCTGGGCGGTGTCGTGTCGACGCTGCGTGCGTATGTTCAGCCAGGCGATGCGGTGCTGGTCCACAGCCCTACCTACATCGGCTTTACCAAGTCCATCGAGGCCGCGGGCTATCGTATTGTCCACAGCCCGCTTAAGCTCGACGACCAGGGCGTGTGGCGTATGGACTTTGAGGACATGGAGCACAAGCTCGCCCAAAACCACATCCATGCCGCGGTGTTCTGCTCGCCGCACAATCCCTGCGGCCGCGTATGGGAGCGCGACGAGATTGAGCGCGCCATGGACATCTATTGCCAGCACGATTGCGTGGTGATTTCGGACGAGATTTGGTCCGATATCATCCTGCCGGGGCACAAGCACATCCCGACGCAGTCGGTGAGCGAGGATGCCCGCATGCGCACGGTTGCCCTCTATGCGCCGAGCAAGACGTTCAACCTGGCGGGCTTGGTCGGCAGCTACCACATCATCTATAACGAGACGCTGCGCGACCGCGTGTGCGCCGTGTCCAACAAGACCCACTACAACGAGATGAACGTCCTCTCCATGCACGCGCTTATCGGTGCCTACCAGCCGCAAGGCTACGAGTGGGTGGACGAGCTCAACCAGGTGCTTGCCGGCAATATCGAGTACTTCTGCGATTACGTGGACGAGCATTTTGAGGGCGTGTCCTATTCGCGTCCGCAGGGCACGTACATGGTGTTTCTGGACTGCACCGAGTGGTGCCGAGAGCATGGCCGCGATATTCAGTGGTTGCTCGATGAGGGGGCACGCGTGGGCGTGGGGTATCAGGACGGCCGCCCGTTCCACGGACCCTGCCACATTCGCGTGAATCTGGCGCTGCCGCTTTCGCGCGTAAGGGAGGCGTGCGACCGCCTGGACCGCTACGTTTTTAATGCACGGTAAGTGAGCACTGCATGTGGGGCCTTCTGCCAAGTCGGCTGGAAGGTCCCACACGGTAAAGCGCCTGTAACAATTGGGCACTCGTGTGGTTTTGTTTGCTATTATCTTTAACCATTTAAGTCTGTAAACAGGATCGTATGGAGCTCGATGAAAAGATCCCGTCGCTCGGTTGCCATTTCGTTGTTTGTTGCGCTTGCAGTGGCGAGCGTCTTTGTCGTAGCGATAGCTGGCTGTTCCGGGTCGAATGACGGAGCCTCGACATCTGCATTAGAAGGTCTGGACGCCTCGCAAGTCAAAGACGACGACCTTAAGACGCTCAACGTCGGAAGCGACCTCTATCCACCGTTTGTGTATACCGACGAGTACGGCGATATCGTTGGCCTGGATGTCGAGATATTGACCGAGGCTTTGGCTCGCATTGGTTACAAGCCAAAATACCAGCTGATTGACTGGGAAAAGAAGAAGGAGCTGCTGGCGAGCGGCGAACTCGATTGTGTCATGGGCAGCTTTAGTATGACGGGTCGCGAAAACGAATATCGTTGGGCCGGCCCGTACCTTGCGAGCCGCCAGGTGGTCGCGGTCGATCCCCAGAGCGATATCTACACGCTTGCCGATCTTGAGGATAAGATCGTGGCGGTTCAGTCCACCACCAAGCCCGAGGACATTTTGCTCAATCGCATAAATGAAAACGTTCCGCAGATCAAGGAACTCTACAGCTTTTCGGACGGTTCATACCTGAACCCGGCGCTCGTCGAGGGCCTGGTCGACGCCATCGCCGCGCATGAGTCCTCGCTGCTCACCTACGAAAAAGACTATGGTGTGACATATCGCATTTTGGATGAGCCGCTGCTAGAGGTCGGTTTGGGCACCGCTTTCGATATCAACGATACGCGTGGCATCGACGTCAAGCTCACTCATGCCTACCAAGAAATGCTTGCCGATGGCACCATGGAACGCCTGGTGTCAAAGTACTTCGATGACCCTTCGCCATTTTTGAATATGGAGGGCCTGTCATGATCGATGCGCCCGACCACGCTGCTCAGGAGCGGGGCAATCGTTCGGCAGGGGCATGGCTCCTTGTCGCTCTGCTGGGGATAGCGCTCTCGGTTGTTGCCGGCATGATGAGCTACGGTTACACGACGGCCCAAGCCGAGCAGCGCTTTGCCGACGTTGTCGATTACGTGGCGACGCAGAGCCTTTCCTACGATGCATTCAATAGCGCCTATACGACCAAAAACCTGATACGCGTTATGGAGATCGCCGGAGAGGCAGCGCGCGATATGGAGCGCGACGGTTCGGTGGATAACGCCATGCTGGAGCAATACGCCGACCAGTTCAACGTGAGCGCGCTGATCGTGACGGACGCATCGGGCAATTTGGTGTCCGAGTCCTCGACGGGCGATGTGGACTACGGGTCGCTCGCTACGTATCTCAAAGAATCACCCGTGCTGGAGGTGGCAACTCATCCGCTTAAGTCCTATACCGCCCGCATCACGCTTGCGGATGATTCGGTCGCAGACATTGGCTGCGTGACTCGGCAGGATGGCGAGGGCATCGTTATCGCGGTAAGGCATCAGAGCGCGAAAGCGGTTGCAAGCAATACACTCAAACTGCAGAGCTTGCTTGATGGCTATGAAACCATCGATAGCGGCAATATCGTGATCGAAAGCGACGGCAAGGTCGTTGCGACCAATGCCGTTGAACCCACCGTATTGGGCGTGTTCGATCTGCCTGCGACGGATGTCTTCATTGTCGACGGTATTAAGGATCGATGCCTGGCTGGTAAGGTCAGATTGGTTAACGCCGACGGCGAGTGGTATTTGGGCACATTTGGAAAAGCGCACAAATTCTACGTGTACACCTATGCCTCGGCGCGGCATTACTTCGAGATCGTCGCCGCCGTAGTCGCCTGCGTGCTGGTGCTCTACGGCGGTGCAATAGCCGCCGTTGTGATGATGCGTCGCCGTGCCGAGCGCCAGCGCATGACCGACCTGTTGCTGCAGGAGCGCGACTATGGCGACAAGCTGGCAAAGGCGGCGCGTGAGGCCTCGTCCGCCAACTCGGCAAAGACGGAGTTTTTGCGCCGCATGAGCCACGATCTGCGCACGCCTATCAACGGCATTCGCGGCATGGTCGAGGTTGGCGATGCCAATGCGGACGATTTGCAAAAGCAGACTGAGTGCCGCTCGAAAATCTGGACGGCATCGGGACTGCTGCTCGACCTTGCCAACGAGGCACTCGATATGAGTCGACTGGAGAGCGGGCAGGTCGACCTGAACCTCGTACCCACAAATTTGGTGGCCCTCAATCGCGAGGTGTGCGATATTCTGGAGCGCCAGGCCGAGGAGCGTCTGGTGACAATTATTTGTGACCAACGAACCCTTGTTCATCCCTATGCGCGGGTGAGCGTGACGCACCTCAAGCGCTTGTTGCTCAATATTGCCGGCAATGCCGTCAAGTACAACCGCCAGGGCGGCTATGTCCGCCTGGTGTGCCGCGAGGTGGAGCCAACGGATGGCGTCCCCGTCTATGAATACACGATCGCCGACAACGGTATTGGCATGAGCGAGGAGTTCCAACAGCACCTCTACGAGCCGTTTTGCCGCGAGGAGCAGCGGGTGGAAGGTGCTTCGTCGGGAACTGGCCTGGGCGCGCCTATCGCAAAACAGCTGGTCGAGCTTATGGGCGGAACCATGAGCTTTACGAGCGTCTTGGGGCAGGGGACGACGTTTACCATCCGCCTGCCGTTCGAGAAATGCAAGCGCTCCGAGATTCCTCAGGCAGTGCGCGTGGATGCGGGTGATGGCGATGCGCTCCAGGGCTTGCGCGTTTTGCTCGTAGAGGATAACGATCTGAATGCCGAGATCGCGCAGTTTACACTCAGCCGTGCCGGTGCCGTCGTGACGCATGCTAAGGATGGCGAGTCTGCCGTTGAGGCGTTTGCCGCGAGCGCACCGCACGAGTACGACGTGGTGTTGATGGACATCATGATGCCTGGCATCGATGGCCTTGAGGCCACGCGTCAGATTCGAGCACTCGATCGCGAGGATGCCGCGACCACGCCGATTATCGCCGTGAGTGCCAACGCCTTTGCCGACGACCGTAGGCTTTCGCGTGAGGCGGGCATGAACGCGCACCTGAGCAAACCTGTGAGCTCGCAAGAGCTCGTCGAGGCGCTAGCGCACAACGCCGCCGACGCTTCATAAGCATATGGCCCGGTTCCAAGGTGGGTTGGAACCGGGCCATATTATTATTGATGAGGCCTGCTGAGGGGCTTACTTTTCTTGAATCTGCTTGCCGCAAAGATGCTCAATCGAAATCTCGTAGAGCTGGACGCCCTTGATGTCTTTGGCGATTTCCTCTTCGACTTCTTCGGCAGAAGGGTAGTACTTAAGGGCGAGCTGGCGGACTTTGTCCTCGATAAACGCGGGGGTGTCATTCGCCAGGCGACAACGGCCAAAGACGACGGTGCTCATAACGTAGGGAGCCCAGTCACCGTCCTGGTACCACTCGTTGCCGTATACGGTAAAGCAGACCTTGTCATCGCGCTTGAGTGCGTCGACCTTGTGGCCGGCTTTGGCGCCATGGAAATAGATCTTGTCGTGCTCGGCGTCAAAGAAGTAGTTGACGGGAATGGCGTACGGGTAGCCATCGTCGCCGTTGACGGCAAAGACGCCGCGCTTGCAGGTGGCGAGCAGTTTGCGCGCTTCCTCGTCGGTGATAGCGCGTTTCTTTCGACGTAAGGGCCTAAACATCGTTGGCTTCCTTTCTGGTCGTGCGTGGTGGTTGAGCACAAACTATAGCGAAACGGATCCGTTTTTCTTGATGCGGGCGAGTATGTTTTTGAGCTTGTTAAAGTCGAGCGGTTTGGATAGATGGGCGTTCATGCCGGCGTCGTGTGCCGCCTTGGCGTCCTCGGCAAAGGCATTGGCGGTGAGCGCGATGATGGGGATATCGGCTGCATCGACCTTCTCGCTCAAACGAATCGTGCGGGTTGCCTCATAGCCGTCCATGCCCGGCATCATAATGTCCATCAGGATCGCATCGAAGCTGCCGGCGGGATGCGATAGGTACAGATCGACGACTTCGTTGCCGTTGGCGGCGCGGGTGACCACGACGCCCTCGGATTCTAGCAGCGCCTGGGCAATCTCGGCATTCAATTCGTTGTCTTCGGCGAGCAGTACGTTCATGTCGGCGAGCGAGCAGTCGAGCGCCCCCTCGACCGTATTCGCCCGCGCCTGGGGGTTCTTGTCGATATCGAGCGGAATCTCCACGTAGAACGAGGTGCCCGCATGGAGCTCGCTGGTGACTTCGATGGTGCCGCCCATCAGTTCAATAAGCGACTTGACGATTGGCATGCCCATGCCGGTTCCTTGGAACTTGCTACGCGCATCGTTACCTTCTTGGGCAAACGGCTCATAGATATGCTTTAAAAACTTGGAAGTCATGCCAATGCCGGTATCCGAAACGCTAAAGCAAAAGAGCGCGCGCCCGTTATCGAGTGGCTTGGTCTTTGAGCTAAAGGTGACGGAGCCGCCGTGCTTGTTGTACTTAATGCTGTTGTCTAACAGGTTGATCATGATCTGTCGGATATGGGTGGGACTGCCGACCATGTATGGCCCCGTGGTGTATGGCAGACTATTGTCCTGCATTGTGATGCCGTTATCGGATGCGCGGAGCTTGCACAGAACCAGCGTATCGTCACAGAGCTCTTTGAGGTTAAAAGGCGCATGTTCCAGTGTTATCTTGCGGTCTTCGATTTTGCCCATCTCGAGGATGTCGTTAATCAGCGAGAGCAGGTGATTGGCGGCAACACGAGCCTTGGCGCGGCTTTCGCGGGCGACCTGGATATCGCCTTCCTTCAATTCCTCGATATCGATAAGGCCCAGGATGCCGTTGAGCGGCGTACGGATGTCGTGGCTCATGCGCGTGAGGAATGCCGTCTTAGCGGCGTTGGCGGCGTCGGCTTTTTCGCGCTCGGTTCGAGCGCGCACGAGCGCCCAGATGAGCAGGACGATGCTGACCGACAACATACCGATGAGGGTGGAGGCAACGGCGGTGCGGTTGCGATAAAGGAATTGAAGCGTGTTGGATTCCTGGGCCGTGTACGACGTAGAGGAGTAATTGCTTGCGGAGAGCGATTCTCCGGCATTGACGATGCCCTTGTTGATGATTCCCAGCAGCTCGGGCTTTCCGCGCGAAATCCAGCACGAGAGCTCGCAGGTGTCAGGGAGCTCGACCGTCTCGCAGTCCTCGAGATCATAACGATCGCCGAGGGTTTTTACGCGTGAACTGGGAGCGACGACGCAGCGCGCCGTTCCCCTCCTGAGGGCGTCGAACGCTTCATCGTCGGATCGGTATTCGGTCACGGTCGCTGTGGGGAACAGACTTTCAAGTACGTTTCGGTTGATAAACGATGATTTGGTACAGGCGATGTTCTGAAGATCTTTGTTCAGGTTGCTTCCGCTGTGGATGGCGGTGAGGGATATGGTCCCCAACGATACCGACTGCACAACGCCTGATTGCTCGGCAAACCAGTAATCTCGGTATACCGGCAGCGCAGCGTCGATGCTTCCCTTTGACAGGGCCTTTGACATCATCTTGTAGCTATCAAAGGCGACGGTTTTGACCGTAATGCCAAATTTATCGTGCAACGTCGTCGCAAGCGATGCGAGCGAGCCTTCCATTTTGCCGTCTTCGTCTTCGTTGCAGTAGGGGAGTTTGCCCGTAATGTAGCCGAGCGTGATGGTGTTGTCATTTGCTTTGAGCCAGGAACGTTCGGGGCCGTTGAGCGATGATGAACCGCTGTTTTTGACCGAGTAGTTAGATTTGACTTCGTCGATATAGCGTGGGTTGACGCGGGCGATTGCCGACATGGCGGCATTGATGTCGTCCATTAGGTCGGGGCGGCTTTTGGGGACGGCAAAGTAGTAGTCGCTCGAACCAACGTAGAACATGGGCGACGCATCGGGCGACGAAATGGTGTCGTTCATGATGACGGCATCGACTTCGTCGTTTGCGAGCGCGTCAAAGAGGGCGCCGCCAGTGTCGATTTCTTTATAGGTGCAGGTAATGCCTTCGTTGGCGAGCCACTGCCGGCCAACAAAGGTTTGCATAACGTCGGGGTTGTAGCCGATGGTAAGGCCTTGGAGCGCTTGGGGGTCGCCCTTGGCCAGATCGTCGCGATCGGGCTTGGCGTAGATGTAGTAGCGCTCGGTGCCCTCGGGGTTCGAGGAAAAGAGCAGCTTTTGGGCGCGTTCCTCGGAGTAGGAGATGTTAGGCATAAGGTCGATTTCGCCTGCCTCGAGCATGTCCATAAGCTCGGTGAAGGTGCCGGAGACGTATTCGTACCGCCAGCCGGGCGTGTAGTACGACAGGGTCTGGAGGTACTCGTAACCCCATCCCGAGAGACGCTCGCCGGGGGTGCCGTCCTGGAAGCCCTCGTTGTTGACGAGCCAGCCGACGCGGACCGTTTTGACCTGCTGATTGGAGTCGGCGGCAAAGGCAGGGGCGGGCGCGACGGCGCTCAGTACGGCGAGCGCGGTAAGCGCGGCGGCCAGGGTGCGACATATAACTGAACGAAGGACAGTGGCAGCTCTCACATGCAATCCTAACGAATCGAGACATTACCGCATAAGGATACCAGCTCAGCCTGCCCAGGCGGCAGCTGGTAGTCATTGGGTGTTCCTATAGTTTTGTCAACCGTCGGGGCTACTCCCGGTAGGGCACCCGGTCGCGCATCACGGCGTATATCGCCCTGAGCCGCTTCC
>JAGZFB010000030.1:0-11990 GCA_018368055.1 Collinsella sp. | reverse complement strand
TTAGAATAACTATTAAGTTCAACAATGGTTAACTTTTTGGAAACTATGGGGGTGAACTCAATATGACAAAGGGACTGCCCCTTTGTCATATTCCTACAGCTGCCAGTCCGCCGCCTCCTTTTGCAGCGCAACCATGCGGGCGAATTCTCCACCTGCCGCCTTGAGCTGCGCCGGGGTGCCCTGTTCGGCAACCACTCCATTCTTGAGCACAACGATTTTGTCGGCATTTTCCACCGTACGCATACGGTGGGCAATAACGATAACCGTCTTACCTGCAAGCAGACGGGAGAGTGCCTGCTGTACCACGGTCTCGTTCTCCACATCCAAGCTTGCCGTCGCCTCGTCCAACAGCACGATGGGTGCGTCTTTGAGCAGCGCGCGGGCGATGGAGATGCGCTGGCGCTCGCCACCGGACAGCTTGGAGCCGTTCTCGCCGATCATGGTGTCGTAGCCCTGCGGCATGCGGCACACAAACTCGTCGCAGTTGGCGGCACGCGCGGCCGCAAGCACTTCCTCATCGGTGGCATCACGACGCCCGAGGCGGATGTTTCCCATCACCGTGTCGTCAAAGAGCAGCACGTCTTGGAACACGATAGCGTAGTCGCGCAGGAGTACCTCGGGATCGACGC
Source organism: Collinsella sp. (assembly GCA_018368055.1). GTDB lineage: Bacteria > Actinomycetota > Coriobacteriia > Coriobacteriales > Coriobacteriaceae > Collinsella. The sequence continues at coordinate 11,361 of JAGZFB010000030.1, read as the reverse complement.
CCGCAACATCCACACCGCCCACGGTAACCTTGCCCGCAGTGGCATCCCAAAAGCGCGCGGCCAGGCGGCTCACCGTAGACTTACCGGAACCCGAAGGACCGACCAGCGCCGTAACTTCGCCTTCCTTGGCGGTAAAGCTCACATCGGTAAGAACTTTCTCGCCGGCGCGGCCGTCCTCGCCCGCACCATAGCCAAATGCCACGTGATCGAACACCACATCGTGACCCGCGGGCTCAAATTTCTCGCTGCCCCGCGCCACAGGCTCTTCCATGATGGAACGCATGCGCTTGGCAGACGACTCGGCGGCAAACAGCTCGGACATTAACATTAACGCCTGGTCAAAGGGCGCATAGATACGGCTCACCATAAGCAAGAAGGCAAACATCACCAAAAAGTCGACCCGCCCCGAGGCAACCATCGCGGCACCCGTTACCAGCGTGGAAGCGACCCCCAGACGCAAAATGACAAAGGCAGAGTTGACCAAAAGCCCGTTAACGAGTTCTCCCTTAGTGGTCTCGCGCTCCTCGTCATCGATCACGGCACCGAGTCCCTCAAGATAATAGGCCTCCTGGTTGGTAGCGCGGATCTCGCGCACACAATCGAGCGTCTCCTGGATCGCCTCGGTGACTTTGACCTTCTCGGCGCGAACACGGTCGAACACCGGGACCATGGGGCCGCGCGTCAAATACAGCACGGCAAAGGCCACGGGAACGCTCCAGAACGCCGTGATCGCCAACTGCCAGCAAAAGAACAGCGATGCTGCGAACACAATAGCGCTTGCGATAATGGCGCCCCAAAGCTCTCCCAACACGTGGCTGTAGGCATGTTCCATGGTCTGGACATCGCCCATGATGGTCTCGGTTAAATCGGCCAGATCACGACGACCGAAAAACGACAGCGGCAGTTTGCGCAAGCGTTCGGCGATCTCCATACGCTGCTTGCCGCACTCCTCGTAAAAGATGCAGTAGGTGTAGTAATACTGTTGCCAGTTAGAGGCAAAGAGCAACACGAAAAAGACCAGGAGGCCGCCCACGATCGGCAGGGCATCCGGCAGGTCAGCGCCAGTGGCGAGATGTTCGACAAAACCGGCCATGACCAGGAATAAAAAGCCCATGCCGGCCATGGTAATAAGATTGGTGAGCGTGGTCCAGAAAATGCCGCGCTTTACGCCGGCGACGCCTTTATCGGATAGGAAATACTTCTTTTGGAATGAGGCGAACATTTAGGCCTCGCCTCCCTTCGTGACGGCGGCATCCGCGGTCGCTGCAGTGATTTTCCAGCTCGCGGCCTGTTCGTATTCGGCCCACATCTTGGCATACAAACCCTCTTGGGACAGCAACTCGGCATGAGTACCCGACTCCTGCACCCTGCCCTGGTTGAGCACCACGATTTGATCTGCGCCCACTACAGTCGAGAGTCGATGAGCAATCATAATGACCGTGCGACCCGCCGCCAGCTTGCTAAAGGCGCGCTGGATGAGCGCCTCGTTCTCGGGGTCGGCAAACGCCGTGGCCTCATCGAGCACCACGATAGGCGCGTCTTTAAGGATCGCGCGGGCGAGCGCCACGCGCTGGACCTCGCCGCCCGAAAGATATGCTCCGCCGGCACCGAGCATGGTATTGATGCCCTGCGGGAGCTTGGCCACAATGTCGTCGCACTGAGCTGCGGAGAGGGCCGCACGCACTTCGTCGTCAGTGGCCGTAGGCTTGGAGGCGCGCACATTATCGGCAAGTGTTTGCCGGAACAGCTGGTTAGTCTGGAACACGAAAGCGACCTGGTCCATAAGCTCGTGCGGATCCATATCGCAAACGTCCACACCGCCTACAAGCACTCGGCCCGAAGAGACATCCCAAAAACGAGGAATCAGGCTTGCGCAGGTTGACTTGCCGCCGCCCGAAGGACCCACTAGGGCGAGGGTGCTACCAGCGGGAACACTGAAACTTACATGGCTAACGGCAGGTGCTTCGGCACCCTCGTACGTAAAGCTTACGTCCTCAAATCGCACTTCGCCGCCGGCAGGGTGCTTGAGTTGGGCGGGCACGGAGAGCTGCTTGGAATCCATGATACTTCGAATACGAGCCAGCGAATCGGCACTCATCTGAGAGGCCTCGCCCACAAACATGAGCTTGGTCAGGGCCGTCGGTACCACGGCCGAAAATATCGCGTAAAACGTGAAGTTGGCCATAAAATGTGCGAAGTCCGTCTCGCCCGGCGCCAACAGCAACGCCACGGGCAACAGGAATGCCACAAGACCATTGAGCGCGGTAAGGTTGAGTACCTGCGGACCTCGGCAGAACGTGCCCGCATAGTTTTGTGCCATGTCGGCGTATTCGGCGATCGCATCGTGGAAAGCCTTAAAGGAGTAGACCGTCTGCTGAAACACCTTGACCACGGGAATACCGCGTACGTATTCGGTGCCGGTCTTGTTCATCTTGACCAGCGCTCCCATGTAGGCCTTCATGAACTCGGCGCCTTTGCCGCTCATCATGGTGGCCATGGCGCCAAACGAAATGGCCACCGAGATGAGGCATGCCGCGCCCAAGCGCCAATCGAGGGCGAAAAGCAATACGAGCAGGCCCACGACCATGGCGGCGGCGCCTGCGATATCGGGCAGCATGTGTGCGAGCAAAGTCTCGGTGGAGGCGGCACATCCGTCTACAACACGACGCAGCTCACCGGTGGCGTGCGTGTCAAAGTAGCCAAGCGGCAGCTTAAGCAGGTGCTCGCTCGTAGTCTTGCGGATATTGGACGCACAGCGAAACGCGGACAGATGCGTGCACATGAGCCCCACGAAATAAGCTACGATGCTTGCCAGGGCAAAACCCACGGCCCACCAGCCATACATCGCGATGTCGCAGGCTTCGCTCCAGTTAGGCGCCACGGCGATCAGATCGCGCGCGACAAGCCAAATGCACACGTACGGGCCAAAGCTCAGCAGCTGCGAGAGCGCCGAGAGCGCCATGCCCAAATACGTTAGGAATTTGCGGTCACCGGCATACGCGAGCAACTCGCCGATGCCTCCACCTTCCCTTTTTGATCCCTTTGCCATGAGATTCCTTTCTAACGGCTTGAGAGTTAACCGTTCTCAACTTATCATTGATATGTTAGCCAAGGCACACAATCGAGCCAGGCGTGGACGTTTTCGCAAAGGAAGGGGACGCTTTTGAAAATGCATCGGGCTGCGACCGACATAACTGAGCTCTACGCACCACAGTTTGAGCAGTTTGGCCTGGAGCTTTCCGGCAAGGGCGCTGTCTTTACCGGCGAGGTGGCAAACGATCGGGCGCACGGACGCGCATGGATCATGCCTCTCTCCCCTGCCTGCATTGTCATGGAGCATTTCATCACCCCGACGCACGATATGTACCTGGCCGAATACACACCCGAGCCGTACGCCTGCGTGAGCGAAGTCAGCGCGCCCACACTTACATGCATGCCCGAGACTGGCATAACGCCCGCGAACCTCAAACCATCGCATGGACCGTGGCCAAACAATGCCGTTTGCAGCTTTATCCAAGATAGCTGTGGCGAGGAATTAAGCCCGCTGTTTGCGGGGGAACTTTATCACTCGCGCTCGGTGCTCTTTTTGCCTGGATATTTTGACGAACTGGAGCACCGCTATCCCACCGAGTTCGCGGGAATCTTTGAGGCGTTTGCCGAGCCATGGCACGAGGAAGCGACGTCTGCCATCTATCACACGCTGCGCCGGATTAACGAGGACCGTGCCCAAACCGTAGGCGGACACGTCTATATGCAGGGCATCGTGGAGACCATGGTCGCGGAGCTCGCCTGTTCGCGCGCGGCCCACAAGCAGGCGCGGCAGGCGGCAGACACACGCGTCAGCATAACCATGGCCGAAGAAGCAACGGCAATGATTGAGCGCACGCTCGACAAAGGCAGACATGTGGGTATCAACGAGGTGGCCCAGAGGCTCTACACAAGCCGCTCCAAACTATGCGCCACCTTTAAGGCCCAAACCGGCGAGTCCCTGGGCGCCTACATTCGCAGACGCCGTATGGAGCGAGCGCAGGACCTTTTGGCAGATAGCGCGCTCACGATAGCGCAGGTGGCAGAGCGTCTAGGCTACCCTCAGCAGGCCGCCTTCGCCCAAGCCTTCAAGCAATACACCGGCATGACACCCACGGCTTGGCGAAGCAAGCATCGCTAAGGCCCAAGCTCCCTGGCCGTAACGGAGCGATTAATTAGCCGCCGCCCGTCAGCTCACCCGGGATCTAAACGTCAAGATGCGCACAATCAAGCGCCTTTTTGATAAGAGGGACAGATCGATCAGCCAAATACAACGGAATGTTGAGCACCCCGTCGTCGAGCTTTAGGTTCTTAAGTGAGTAGCGGACCCTCAATGGAGTCGTCTCCGCATGCTTGTCGGCATAGTACTTAAGGCTCTTGGAATGAACGACCTCTCCCGATTTGACCTCGACGGGAACGATTTCGTTTCCGACCTGAATCAAAAAATCGACTTCGTGCTTCGGCTTCTCGTTTGTCCAATAACGCGGAGCAGCATCTAACTGTGAAAGTAATGCCTGAAGCACATAGTTCTCGGCGAACGAACCTTTGAACTCCGAAAATAGCGCATCCGAGATGGCAAAAGCGGACGCATCCAGCCTTGCCATGCGGCGCAGCAAGCCGACATCAAGACAGTAGACTTTAAATGCCTTGAGGTCATCGTACGCAGAGAGCGGCACACCACCGGCAGCATTAAGGCGAACCGCCGTGATGAGCCCAGCATCGGCAAGCCATTCCAGAGCATCCTCGTATTCTCGAGCACGAGCCCCCTCGCGCACCGCACCCCAAACGAACTTTTTGTTCTCGCGCGCCAACTGAGCTGGAATCGAGTTCCATATTTGCGAAAGCTTGGCGAACTGCGCACGGCCACCATGCTTGGCAAAATCGCGCTCGTAGGAATCCAAGAGATCAGACAACACCTTATCGACCTGAACGATATCGCCCGTCTCCACCCACCGGCCAAGAGCCTCTGGCATGCCGCCGCATGCAAAATAACGACGAAGATGCTCGACGAGACGGACATGGAAGAAATCGGGCACTGTCTCGATCTGATCCAGGCCGCCAAGGTATTCGTCGTAGTTTGCAGCGCCCTCGGCTTTCAGAAACTCGGAAAAGCTCATGGGGCGCATCTCCATGAACTCGACCTTTCCCACCGGAAAAGCGCTGGTCTCACGGGACAAGCGAACGCCCAACAAAGACCCTGCGCATGCGACGTGATACTCGGGGGCCTCGTCACAGAAGTATTTAAGGGCGCCGACTGCAGAAGGACAATCCTGGATCTCATCAATAATAAGCAGCGTTTCGCCGGGCTCGATAGGCTGTCCAAGTGCCAGGGAAAGATTTGAGATGATCCGTCGAGGATCGCGCGTACCTTCGAAAAACTGAGCGTACTCGCTCTGTACCCCAGGTGACGGCTCCTCGAGCGTCAGATACACAAAATTGCGGTACGAGGTTCGACCGAACTCCTTAAGCGCCCACGTCTTTCCAACCTGGCGCGCCCCCTTAAGGATAAGCGGCTTACGATATTCTGACGCTTTCCAAGCGTTAAGCTTGGCAATGATATCTCGCTGCATGGCCGAACCTCCCGCAAAGAATCTTCCGTAAACGTGATATTTCCCACATTTTACCCTAGGTAAAACGTGACATTTATCACATTTACGGAAGTTTTAAGCTCATTTCGCCACACTTTCATCACATTCAAAAGGCGGAGGCGCATTTTGCGCCTCCGTCACCATCTTTCCTATCAGCCCGCCTGACCCGAACGGCCGAGTCGTCACGGAACCGAGGGGCCGAGCGCAGGGCCTTGCCTCTCAATGAGTTCCGCACGAACAGGAGGCGCCAGTGGCGCCTCCGTCGTGAGTCAGGACTGTCCGAAATTGAGAGGCAAGGCCCTGCGCCCGGCCCCTCGGTTCCCGCTTACGAGAGCGACGTTCTCAGCAACTCGTTGAAGAGCTTCGGGTTGCCCTTGCCGCGGCTCGCCTTCATGCACTGGCCCACCAAAAAGCCGATGACCTTCTGGTTGCCGTCACGATACTGCTGCGCCTGCTCGGCACAGTTTGCCAGCACCTCGTCCACAATCGGCTGCAGCGCACCGGCATCGCTCACCTGACGCATACCACGCTCGTCGACGATCTTGTTGGGGTCGTCGCCGGTCTGGGCCATGGCCTCAAAGACCTCGTGCGCCTGGTTGGAGCTGATAGCATCGGTCGCCAGCAGCTTAGCCAGCGCCGCAACCTGAGCCGGCGCGATACCGGACTCGGTCAGCGACACGCCCGCGCCCTTAAGATAGGCGATCATCTCGTTCACCAGCAAGTTTGCAACCGTCTGGGCCTCCTTGCCAGCCATACCGGCAGCGGCGGCCTCAAAAAACTCGGCAAACTCGGGGTCGCCGGCAATCTGCTCGGCGTCGGCCGCCTTAATGCCAAAGTCGGCCTCAAAACGGACGCGCTTGGCATCGGGCAGCTCGGGGATCTCGCCACGGCAGCGGTCGATGAACTCGTCGTCCAGATCGAACGGCGCCAGATCGGGGTCGGGGAACAGACGATAGTCGTCTGCCGTTTCCTTCACACGCATGACCACGGTGCGCTTGCGACTGGGCTCCCAGTGGCGGGTCTCCTGATAGATGATGCCGCCCTCCTCGAGCACCTCGGCCTGGCGGCAGATCTCGTAGGCAAGGCCATCGTGCAGGCTCTTAAACGAGTTGAGGTTCTTGAGCTCGGTCTTGGTGCCCAACTTGGTCTCGCCGCGGCGGCGCAGCGACACGTTGCCGTCGCAGCGCATGGAACCCTTCTCCATGGAGCAGTCCGAAATGCCCAGCGTCACAAAGATGCGACGGAGCTTCTCCATAAACAGACGCGCTTCCTCGGGCGTGCGCAAGTCGGGCTCGGTGACGAGCTCGATCAGCGGCGTGCCGCAGCGGTTGTAGTCGACGAGCGACTCGGCCGCGGCGGTAATGCGGCCCTCGGCACCGCCCACGTGCACCATCTTGGCGGCGTCCTCCTCCATGTGGATGCGCAGGATGCGGATGGGCACCGTGTAGGAACCGTCCTCGCGACGCTCGGGCATCTGCAGGTTGGACGCGTCATAGCTGGCCAGGTGGCCGGCGCGCTGGTTGCCTTCGCGCATGGTCGACGTCATGGACGTGGACAGGCCCTCGGCGTTGGCCGAGGCGCTCGCCAGGCTCTGGGCCTCGGCCTCGCCAAACGCGCAGTCGGGGCGCTCGGCGGCACCGCGACCGGTCACGTCCAGGTCCAGGTGACCGTACATGGCAAAGGCGACCGGACCCTGCGTGGTCTGGAAGTTCTTGGCCATATCGGGATAGAAGTAGTGCTTGCGGTAGAACATCGAGTGGCGCTGGATCTCGCAGTTGGTGGCAAGGCCGGCCTTGACGATGCTCTCGATGGCGCGCTTGTTAGGCACCGGCAGGGCGCCGGGCAAGCCCAGGCACACCGGACACACGTTGGCGTTGGGCTCGTCATCGTGGCTGAGCTTACAGTTGCAGAACATCTTGGTGTCGAGTGCGGTGAGCTCGGTATGGATCTCCAGGCCGATCACGGCCTCCCAATCCTGCAGGACCTCGGAAAGCTCCTTCATTACAGCTCGCCTCCCTTCCCGGCAAAATCGGGCGCGACGGAAAGCGCGGGCGCGCCCGTGGCGGCATCGGCAAAGCCGCGCTCCAGGGCGCGGGCAAACGTGAGCAGCTGACGGTCCTTAAAGGCAGGCCCCACCAGCTGGGCAGAAACGGGCAGCTGAGTATCCTCGCCCAGACCCAGCGGCACCGAGATACCACCGTTGCCGCAAATGTTGAGCGAGATGGTGTACAGGTCGGAGAGGTACATCTGCGTGGGGTCGCTGATCTCGCCAAACTTAAAGGCCGTGCGCGGCGAGGCGGGCATGAGGATGGTGTCCACCTTGGCATACGCGGCGTCGTAGTCCTGCGTGATGAGCGTGCGGGCCTTTTGCGCAGCGTAGTAGTACTTGTCGTACACGCCCGAGCTCAGCAGGTAGGCGCCGAGCATCTGACGGCGCTTGGCCTCGGCGCCAAAGCCGTGGGCGCGCGACAGCGAGCTCTGGTCGGACAGGTTGGCGCAGCCCTCCTCCTGATAGCCGTAGCGAATGCCATCGAAACGGGCCAGGTTGGAGAACGCCTCGGCCGGGCCGATGACGTAGTAGGCAGCGATGGCGGCATCCAGGTGCGGCAGGTCGACCTCGACCAGCTCGGCGCCCTGATTCTGCAGCTCCTGGGCGGCGCGCTGAACAGCGGCCTTGACCTCGGGCGTCAGGCCCTCGGTCTCCATGAACGCAGGGATGATGCCCACGCGCTTGCCCTCGATGCTGTCGTTGAGATGCTCAGTAAAGTCGACGGCGCAATCCTGACTGGTGCAGTCGTACGGATCGTGGCCCGCACCGGTAAGCGCGTTCATAGCCAGCGCGACGTCCTCGACCGTGCGGCCAAAGGGGCCCACCTGGTCGAGCGACGAGCCAAAGGCAACCACGCCGTAACGGCTCACGGCGCCGTACGTGGGCTTAAAGCCCACCACGCCGCACAACGACGCCGGCTGGCGAATGGAGCCGCCGGTGTCCGAGCCCAGCGAGAGCGCGACCTCGCCCGCGGCGACGGCGGCAGCGGAGCCGCCCGAGGAGCCGCCGGGCACGCGCTCGGTATCCCAGGGGTTGTTGGTGCGGTGGAACGCCGAGCTCTCGGTAGAGCTGCCAAAGGCAAACTCGTCCATGTTGGCCTTGCCCATGGGCAGGCAGCCGGCATCGAGCATGCGCTGGACGCAGGTGGCGGTGTAGACGCTCTGGTAGTCCCCGAGCATGCGGGAGGCGCAGGTGGTGCGCGTGCCCACAAGGTTCATGTTGTCCTTGATGGCCAGCGGCACGCCCGCGAGCGGGGGCAGCGGCTTTCCTGCGGCACGGTCGGCATCCACGCGCGCGGCGGCCTCGAGCGCCAGCTCGGGCGCCACCTGCAGGAATGCCTGGACCCCGCCCTCACGTGCCTCGATGGCGGCAAGGGAGGCCTGGGCCACCTCGGTAGCGGTAAAGTCGCCGGCGGCAACGCCCGCGGCGATCTGGGCAGCGGTAAGGGAATCGAAGCTCTGTGCCATTACTCGCTCTCCCCCTCTCCCAAAATGGACGGCACACGGAAGTAGCGGTCGCGCGCGCTGTCAGCGTTTTCCAGCGCGACGTCGAGCGGCAGGTCGCGCTCGGGTTCGCGCAGGTCATCGCCCATCACGTTGGACAGGCTTCCGATAGGATGGAACGTGGGCTCCACGTCGGGTAAGTCATATTGCAAGACGGGCTCGAGCATCTGGACGGCGTCGTTCATGTAGGACGTCATCTGGGTGAGCTCGTCATCGGTCAGTGCGATCTTTGCGTACTCGGCGATGCCGCGCACGTCTTTCTCGCTGAGTGCCATAGGCGCTCCCTTCCGCATAACAGATAAACCGCTCTAGTATACAAGGCAACGCCGCTTGGAGCAGGCGCTTTACCCAAATGCAGCGAAAACGTAACGAGGGCGGCGGTTGGCAGGGCGTGGTCCGGCGGTTCTGCAGTGAAACCGCACCGTCCATAGCGAAAACCGTCCCGCCCACAACGAAAACCATCACAACATTCGACGCTTTTCGTCAAAATCGCGATTTTCATCGAATGTTGTGATGGTTTGGAAGCCCCGACCACCACAAAGGTGCCTGTCCCCTTTGTGGTGGTTCTGGAGAATGTCCTATGCCGAGGCCTTGGCCTTGCGGCGTTTGCGGACCGCGTGGATCACGATGTCCAGCAGCAACAGCACAATGGCCACGACCACGATGAGCACGGCAAACTCACGCTTGCCCCAGTGGCGACCGGCCAGCGACTTTTGCTTGTCGACGTCCTTCTTGTTGTACTTGGTGCGCACGCAATGCACCAGCAGGCGATGGTCGTTCACGCCGTAGGGCGTGCAGGTGACGAGCGTCACCTTGTCGGCGCCGGGTTCGATGGTCAGCGACTCCATCTCCTCGGGCAGCACCACCTCGGAGTCCACCATCTTGTAGGCGAGCGTCTTGTTCATGGTGTGCAGCAGCACCAGGTCGCCGGGCTCCAGCGAGTGGATGTCATCGAACATGCTCAAGTTGCGCATGCCCGAGTGCGCGGTGAGCACGCAATGCGTCGAGGTGCCGCCCACCGGCAGACTCGTGCCCTCCAGATGGCCGACGCCCGCCATAAGGACTTCCTCGCTCGTGCCGTGGTAGATGGGCATGCTCACGTCGATGGAGGGGATCTCGACCCAGCTCATCATGGGGTCGCGGTCAAAGATGAGCTGCTGGGCGTAGGGCTCGATCTGGTCGGCGGGAAGCTCGGTGGCCTCGCCGGCAAGCTGCTCGTTAAAGGAGCGCGCCTGGAGCAGGATGCGCTCGCGCTCCTCAGCAGACAGCGCGTCCACGGTGCTGGACACCGTGCTGATCTGGTTGAACACGCCCGAGGCCTCGAGCCGGTCCAAGATCCACGGCCAGGTCATAAGGCCCACGCCAATAAGGATGATGACGATGGTGATGAGCCGGTCGGCCCAGCGCGGCAGTCGCTTGCGGCGGCGCTTGGGCTTTGGTTGAGGTTTGGGTTGAAGGCTTGAGCCACCGTTGGCCGCGGCGTTATTGCTCTTCATATGTTTGGCGCCCTGCACCATCACCGGTCACTCCTCTACAACTCAAGTTGTCTAAACAAATAATAGCCGATTAGCGAGCTCCCGCGCCGGACAACGCAGCTAGACTGCACCGTCCAGTCGAGGATAAGCCAGCATTTGAGTTTTCAAAATGTCCCGAATCGGCGGGGTGATTCGGGATACAATGTCAATAGGAAACGACGCACCCCGCGTAAGTGTACGAGAGCGCGGGCGGCCTAGTTTTCTGGTTTTGTTAAATGCCCGGGCTCCGAACCCCGGGCATTCTTATTTCCGCTTGTTGCGGCGCAAATGCCTTCTACCGTCCGCACCGCGCGTGCGCCTACGGACCTTAAACCGAACTTCATACGAGTCAAGAAACGCGATGACGAACGAGCCCACCGCCGCTAGGGCGGCGAGCGCGTTAAGGAATTTCAGCATTTGGGGACCTCCGATCGAGTCGTCGGCCGCCCGCGCACGGGATGCGTCGCAAGGCCATTTTACTGCGAGCGTATGCGCCACAGCTGGTAAACGCAATAATTGCAAACATCTGTTCGATTTTTATACGCTTGATCCACCGGACGATGGAGGCTGGCTGCGTTGTCCAATCAGAACCACCCTTAAAAAGGGTGGTTTGCTCTTAGGGTATAACCCACGGGCCCCGGGCTCGCGTCTAAAGGCGCGGGCCCGGACTTCGTCCAGGC
>JAGZFB010000029.1:0-13174 GCA_018368055.1 Collinsella sp. | reverse complement strand
GTCCAGGCCGATGGAGGTAACATGGGGCATGGGAAGCCTCCTCCCCGCAGGTGCGGTAAGGGCTACCGCACGGGCCGATACTCAAAGCCCATTGTGGCACCCCGAGCCCGCGGAAAGAAGCTGCGCCGCGGGGGAGGCGGCCCCCAATGGCTTTCTCATATCGTCTATGGTGCAAAGGGGTCAGGTTACTTTGCACCAATCGTTGTTTGATGAAGGGCGGATTCTCGCATGGCACTTCCCATGGTTTATGGCGGTCCCGGCCGGTATGTTCAGGGGCCGGGCGAACTCTCGCGTCAGGGCAGGTATTTGTCATGGTTGGGCTGCGCTGCCTATGTCTTGTTTGACCAGGGCACCGAGGATCGGCTGTGCAGGCAGATCGTCGATGGATTTCTGGACGACGATCTGAGTGAGCCGTTCTTTAAGATTTATGACGGTCCGTGTACGGAAGAGGCCGTTGTCGAAATGGCTAAGGAAGCCCAGGCCGAGTATTGCGACATGGTAGTGGGTATTGGCGGCGGCAAAATGCTCGATATCGCCAAGGCCGTTGCGTTTTATGCCGAGTTGCCGTTGTGCGTATGCCCCACAGCGGCGTCGATGGACGGTCCGTGCAGTGCGATTTCGGTGCTGTATCACGAGGATGGGTCGTTCGACCGCTACCTGTTGCTCGAGAAGAATCCAGACCTGGTCGTGGTCGATACCAACGTGGTCGCGTCAGCCCCGCTGCGTATGACGGTCGCTGGTATGGGCGATGCGCTGGCAACGTACTTCGAGGCGCGTTCGTGCGCCGCGGCGCACGGCGCTAACGAGCACGGTGGCGCGCCGGGGCACTTGGCTCTGGTTGCGGCTCGTGCCTGCTATGACACGCTCATGGAGTGCGGCGTCGCTGTCAAGCGCGATCTCAGAAAGGGACGTATATCGCCGGCGGTTGAGCGCCTGATCGAGTGCAATATTCTGCTCTCGGGTGTTGGCTTTGAGAGCGGTGGCCTAGCGCTTGCCCATGCCATCGCCAACGGCCTGACGATTCTGCCCGAGTGCAAGGCCATGCATGGTGAGGCCGTGGCATTTGGCCTGGTGGTGCAGCTGCGCCTGGAGCGTGCGCCCGAGCTTGATCAGGTGCTCGAGTTTTGCCAGCGCGTCGGTCTGCCGACGACGCTCGCGGAGCTGGGCCTTGGCGGGATTTCCGATGCTGACCTGATGAGCGTTGCGGATGCGGCCTTTAGAAACGAACGCAATATGGCCAACGAGCAGGCCAAGGTGACCAGGCAAAAGCTCGCCGAGCTCATGCGCGAGGCATAGTTTGGCGCTTGATTGATCTTGTGCAATCGAGACGGCGATAGGCCATGGGCTATTTGCCGCAAAGATGCTCCGCGTGTAATTTGCCCGAGGCGTGGGCCGATAGCGTATCATTATCTCTTGCTTGTTTGCACTGCTCAGGGAGGGGCCGCGCATGGCGCAGGAACACGATCTGTTTGATGACATTATCGAGATCAGCAAGGGTTTCGACTTTCTTAAAAACCCGCTTGGCGGCGTGACCGACGCGCTCGATCCGTCGGCGCCGCAGTGGAATCCTGCCGACTACAAGGAGCGTCCGCGCGGCAACACCATTCCGTGCTTGACCTGCAAAAACGAAAAGAGCGGTTGCGCCGCGTGCATGGACGTGTGCCCGGTCAACGCTATCGAGGTCGAGGAAGACGCCATCGAGATCCTCGACTCCTGTCGCAAGTGCGGCCTGTGCGCCGCTGCCTGTCCGACCGAGGCGATCATCTCGCCGCGCCTGGCGCCTAAAAACCTGTATGACGATATCGTCTCCGCTGCTACGAGCCACGAGACCGCCTACGTCACCTGCACACGCGCCCTCAAGCGCATGCCGCGCGAAAACGAGGTCGTCGTTGCCTGCGTGGGCGATATTACGGCCGAGACCTGGTTCTCGGTACTGGCGGACTATCCCAACGTGAGCGTCTACCTGCCACTGGGCGTGTGCGATAAGTGCCGCAACACCGGTGGCGAGGACATTTTGGGCGAGGCCATTGCTACCGCCGAGGAGTGGGCGGGTACGGGCATGGGCCTGGAGGTCGACCCCAAGAGCCTCAAATGCCATAAGCGCCGCGAGTACGAGCGCAAGGAGTACATGGAAAAGATTGCCCGCACGACGGGCCTGACGGTGACCAAGCTCAACCCGGCGACGGCGGCGCTGGCCTCAGTGACGCAAAAGCTCAAGGCCCATCGCCATCAGATTACCCAGCTGGAGCGCACGCTCAACACCATGTGCGGCACCACGACGACTAAGCGTCGCCGTTCGCTCACGCACGGGCGGCAGCTGGTGCTCTCGACGCTGCAAAACCACCCCGAGCTTGCCCAGAACATGCAGGTGAGCACGCCGGAGAGCGATTTTGACAAGTGCACGTCGTGCGGCGAGTGCGTCAATGTATGCCCCACGTTCGCCTGCGATTTGGTGGGAAGCGGCCGCTTTGCGTTGGAGTCGACGTATTGCTTGGGCTGCGGTGCCTGCGTCAAGGTGTGCCCCGAGCATGCGCTCAAACTTGTTGAACACGATGCGTCCAACTTGGTCGTCGTCGATCCCGAAGCCGAGGAAAAGGCCGCCCAGAAGGCCAAGGCCCACGAAGAGGCCCAGAAGGCCAAGGCCGAGGCAAAGGCCAAGCTTGACAAGATGCTCGATCAGGTGGAGAAGCTCGCGGACTAGTCAGCGAGCTCTATCTCTGCTTCATTTGCGCCGCCGCGGTGTCCGGATTCGCCCGGATGCTGCGGCGGCGCTATACTTATACGGTTTGAAGTACCTGTACCAAAAGGAGCTGTCGTGTCCCTTTCCATCGGTATCGTGGGCCTGCCCAACGTGGGCAAGTCGACGCTGTTCACCGCGCTTACCAAAAAGACCGGCCTTGCCGCCAACTACCCGTTTGCCACGATCGACCCCAACGTGGGTATCGTCGATGTGCCCGATAGCCGCTTGCAAAAGCTTGCCGACATCGTTAACCCGGGCCGCATTGTGCCGGCGACGGTCGAGTTTGTCGACATCGCTGGCCTGGTGAAGGGCGCCAACGAGGGCGAGGGTCTGGGCAACCAGTTCTTGGCCAACATCCGCGAGACCGACGCCATCTGCGAGGTCGTGCGCTACTTTAAGGACCCCAACGTCATGCGTGAGGTGGGCCGCACGGGCGAGTTCGTCGATCCCGCCGGCGATGCCGACACCATCATGACCGAGCTCATCCTGGCCGACATGGGCACGCTCGAGAAGCAGCTGCCTAAGCTCGAGAAGGAGGCCAAGCGCGACAAGGAGCTCATGCCCAAGTTCGAGGTTGCCAAGCGCCTGCTTGCCTGGCTCAACGAGGGCAAGCGCGCCGCATCCATGGAGATGACCGACGAGGAGCGTGCCGCCGCCAAGGGGCTGTTCCTGCTCACCATGAAGCCCATCCTGTATGTGGCCAACGTGGACGAGGATATGCTCAACGACGATCTGGCGCCCATCGATGGTGTCAAGCCGCTGCCCATCTGCGCCAAGATCGAGGCAGAGCTTTCCGAGCTCGATCCCGAGGACGCCGCCGACTACCTGGAGAGCCTGGGCCTGGAGCAGCCCGGCCTGGACGTGCTCGCTCAGGCTGCCTACAAGCTGCTCGGCCTGCAGTCGTTCTTTACGGCCGGCGAGATGGAGGTCAAGGCCTGGACGGTTCGTCAGGGCGCGACCGCCCCGCAGGCCGCCGGCGTCATCCACACCGATTTTGAGCGCGGCTTTATTAAGGCCGAGGTCATTGGCTACGACGACTACATCGAGCTCGGCGGCGAGCAGGGCGCCAAGGCCGCCGGCAAGTTGCGTATTGAGGGCAAGGACTATGTCATGGCCGATGGCGACGTCGTGCACTTCCGCTTTAACGTGTAAGGACGACGCATATGTTCAAATATGGCAAAAAAGCTGGCTACATGGGTATTGCGCTGCTCGTACTTGCGGTGATTCCGCTGGTGGTCGCAGCGTGTGTTATCCCCAACATTGGCCCCGAGGTGGCAACGAAGTTTAACGCCGCCGGCGAGGTGACGCGCTGGGGTAAGAGCTACGAGCTGCTGGCACTGCCGGTACTCAATCTGCTGCTGAGCGTGGCGACGTACTTTACGGCGGGACGCCAAGCCAAGAACAATGACGACTCCGCCGCCATGGCGCGCATCGTGTGCGAGCGCTACCTGCGCAACGGTTGCATCACGGGTGTGTTCCTCAACGTGATCAACGTTTACTTTATGTACTCGGCGATTACCGGAACGGGCTTTGGCTTTGGTTTCTAGCTTGTCCTTTTAGGCAACGAGTCTGCACACATATTCGATAGCTGCTGCGAGGCCGCCGCTCGATCGTGGTTTAAAGACCATGTCGGCGGCGGCCTCGTTTTCGTATCCGGCGCCGCGAAGGGCGAGTGCGATACCGGCTTCCAGGAGAAGGGGCAGACCGCGTTGGCTGGTTGCGATCACGGCAGCCTGATTGAGCGAGCAGCTGTGCGCCTGGCATTGGATAGCAAGTTCACCTTGCGCCGGGCAAGGGACCAGAACGGCGGCGACGCGACTTGATAGCAATGCAAATGCTGTGCGCTCATCGGGCGAAAGGCATTCTGATTCAACGACGACGAGCTTGGGCGGCGCGCTGTTTGTGCGAGGCGTGGCTCGGTACATGCGGACCGAAGAACCCGACATAGAAAACTCCTGTGTATTCGGCAAAACGTAAACTATAGTTTACGTTTATGTTCGGCTCCATTTCAAACTCGGCTGCATGGACGAACGTGCGAAACAGATTCTTGGTAGGCGGGTCGAAGAGACACGCAGAGACCTTGGTATCTCCAAGGTTGATTTTTGTGTGGCGACAGGAATCAGCCGACCCTACCTCGACCGAATCGAAGATGGGACGGCAAATTTCACGCTCAAGGTTCTATTTAAGATCGCGCCCGCACTCGGCATGACGGTGTCAGAACTTCTCGAGGGCATCGAATAGGGGATACCCGTCGACAACTGAATTACACCATCGGGATACGGTCGTGGTTGACTTGGCTGTAGAACAGACGCTGGATTTCGGCGGCATCGCGTGACTGGCCGAGTGCCCACATGGTTTTGGCCACGAGCGTCTCGGTGGTCATGTCGTCGCCGCGCAGAATGCCCGGATGATCGGCGTAAGCACGGCCGACCTCATAAACGCCCAGATCGAGGCCCTCTTCGGGGACCTGCGTGGTCATAACGACGGTGCGACCCGAATCGACCCAGCGGAAAATTGCCTCTTGGAACGACTCGCCCGACTCGCCAAACTCGGGAATACCGCCAATGCCAAAGGTCTCAAGAATTACAGCATCGTAGCTATCGGCTAGGGCGTCGAGGATGCCCGGGTTCACGCCGGGCGTCAGCTTAAGGACAAACACGCGCGGGTCGATGCTGTCGTAGAAACGCACCGGGTTTTCGCCCTGATGCGTGCCGTGGAGCCCGTTGCGCACGATGCGGTCGTTGCGGATATAGGCGATGGGCGGATAGTTGACGCTAATGAACGCGTTAAAGCTCATGGTGCGCTGCTTGCGGGCGCGCGTGCCGGCAATGGCGACGCCACCAAACACAATCGACACATCGTGCGAGTGCTCGTCGAGCGCATAGAGCAGGCTCTGGTACAGGTTGAGTTTGGCATCAGTAAAAGGGTTGCCTATGGGCTTTTGCGAGCCGGTGAGTACGATGGGCTTGGGGCTGTCCTGAACCAGATAGGAAAGTGCTGCCGCGGTGTAGCTCATGGTGTCGGTGCCGTGCAGAATCACGAAGCCGTCGTGGTCGGCATAACCCTCGACGATGACGTCGCGGATACGCATCCAGTCACTCGGGCGCATGTTGGTGCTGTCGATGTTCATGGGCTGCACGACGTCGAGCTCGCAGAGGCCCGAGATCTCGGGGACGCTCTGGGCGAGCTCCTCACCGGTCAGGGCGGGGGAGAGGCCGTTGCCGTCCTCGGTCGATGCGATGGTGCCGCCCGTGGCGATGAGAAGGATGCGCTTCATGCTGGTATTCCTATCGTATTTGCCGCCGCAGAGGCGGAGTCGTTCGGCAGTATTGTGGCACAGGGCGTCCAATGTTCAAACGTATTACATCATCTGTAACGTTTGAAAACACTTCAATTGCCGTCAAATAGGGGCCCAGGTCGTGCGTTTGCCGTGCGCTGATGGCCGCGAGGGGCGAGAAACCCCATTTAACGTGTACACTATGGAGGTTATTTTCATTCATTCACGCGGGTGGGCACCGGCTCCCCGCCAACAAGAGGGGGAACCATGGATCAAAAGGCTTCCGCAAAGGTCCTCGTACTCGACTTTGGTGCGCAGTACGGTCAGCTCATTGCCCGTCGCGTCCGCGACCTCAACGTGTATTCCGAGATCGTCCCCTGCGACATCTCGGCCGACGAGATTCGCGAGATGAACGCCTCTGCGCTCATCCTTTCCGGCGGCCCGGCTTCCGTGTATGCCGAGGACGCTCCGTCCATCGATCCCGCCATCTTTGACCTGGGCCTTCCCGTCCTGGGCTTTTGCTACGGCCATCAGATCACGGCCGTGACGCTCGGCGGCAAGGTCGGCCACTCCGAGGTGGGCGAGTACGGCCGCGCCACCATCACGCGCACGGCCGGCGCCAAGCTCTTTAACTCCACGCCTATGGAGCAGACCGTGTGGATGAGCCACCGCGACGCCGTTTCCGAGGTGCCCGAGGGCTTTACCGTTACCGCCAGCACCGACGTGTGCCCGGTTGCCGCCATGGAGTGCGTCGAGCGCAAGATTTTCACCACGCAGTTCCACCCCGAGGTCAAGCACTCCGAGTACGGTCAGCAGCTGCTGAGCAATTTCCTGTTTGAGATCTGCGGCCTGGAGCCCAACTGGAGCATGGACAACCTGGTCGAGACCATGACGGCCGAGTTCCGCGAGAAGGTCGGCGACGACCGCGTGATTCTGGCCCTGTCCGGCGGCGTCGACTCCTCCGTCGTGGCTGCGCTGGGCGCCCGTGCCGTGGGCAAGCAGATGACCTGCGTGTTCATCAACCATGGCCTGCTGCGCAAGGGCGAGCCCGAGCAGGTGGAGGAAGTCTTCACCAAGCAGTTCGACGTCGACTTTATCCACGTCCATGCCGAGGACCGCTACGCCGAGCTTCTGGCTGGTGTCACCGAGCCCGAGGAGAAGCGCCGCATCATCGGTACGCAGTTCTGGAAAGAGTTCTTCGCCGTGGCGCAGCAGCTCGAGACCGACGGCAAGCCGGTCAAGTACCTGGCCCAGGGCACCATCTACCCCGACATCATCGAGTCCGGCGCTCGCAAGACGGGTGGCAAGACGGCCACCATCAAGAGCCATCACAACCTAATCCCGTTCCCCGAGGGCGTGCACTTCGACCTCATCGAGCCGCTCGATCACTTCTTTAAGGACGAGGTCCGCGCACTTGGTCTGGCGCTCGGCCTGCCGGGTCATATCGTGTTCCGCCAGCCTTTCCCGGGCCCGGGTCTGGCTATTCGCATCATCGGTGCGGTCGACAAGGAGAAGCTCGAGATCCTCAAGAACGCCGACGCTATCGTGCGCGAGGAACTCGACGCCTACAACCAGCGCCTGTTTGAGCAGACCGGCGAGCGCAACTCCGAGCACAGCTGCTGGCAGTATTTCGCGGTCCTGCCCGACATCAAGTCCGTTGGCGTTATGGGCGACGAGCGCACCTACCAGCGCCCGATCATCCTGCGTGCCGTCGAGTCCAGCGATGCCATGACCGCCGACTGGGCCAAGCTGCCCTACGACGTGCTGGCCCGCATCTCTGGCCGCATCGTTGCCGAGGTTCCCGGCGCCAACCGCGTGTGCTACGACATCACGTCCAAGCCGCCCGCGACCATCGAGTGGGAGTAGGCTGATAGGGTTCTGACCTGCACTTTTGAGTGCCGCACTGTGCCGCTGAGTTTCGTTTCGTACGAGAGTCATGGCAAAGCCGCCAGCGACGGCGGTGAGTAAATACGGTAATCTGGCCTCCGTTCCCGCGTTGGGACGGAGGCTTTTTCTTTGCCGTTTTACTCCCTTTCACCTGCGATTTCGCGATTTACTCCCCGTATTTCAAGACGACAAGGCACGGGGCGGTATTCGGAGGAACGGGAGTAAAGATTTATCCCGAATGAGTAGACGCGCGATTTTTGTCCCCGAGAACGAAACGAGGCCGTTTCGGGGCCCGTGAAACTCAAATCGAACTCAACGGGCGTTTTTACGGTCTCCGTACGGCGTTTCCCCAGGTGGTTAATGGGGAGTAAAGAATCTCGCCGCCTCAATGAAAACGGGAGTAATCAGGGGAAATGCCGCAGTGTACTGCCGTGTGCCGCCATGTAAGCCACCGCGTCATTTACTCCCCATTTACGCTTGAAATGCCTTTGCATGCAATGGGGAGTAAAAACTCAGCTTACGCAGGAGCGAGCGGAGCTCACCGCCTAGCCTGGCGTCCTGATTCGGTTGCGTTGATTGCGAAATGCGGGGAGCCGTTACAGCAAGGCTTTCCAGTCCTCGTACTCGTCGGCGTCGATCTCGCCGTTCTCGAGCCGTGCGCGCTTCTCTGCCCACAACTCGATCGCCATCGCGGCTTTGGGCGCGTGCGGCGCCTTGGGGTTCAGGGAGAGGCCCGAACCGTCGGCTGAGGGAACTATGCCGAAGGAGTCTTCGAGCCGCACGAGCAGCGACATGAGGTCGCCTGCGGTCTCGACGCCGTAATCCTTGAGGGCGTTGACGGACACGCCGAGCGCTGCGGCGATGGACTCGAGCAGCTCGGGCTTGTCCATCAGCAAATCCTATCAGCGGCTCAAGGGCAAGGACGTGATTACCACTCCTAAGACGAAAAAGAGCAACCGTGTCATTAAGATGCCCAAATTCCTCTGTGGAGAGATGGAGGACTACTTAAAGATGTTTTACAGCACCGGGGCAAATGAACGGATTTTCCCTGTCAGCAAGCACTATCTCCACCATGAAATGGACAGAGGTGCGAAAGCGGCGGGAGTGAAGCGGATCAGAATTCACGACCTCCGACATTCACACATTTCCCTGCTGATTGATATGGGCTTCACCGCCCTGGCAATCGCTGACCGGGTGGGGCATGAGAGTATCGATATCACCTACCGCTACGCCCATCTGTTTCCTACAAGGCAGACGGAGATGGCGGACAAACTGGACTTTGAAAGGATGGGAACGTAACCATGTCACTGAAAAACCGAGACAACAAAAATCGCTGGAGGAACAAGACCGTGGCCTTCCGGGTGTCCCCGGAGGAAGATGAACAGATCGAGGCCGCTGTGCGGCTCTCCGGCCTGACAAAGCAGGACTACATCACAAGACGCCTCCTGTGCCGGGACGTAGTGGTACAGGGTAATCCCAAGGTCTACAAAGCCCTGCGTGACCAGCTTGCCGCCGTTCTGGACGAACTGCGGCGGGCCGAGGACGGGGCTGGCGTGGACGATGAACTGCTGGACACCATTCAGATGATCGCCGCTATCATGGGCGGCATGAAGGAGGATTGATAGATTGATGGATTCCAGAGAAACGAAAAGGACTGTCCCGGTTCCGTCTGTTGGCGCAGACGGGGAACAGCCCATTTCACAAACACCTACTGCAAGTATAACAGAGGAAACGACAGAAAACAATCCCCCTGAAAAAAATTATGCGGAACTGCTGCGGAAAATGCAGCGCATGAACGACCCGGCGTATCTCCCCACGATTTCCATGAACGAGTTGTACGAGAACGTCTATCAGAGCAGACCGCCCGTCATTGACGGTCTGCTCTATCCGGGGACGTACCTCTTTGCGGGAGCGCCCAAGGTAGGCAAGTCGTTTCTGATGGCCCAGCTTGCCTACCACGTCAGCATGGGCCTCCCCCTGTGGGACTATCCCGTTCACAAGGGGACTGTCCTCTATCTGGCGCTGGAGGACGATCACCGTCGCTTGCAGGAGCGGCTTTACC
Organism: Collinsella sp.; assembly: GCA_018368055.1. GTDB lineage: Bacteria > Actinomycetota > Coriobacteriia > Coriobacteriales > Coriobacteriaceae > Collinsella. The sequence goes on along the minus strand of JAGZFB010000029.1, from coordinate 3,208 downwards.
GGATGTTCGGCATGGACGGCACCAACGACCTCCTCTTTTCCATCTGCGCAAAGCAGGTCGGCAACGGGCTGGAGGAACAGCTAAAGCGATTCGTGCAGGAACACCCAGACACCAAACTGATTATCATTGACACCCTTCAGAAGATTCGGGAGGCTGGCGGGGATAAGTACAGCTACGCCAACGATTATGAGGTGGTAGGAAAGCTGAAACGCCTTGCTGACGCTTGCGGCGTCTGCCTCCTACTGGTACATCACACTCGGAAGCAGCAGGCCGACGACAAGTTTGATATGATCTCCGGCACCAACGGCCTGTCGGGGGCAGCAGACGGGGCCTTTCTTCTTCAGAAGGAGAAGCGGACGGACGGCACCGCCACCTTGGATGTGGTAGGACGTGACCAGCAAGACCAGCGGCTCTATCTCATTAAGGACAAGGAACACCTGACATGGACACTGGAGCGGATGGAAACGGAGTTGTGGGTAGAACCCCCCGACCCGGTGCTGGAGGCCGTAGCCGCCTTTATCACGGCGGAGAGGCCGTCCTGGGGCGGTACGGCCACGGAGTTGGCGGCAGCCCTGCAAGTGGATATGAAGCCCAATGCCCTGGCGATGCGGCTGAACGTCCGGGCCGGGAAACTGGCAACGGACTATCATATCCGCTATGAGAACACCCGCACCCACGCCGGGAGAAGTATCAGCCTGACCCTGGATCCTCCCCAAGCGTGACGACCGTGACGGCTGTGACGGCTTTTTTGAGAGCGGGGGCGGTGTCCAAAACATCGTCACGGTCGTCACGGCTGTCACGGGGAGCGGGGTCAAATGTCAAGGGGGCATACCTGTGGGTGGAGATTGCCGCAAGGCAATACAACCCGAACCCCTTGATATTTGGCCCACGGAGGACACTTGCCGGGTGGTGGAAAGGCTGTGCCTTTCCACCTGCCCAACGGCGAGTGGAAAAGTTTAGGCGGGGTGCAGGGCGCCCTTTTCAAAGGGCGGCCCTGCTGGGGGAGGCAACCGCAGTTGCCGGGGGCAAAGCCCCCGCACCCCCTCGGAGAGCCCACGGCACTTTCGCACCAACGGGGCGAAAGTGTCATAATGGGTTTTATTACACTTCCCGCAGGAAGTGCCTTCCCCGAACCCCCGTCCATTTTCAACAACCAAACATCTGAAATGGGAGGATTTTTGCCTATGGCGAGAGGCGACGGCATTGACCGCACCAACGCAAGAAATATGAGGCTGACCGCTGCTAAAATCGGCAACACCCAGCAGCACAACGAACGCGAGAAGGATTCCTATGTCAACCAGGACATTGTACCAGAGCGGACGTCGCTCAATGTCCATTTCAAGGTCCCATCCGCAGGGTATCAGGAGATGTTCTCCCAAATGGAGGCCGATGGTGTGATCTCCACCCGTGGCATTAAGGCGGACGCATTTCGATACGGTGAGTTGGTCTTTGATGTGAACTCCGCCTACTTCTACAATCACGGCGGCTATGACTTCGCAAAACAATTTTACACCGACGCATACAAATCCGCAATCAAAATCGTAGGTGGAGAGCAGTATATTTTGTCGGCGGTCATGCACGCCGACGAACGCAACCGGGCTATGTCCGAGGCGCTGGGAGAGGACGTGTACCACTACCACCTCCATGTGGTCTATATCCCGGTGGTGGAGAAGGAGATACGATGGACAAAGCGGTGCAAGGACAAATCCCTGGTGGGCAAGGTCAAAGAAACCGTTATGCAGGTCAGCATGAGCAAAAAGTGGGCATCCCAGCCCGCAGTAGACGAGGCCACCGGGGAGCCATTACGAACAGCAAAGGGCAAGCCTGTGCTGAGAAAGTCGTACAGCGTCTTGCAGGATGATTTCTTTCAGCAGATGCGCTCCGCTGGCTACACGGACTTGGAGCGTGGAGAGCGTGGCAGTTCCGAGGAACATCTGACGGTCACGCAGTTCAAGGTGAAGTGTGAACAGGAGCGGCTTGCACAGCTTCAGGAGGCGGCTGTGCTGGCCCAGGCCGAGGTTGACCGAAGGAACAGGGAGGCGGCAGCTGCCGAAAAGGAAGCGGCCCAGGCCAAGGCCAAACTAAACGATGTGGCCCACATGCTGAAAGGCATGGAGAAGCTGGCGGAGGAATTTTCCAGCGACCCGGAACAGGTCTTGCCAGAAGCGGGACCGCTGGAATCGGCCAGGGCCTACCGGGAGAAAAAGGCCAAGCCCTTATGGGCGAAGATCGTCAAGGTGCTGCGGTCTGTCTACCGGGCCTACTGCGACCTCAAATCCAAATTTGAGCGGCTGCAAGCGGACTATGGCCGGGAGGTCAGCAAAAATAGTTCCTTATCAGAAAGGATTTACGAGGTCTGCGCCGAGAGGGACAGTCTAAAGGGAAAGGTCAGGGACTATGAGCGGGTCAGGCGGGCCATTGGCCCGGAACAGGCGGACAGAATATTAGAGGCCGCTTACCAGCAGGAACAGGCTGAAAAGGAACGGAAACGGGACGCAAGGCAAAAAGCAAGATTAGGCGCACGATAATCACCAAAAACGGAGGGTGTTCCAGTGAATGCCCTCCTGATTTATTTGGGGAATCGGGTAAAATAATTTCTTGTTTTTTAGAGTGTACTATGATATACTGCTATTATCTTGATTTGAGGAGTCTACCAAATATGCGGCAAGGTATTCTTAAATAAAATTTGATAATGGGCGCAAAAATGATTGCCCCTTGCAGGGGCTTAGTTTTTGTACCCAATTTAAGAATACTTTTGCCTTTTTAGTAAATATCGTGACGGACAGCGGCTCATGTAAGCCGTCATACTTCTGTTTGTCCGAAGTCATGATCCCCAGCGGTAAAAGTATTAGCCGCTGGGGATTTTTGCGCCCATTTGGGCCTTGTATGGAGGATAGACATGAACATTATCAATATCGGGATTCTTGCCCATGTAGACGCTGGAAAGACAACCTTGACGGAGAGCCTGCTATATGCCAGCGGAGCCATTTCAGAACCGGGGAGCGTCGAAAAAGGGACAACGAGGACGGACACCATGCTTTTGGAGCGGCAGCGTGGGATTACCATTCAAGCGGCAGTCACTTCCTTCCAGTGGCACAGATGTAAAGTCAACATTGTGGATACGCCCGGCCACATGGATTTTTTGGCGGAGGTGTACCGCTCTTTGGCTGTTTTAGATGGGGCCATCTTGGTGATCTCCGCTAAAGAT
>JAGZFB010000028.1:0-24191 GCA_018368055.1 Collinsella sp. | reverse complement strand
CGGTCGGCGGCCCGTTCTGGGCGCGCCTCAATCGTAGCCCGAGACGGTCCCGGGCTGACAATTTCGACTGTAATGGACGTTCTTAAATGACTAGTCGTTTAAGAACGTCCCCAAGAGCTAGCCGTTTGGGACAGTCTTTGGTGGTGAAGCACGGAGACGGCTTTACGAGGGGCCTCAGGTTGGCGTGAAAGAGGAGCGAAGCGTACTTGGGTACGCGAGCGACGAATGAACGCCAAGATGGGGTGGCTCGTAAAGCCGAGCGGGTTAGTTGAGCTTCAAGGCCTTCTGGATGGGCAGATAGAGGGCGCCGACCAGAATGGCGTTAAAGACGGCGGTCATGGCAACGACGGGCAGCATGGCGGCGGCGAGCTCGCCGACCACGCCGAGCATGGCCATCTTGATGACCATGAAGATGACGCCCGAGACAAAGGTGGTCACGAATGTTGCGGCGATGGCGACGACGGGCTTAACCTGGCCGTCCTTGGCGGCAGCGTTGACAATGACGGCCATGAGCATAGCGGCGATGCCCTCGGCGGCAAAATCGACAAACGGCGAGGTGGTAGTGATCTGGATCACGGCCGCCGAGATGAGACCAATGACGAGCGCCTGGCCAATGTTGGGACGAACGACCAGGATGGTGAGGCAGAATGCCGAGATGATGAACTCGGGGCTGATCATACCGCCCGAGATGCCCGAGATTGCCTTGCCGACGGTGAAGTTGAGGATGAAGCCGGCGGCAAGCAGGATGGCGAGCAAGACGAGGGCGCGGACGTCGAGTTTGCCGCGGTCGGCGGTCTGGACGGTGCGGGGCTGTGCGGTGGTTGTGTTCTGAGACATGGTGAAAATCCTTTCGGAAGGGAAGTACAAGAGAAGAAAGCGGAGGCGCGTGATGCGAACGCGATCGGGCTCGAGATAGAAAAAGGCCCCCGGTCGAAACCGGAGGCCTTCCAATCACCTAGAGCGCAAAAACAGGCGTGAGGGACTCACTGTCGACCGATCGTATTCGCATCACGCCACCACCAGTTGTTGAGGGACTTCATCGTGTTCATCATCTTGGTGGCTCCTTTCGTGATGCCTTGGCGCGGTCGCACCTCGTTGCTGTTGCGCTGCACTATAGCACAGCGAAGTGTGTGCGGGGAAATCTTTTTTGAAAAGATTTCGGCGGCGTTTCCTGCCGGTCAAAAGGGCAGGCTGAGCGGGCGGGATGACTCATGCGACCCCGCCCGTCTCTTGGAACGCAAGGGCCTTAGGCCTTCTTGCGACGATAAAGCACGAAGCCGCAGACACCGATGATGACGACGGCGCCAACGGCCATGGCGGCCATGTTGTTGCCCTCGGACTTCTCCTCGGTCGCCTCTTCCTCAGCCTCGGGCTCGGCAACGTCCTTATCGGAGAGAGCCTCGTCGGCGTAGGTGATGGACTCGACCAGGCAGTCGTTGTCGGCATCGTAGTCACTCGGGACGAACTCCTCGGAGAAGTCGCCCTCCTTGAGGTAGTCGCGCATCTCCTCGAGCATGGCCTTGCACTTGACGTAGGTGTTCTTGGTCGCTGCCTTGCCGGCCTTGTTGGCCAGGGCGGTGCGGGCCTCGGTGTCCTCGGCGGCCTGCATGGCCTCGTCGACGGTCAGGTTCTGTTCAATGAGCTCCTTCTGCAGGGCGTCGAGATAGGCGCGGACGCCGGTGGCGCAGCTGTCGCGGTTCTCATAGGCGAGCGTGTTGATGTCCATGAGGACGTAGTTGATGGAGTTCTTGGGCTCCTCGTTGTTCACGACGTCTTCCTCTTCACAGTGGTCGAAGGAGACATCCTGATCGCTGAAGTAGGGGCTGACCTCGGTGAGCAGTGCGGAATAGAGGGGGATAGCGACGGAGAACTCGGCGTTGGAGAGCATCTCCCACTGGATGGTCGCGATTTCGGGGTCCATGCCGTGACGGATCTGGAAGGTGTGGATCTCGGTGTTGCGGTTGGAGCCGATGGCATAGGCGCCGTCGGTGTTGGCGTTGAGGCCGGCGACATTCTCGCCGCGAGCGGCGAAGGAACGAATCATCTCAAAGGTGTTCCAGTCGGACTTGCCGGGCTGGAAGAACAGCGGCTGCATCTCGTGGACCAGGGCGCCGGTCGTCGCACGAGCGTCTTCGCGCTCGTCCTTGACGATCTCATAGTCGGTGCCCTCAGCAAGCGGAGCCATGAAGTAATCGCGGCCCTGGACATAGCGCGACCACTGGTGCATACCGGCCTCGCTAATCTCCTCGCCGTAGGTCTTGGCGACGTCGAACTTGCCGTCGGTGTACTCGGCAAAGCCCTTCTCCTTAGGCATGGACTCGATGCCCTCGGAGTGGAGGCAGTTCTCGGTGTCGTCGAGGTCGACGTCATAGGTGAGGTTGCCGATGTTGGGGTTGAGTGAGGCAATATCGTCGGTGAGCCTCATAGCGATCCACTGGTGGCCGGAAAGCGCTGCAAACAACCAGGTCTCGTTGTTGTCGGCAATGATGATCTGGTCGTTGGAGCAGACGCCCTGCTCGTCAATCAGGCTGCCGAGGAGCTCGACACCCTCACGGGCCGTGGCGCTCTCGCCCAGAATGACGCTGGCGTAGTTGTACTCGCCGATGCCGGTCTCCTCGGTGACGGGGTCGGCTTCCTCTGCCTTCTCGTTATAGGAGGTGCTCAGCGTGGCAGAGCAGGAAACGCCCTTTTCGTTGATGCCAGCCTCGGAATATGCGTCGTAACGATCTTCCCACTGAGAGGGGTTGTCGCGAACGAAGGTGTAGCGGTAGGTTGCGCCCTTGGACTTGTACTCAAAGCCGGACTCGACCGAGGTGTACTTGCTGCCGTCCTTGTGTGCGGGCTCGATGCCAAAGTGCTTGATGTAGCGCGGGCCGAAGTCCTCGGAGCGTCCGTAGTACGTGTTGCCGTCTGCCGTGAGCTGGCTGCCCATGTAGATCTGGGTGCAAGCGAGCGCCGAAGTCGGCATGGCCATAATGGCCGCTGCTCCAAATGCAAGGCCGCAGCCGAGCTTCTTGAGCGTGTTGACAGGATGAGTAAACCTCATGATCCCTCCCAACTGTTGAAACCCCGCGAAACCGTACGGAGTTTCAGCTAATAAATACATCTACTAGCCTAAAGGAAGTGTAAAGAGTATTCATTCGACAACAGCTTTTACTCGATGAGCGTGAAGAAATATACGATGAGCGGATAATAATACTCATTTTATTGCTTTAGTTAAATAAAGGCACCCTGCATTTACTGTAGCTGAATAAAGCGCCAGACAATGCTCAAAAAGAAAACTCTCCCGCTGTTTAGGATTTGCATAAACAACGGGAGAGTCGATAACTGGATGAATATCATACCAATGTGGATTTACTTCTTTCGGCGGTGGATCACATTGATGGCGTAACCAACGAGCATGGCCAAGACGATGACGATAAAGCCAATCAGGGGATTGTCGTTCATGGGGTCCTCCTATTTTCCGAGCGGTGAAAAATCGTCGACGATGAGGTCGAGACATTGCGGCAGCGCGCGAGCGCCAAAGACGCCGGAGTTGCTGGAGATGATCTCTCCATCGAACTGCATACCCAGCGATGGCGTGCAGGTGATCTTGGCTTCCTTGGTCTGGATGATCTTAAACTGCGGACGGCCGAGCACTTTGCCAGCGGGGTCGAGCGCGGCGGTAATTACCGTGGGGAGCAGCTGCATCGTGCGCACGGGCTCAATAACGACGATGTCGACCATGCCGTCGTCCATGCGGCAGTTGGGGAACAGGTTGATGTCGTTTTGGATGACCGAGGTATTGCCTGCCATGCAGCAGATGCCGTCGAGCTCCTCGACAATGCCGTCGTGCTCAATGGTAAAGTGCGCCACCGTGGGGTTGGGCGTGGCGAGCGCGGAGAGGAAGTAGGCGATCTCGCCAATGTCGTTTTTGGTGGGAGCGGCCTTCATCATGATCTCGGCGTCGAAGCCCGAGCCGGCGATGATGATAAAGCCGTGGCGCTTCTCGTTGCCGTTCTCGTCGAGCCAAAAGAGCTCACCCATGTCCACTTTGACCGTGCGGCCGTCGCGGCAAGCCTTGGCGAGTGCCGCCGCCTCGGGGGCATTGCCGATGTTGTTAAAGAACAGGCAGGCCGTGCCGGAGGGGAAGACAAGCGTGGGGACACCGCACCCGCGCATCTGGTCGAGCACGTTGGAGACGGTGCCGTCGCCGCCCGAAACGACCACGCGATCGAACTCGCGAACGTCCGCTACCGCGTCCTCGGGCTCCATGCCATCGCCGATAAAACGCATCACGACCTCGTCGCCGCCCTGCGCGAGGGCGTGCGTGAACGCGTAGATTTCATCTGAGCTGGGGCCCGATGCCGGGTTGTGGATGATAAGGCAGCGCATACTTACGTTCCCGTTCTGTGACTAACCGAGTATAGTTGTAGAGCAATGCCGATATCCTACCCGTGTTTTTCGGGCCTAACCTTATTCGATGGGTTGATATGTACATTTCCACACATCAGGCTCTGGTCGACTTTTGCCAGCGCGCCCGCGAGTTCGACGCGATCGCCGTCGATACCGAGTTTTTGCGCGAGCGCACGTTTCATCCGCGCCTGTGCCTGGTCCAGATTGCCACCCCCGCCGAGAGTGTCGCTGTCGATCCGCTGGTGATCGACGACCTGTCGCCGCTTGCCGAGCTTATGGCCGACGAGGGCGTGGTCAAGGTATTCCATGCTTGCTCACAGGACATGGAAGTTATGCTCCATACCGTGGGCGCACTGCCGCGACCGATTTTTGACACGCAGGTTGCCGCCGCCTTTTTGGGCGAGCGCCAGCAGATTTCGTATGGTGCGCTCGTTCAGACGTTCTGCGGCGTATCACTGCCCAAGACCGAGTCGCTGACCGATTGGTCGCGCCGCCCGCTGAGCGATAAGCAGATCGAGTACGCGATCGATGACGTCAAGTACTTAATCGTCGCCTATACCGAGATGATGAGCCGCCTGCGTGAGCTGGGCCGCGTGGACTGGGTGCTCGACGAGTTGCGTCCTTTGGCCGACGAGTCGCACTACCGCGCCGACCGCCATGAGGCATTCCGCAAGGTCAAACGCATCAACTCGTGTAGCCGCCATCAGCTGGGCATTGCGCGCGAGCTTGCCGCTTGGCGCGAGGACCGCGCCGAGCGTCGCAACATCCCGCGCAAGTGGGTCATGTCCGACGATACGCTGCTGGCCCTGGTTAAGCGCAATCCCGTGCGTGTCGAGGAGTTCCGTAGCATCCGCGGTACCGACCAGCTGGGGGAGCGCGACGTGGATGGCGCGTTGATGGCCATCAAGCGCGGCGCAAGCTGTCCGCACGATCGCCTGCCGCTCATGGTGCGCGGGCATCGCCAGATTTCGCCGGAGCTTGAGAGCGTGACGGATCTCATGTACGCGCTCATCCGCCTGGTTGCCGAGCGCTCGGGCGTGGCGACCTCGGTCATTGCCTCGCGCGATGACCTGGCCGACTACATTGAGCATCCTGAGCAAAGCCGTTTGCGCGAAGGTTGGCGTTTTGAGCTTGTGGGCTCGCGCCTGGACGATCTGCTTTCCGGCAACATGGGGTTGACGGTCAAAGATGGCAAAATTGAATTGCTGTAAGGAAGCCTAGCCGCTTGATTGGGTAGAATGCCTCCAACGTGTAATTCGATTCGGAGGAATTCGCATGCCCTATTACTATGGTTACGGCTTTGTCATCGACCCGCTGTACCTGCTGGTTGTCCTTGTTTGTACGGTGCTTGGTCTTGCGGCGCAGAGCTATATCAACTCGACGTACAAGACCTGGTCCAAGGTTCGCTCGGACGGCGACACGGGTGCCACGGTCGCTCGCCGCATGCTCGACGCCAACGGTTGCAACGCCGTGGGTATCAAGGGCGTTGCCGGTGAGCTCACCGACCACTACAACCCGCAGGATAACAACCTGTATCTCTCGGACGCTAACCGTTCGGGCGGATCGGTCGCAAGCGTTGCCGTGGCCTGCCACGAGGCGGGTCATGCCGCCCAGCGTCAGAGCGGTTACGCCATGATGAAGGTTCGCACCGCCCTGGTCCCGGTCGTCAACTTTACCCAGAACACCTGGACCATCGTGTTGCTCTTGGGCCTGTTTATGAACATCGCCGGGCTCACGACCCTCGCATTGATCTTCTTCTCGTTTAGTGTGCTGTTCCAACTCGTTACGTTGCCTGTCGAGATCGATGCCAGTCGCCGCGCCGTGGCGTATATCGAGCAGTCGGGCATGAGTTCCAAGCAGGTCAACGGTGCCAAGAAGGTGCTGACGGCAGCCGCGCTCACCTACGTGGCGGCGGCGCTCACCTCGATTATTCAGCTGCTCTACCTGATGGCCCGCTACAACAGAAACTCCAACCGATAACAAGTTGGCTTGACAGGCGCCGCGGAGATTCTTGTCCCCGCGGCGCTGTACTATGTGTTGGACTTGAATCTGCGCAGGGTCGAAGCCCTTGTGCTCGATAACGAAAGGAGGCTGCGTGGCAGGCTGGAATCTAACCGGCAATGCCGTTTCCGCCGAGTTCGACGGTTCGGACGATCAGGAGCGCAAGGAGCTCAGCGTGAGCCAGGCAGTGGAGATCGCCGCCGGTGCGCTCGATGCCATTCCGCAGCTGAGCGTTCTGGGCGAGGTCACAGGTTTTCGTGGTCCTAACGCCCGAAGCGGTCACTGCTACTTCCAGATCAAGGACGACTCGGCCGCCGTCGACTGCATTATCTGGAAGGGCGCCTATCTCAAGCGCACCTTCGATCTGCGCGATGGCATGCAGGTGAGCTTTAAGGGCAGCTTCAATCTCTATAAGCCCACGGGTCGCATGAGCTTTGTTGCCCGCTCATTTTCGTTGGCGGGGGAGGGTCTGCTGCGTCAACAAGTGGCGCAACTGGCCGAAAAGCTACGCCGCGAGGGCCTGATGGACGAAGCGCGCAAGCGCCGCATCCCGGTGTTCTGCTCCCGCGTGGCGGTCGTCACCTCGCTTTCGGGTGCCGTAATCGACGACGTCAAGCGCACGTTGCGTCGTCGCAACCCGCTCGTCGAGCTCGTCTGCGTGGGCGCCAAGGTTCAAGGCGAGGGTGCGCCGGCCGAGCTCATCGAGGGCTTGCGCCGCGCCGCTTCCATTACGCCGGCGCCCGACTGTATTTTGCTGGTGCGCGGCGGCGGCTCCTTTGAGGACCTCATGACCTTTAATGACGAGGAGCTTGCCCGCGCAGTGGCGGCTTGTCCTGTGCCCGTGGTGACCGGTATTGGCCATGAGCCCGATACCTCGATTTGCGACATGGTGAGCGACCGTCGCGCCTCCACGCCAACGGCAGCGGCAGAATCGGTGGCGCCGGCTATGACGGAGTTGGCCGACGTGCTCGAGACGCGCCATCAGCGTCTGGGCGCCGCGATGGCTTCGATGATCGGGTCGGATCAGGTCGATCTGGAAATGCTCGACCAGCGCGGTCGTCGAGCCTGGGATGCCTATACGGCTCGTCTGGGCGACGCGCTCGATGCAGCCGCATGCCGCCCGTGCCTCAACGACCCCACGTTTATGGTCGAGCGTCGCGAGTCCGAGCTTGCCCTGACGGCCGATCGTCTGTCCGGCGCCATAACGCGTTCGGTTGGGGCCTTCCGCTCCAACTTCGAGCGTCTGCCCGAGCGCTTGATCGCAAGCACCTCAGGGCTCGATGGCAAGCGCCATGCGCTCACACTTGCGAGCTCCCGTCTGGAGCATCAGGGGCGCACGATGCTCAGCAAGCCTGCGTCCGACTTAGGCCGAGCTGCCGCGTCGCTCGATGCCCTGTCGCCGCTCAAGGTGCTTGCCCGTGGCTATTCCATCGCGTACAGCGATGATGGGGTGGCTACGACCGCCAAGACCTTTAAGCCCGGCGACGCCATCCGCGTGCGCATGGCAGACGGCAATGTGGCGGCAACGGTCGATGCGGTCGAGTAGGCCGCGTTACATAGCGATAAGCCTTTAGGAAAGGAAACAGATATGGCAGAGAAGACCCCGGTCGAGCAGCTTACGTACAAGCAGGCTTCGCAGGAGTTGGAACTCATCATCCGCAGCTTGGAGTCGGGCGATATGGAGCTCGAGGAGTCACTCGAGAGCTATACCCGCGGCGTCGAGCTCCTCAAGAGCCTACGCACCCGCCTGTCCGATGCCGAGCAGAAGGTCTCGGTGCTCCTTAAGGACGTCGACGGCAACGACGTGCTCGCCGACGGCGAGGCCGCCAACACCGACGACAAGCTTTCGTTCTAACCATCCCGACCAAATATAATTACCTTGGTCTGTGAGAAAGGAACCAGCCATGTGTGATTGCATCTTCTGCAAAATCGCCAACCACGAGATTCCCTCAACCGTTGTCTATGAGGACGACCAGGTCATCGCCTTCGACGACCTCAACCCCCAGGCGCCGGTCCACACACTCGTGATCCCCAAGAAGCACTACAGCGACATCGCTGATAACGTGCCTGCCGAGACCATGGGCGCCATGGCCCATGCCATCCAGGAGGTTGCTAAGGCCAAGGGCCTGGAGGACGGTTTCCGCGTCATCTCCAACAAGGGCGTTAACGCCGGCCAGACCGTCATGCACTTCCACATGCACGTCCTCGGCGGCAAGAACTTGGGCGAGAACCTTATCTGAGATCGTATGGCCCGTCGTCTTGATTGCCTTTGGAGAAACCTGTGCAGTTGTCTCAACTCGAATATCTTCAAGCGGTAGCGAATTATGGCGGCGTGCGCAAGGCGGCTCGCGCCGTTCATGTGAGTCCGCAGGCTGTTTCGTCGGCGATCAAGAAGCTGGAATCTGAGTATCAGGTCGTTTTGCTCGACCGGTCGACGGGCGAGGCCGTTTTGTCTCCTGCAGGGCGAGAGTTTGCGGGACGCGCGCGCGTAATCCTCGCGCAAGTCGATGATCTCAAAAATTACGCTCGGTCGATGGGGCAGGGTGTTTCGCCCGACGGTCATTTTCGTCTTTACGCCCCCTGCCTTCATGGGCGGGGGCGTCTTTTTGACGAAAACTGGTACGACTCGTTTGAGAGTTCGCACCCCCAGATTCACCTCGACGTGTGGCATCAGCCAACGGCTACGTGTTTTGAGTCTCTTTTGCTCGGGATATCGGATGCGGCTATTTCATTCGAGAAGCCACGGGGCAGCGCCCTTTGTTCGAAATACCTGGGTGAAAAGGAGCTCAAGGTTCTTTCGTGTCCGGTTGGCCATCGTGTCAGGGGCACCATAACCATTCGTGAACTATTGAGCGGTAGGCTTGCTGTCCCCATCAACTTGTCGCCCTGTCTCAATGCAATCAACCAGTGCCCTGAGGCCCAACTCGTTAATTTCCGCTTTCGTGATGTCGAATATGGAAGCGAGAGACAGATTGAGTTTCTTCAAGGCGGGGGATTGATATTGAGCTTTTCTGGCTCCTCTCTTGCATCAGATGGATCCAACGTGAGCGAATGCTCCATTGAGGGCTCGCGCGACGTAACCTTGCCTATCTATTTTTGCTACCGGCAAAACGCCTGGACGGATCGGCATCAGACGGTATTTCTTCACCTGTTGCGCCATCTCGCTTCTTGAGGTTGCTTGGCTTCGTGCCGTCAAATGAATATTGACGATTTGTAACGTATGGCTGACGGTTTTGCCTTCATGCTTTTTGAGACCTCGGCTTGGATTATCGGCCTTTGGAGGAGGAGTATGAAAAACCGTACGGTTTGGCTGTATATGGCGTTTGTTTTCCTATCGAACTTCAGCACCATCTTGTATTTTCTGACGGTTTACCTTGAGTTCGTCGGATTCTCGATGGTCGCGATTTCTGGCATGATGATTGCGTACCAGGTAAGCAAATTTGCTCTCGAGATTCCTACCGGCTATATCGCCGATAGATTTGGGCGAAAGATAAGTGGCCTGGTGGGTATCGCGGGAATGCTCGGATACTACGCTGCCCTGCTCCTCATACGATCTCCTCTGCTTTTGATAGGTGCGTTTGCCCTCAAGGGTTTTGCCGTCGCATGCGTGAGCGGTTCTATTGAGGCAATCTATATCGATTCCGTCTCCCAAGATCAGCTCGTTAGGCTTAATGTGGTTGAGCGATTCGTCTTTTACGCATCTTATGCTCTTTCCGCGTGTGTGGGCGGCTTCATCTCGTCAGAAGGTGCATATTTCATCGGTCTTTCGGCCGATATCTTTACGATGGTATTGACGTTACTTGTCGTTGCCTGCATTCCCGAAACGAAAGGGAAAGGTAGCGCTGCGGCTTCTATGAGCCAAATTAGCCCGAGGATGATTTGGACTGCCATTGCGGGCAATGGCACGCTTCGCTCGGCGTTCGTCATGGACTGTTCTCAGGCATTTGCTTTTGTCGCTCTGGAAGATTTTTTCTCACTGCTGCTCGCAGCCCGTGGAATGGGTGCCGTCGCTTCGGGCATGACCATTGCGGTCCAGCTCCTTGTCTCCGCCTCCATAGGGTTTATCGTGCCCAGCGTAATTGCTCATGTCGACAAGAGGCTTTTTGCGCGTATTTGCGGCATCATCCGTCTCATTCTAGCTGCTTTGTTTTTAACCCCTTTTATTCCGGTTGACCTGTTGCCCGTGTTCTATGTGTTGCAGACGGTCGCTTACTCTTTATTTGCTCCAATTAAATACTCAATTTTTCAAAATGCTGCTGATTCTTCGATGCGCTGTTCATTGATTTCGGTTCAAAGCCAGATGGTGGCGGTGGGTGCTGTTCTTTTCTATCTGCTCAACGCTGTGTTGAGCAGCGCTGCGGGCATTCGAGTCGTATTGCTTGTCGCGCTCGGGATTTCTTCTTTGGTGTATATTCCCGCGCTATTTCGTCTTACAAGCCAAAGGACATGAGTATTTAGGCACCGATAACTTATATATCAACGCCAATAAACCCGAGCGCGAGGGCGTTTGGGTTTATTATTGAAGCGTATGTAACCTGGCGGCGCCACACCGCCTGTTAGTAGGGAGACACATGAACGTTCTGGTCGTCAACGCAGGATCTTCGACCCTTAAGTATCAGGTCATCGATACCAAGTCCCACAAGGTGTCCGCAAAGGGCTCCTGCGAGCGCGTTTGCTTTACCGGCGGTACCTTCACCCACGCTGCCAACGGTTCCAAGAAGGTGACCGAGAACATCGAGTTCCCCGACCACAAGGTCGCCATCGAGGTCGTTCTGAAGGACCTCGAGGCCAACGGCGTCAAGATCGAGGGCATTGGCCACCGTATCGTTCAGGGCGGTTGGTACTTTGGCGACTCCTCCCTCGTCGACGAGGACGTTCTCGCCAAGATCCGAGAGGTCGCCCCGCTCGCGCCGCTGCACAACAACCCCGAGGCCAACGTTATCGAGTACTGCCTGGAGCAGTATCCCGACCTGCCCAACGTTACGGTCTACGACACCGCTTTCCACTTCAACATGCCCGAGGTCGCTAAGACCTACGCCCTGCCCAAGGACGTCTGCGACAAGCTGCACATCCGTAAGTACGGCGCCCACGGCACCAGCTACCGCTACATCTCCAAGAAGGTTGCCGAGATGACCAACGGCGAGGCTCGCAAAGTCGTCGTGTGCCACATCGGTTCCGGCGCTTCCCTGTGCGCCATCGAGGACGGCAAGTGCATGGACACCACCATGGGCTTGACGCCGCTCGACGGTGTCATGATGGGCACCCGCTGCGGCTCCATCGACCCGGCTACCGTGTGCTACCTGCAGCGCGAGGGCGGCTACACCTTCGACGAGGTCGACGAGATGATGAACAAGAAGTCCGGCCTTTTGGCTGTGACCGGCGGCAAGACCAACGACTGCCGCAACGTCGAGGAGCTCGCCGCCGCTGGTGACCCCGAGGCTCAGCTCGCCTTCGACATGTTTGTCTACAAGATTGCCGCCAAGGCTGCCGAGATGGCTACTTCCATGTGCGGCATGGACACGCTCGTCTTCACCGCTGGCATCGGTGAGCACGCTCCGGCCGTTCGTGCCGGCGTTGCCGACCGTCTGGCCTTTATGGGCGTCAAGATGGATCATGCCCGCAACGCCCTGCGTGGCGACGGCGCTTGGTGCCTGTCCGCCAAGGATTCCAAGGTCAAGATTTTCGTCATCCCCACGGACGAGGAGTTCATGATCGCCTCCGACGTCGAGCGCATCGTCAACGGCAAGTAATTGCAAGAGGGGAGGGGCTGGACGACCGAGCGCCGTTCGGCCCCTCTTTTGCGCTCGTTGGGCGATATGCTTGATAGCTATTTATCAAGTTGTGATAACTTCTTATTAAAATGCGGCCGCCTTAAGGGGTCTGCGTCGACCGTATTGCACTGCAAAGGAGTCTCATGAACGTACTTGTTGTCAACGCCGGCAGCTCAAGCCTTAAATATCAGCTTTTGGATACCGATACCCGCGAGGTTTTCGCCAAGGGCAACTGCGAACGTATCGGTTCGGACATGGGCATCTTTGGCCACTCCGAGAACGGTGGCGCCAAGCAGACCGAGGAGGTCCCTTTCCCCGATCATCGCTCTGCTATCGCTCGCGTGCTCGAGGAGCTTGAGAAGACCGACTTTACGATTGATGGCATTGGTCATCGTATCGTTCAGGGCGGCTGGCACTTCGATGATTCCGCGGTCGTCGACGATGAGGTCATGGCTAAGATCCTT
Source organism: Collinsella sp. (assembly GCA_018368055.1). GTDB lineage: Bacteria > Actinomycetota > Coriobacteriia > Coriobacteriales > Coriobacteriaceae > Collinsella. Next base: position 11,560 of record JAGZFB010000028.1, on the reverse strand, counting down.
GAGGTGGCCCCGCTCGCTCCGCTGCACAATTACGGCGAGGCCGCAGCAATCGAATATTGCCGCGAGAAGTATCCGGAGCTGCCCAACGTGGCCGTCTTCGACACCTCGTTCCACATGACCATGCCCGAGGTCGCCTACACCTACGCGCTGCCCAAGGACGTGTGCGACAAGTACCACGTGCGCAAGTACGGCGCACACGGTACGAGCCACCGCTACGAGTGGATGATGGCCAAGGAGATCCTGGGCTCGCGCTGCCACCGTCTGCTTTCGTGCCATCTGGGCAACGGCGCTTCGCTCGCCGCCATCGAGGACGGCGTGTGCCGCGATACCACGATGGGCCTCACGCCGCTCGACGGCCTGATGATGGGTACCCGTTGCGGCTCCATCGACCCGGCTACCGTGTGCTACCTGCAGCGCGAGGGCGGCTACAGCTATCAGGAAGTCGATGACATGATGAACAAGCAGTCTGGTCTGCTTGCCATCTCGGGCATCTCCAACGACGCCCGCGACATCCGCACGCGCGCCTCCGAGGGCGACGAGCGCTGCCTGCTCGCCTTCGATATGTTCGCCTACAAGGCCATGCAGCAGGCCGGTTCCATGATCGCTTCCATGGCGGGCGTGGACACCATTACCTTTACCGCCGGCATCGGCGAGAACGACTGGTCGATCCGTAAGGCCTTCTGCGACTGCTTTGAGTGGCTGGGCGTACGCATCGACAGCAACAAGAACCGCGAGGCCGTGGGCAACGGCCCGCAGGTCATCAGTGCCGCCGGTTCCGCCGTCACGGTCATGGTCATCCCCACCGACGAGGAATACATGATCGCCCACGACGTCGAGCGTCTGACCAAGAACAACTAACGCTCGCATTTGCAAGTAAACGAAAGGCCTCCAGAGCAACAGCTCCGGAGGCCTTTTGCTAGCGGGCGGAAATTCCTGTCCCGAGGGGATATGTACGCTACTCAGCCATCTGAGCCTGGACGGCGGTGATGGCAACGACACCCACGATGTCGTCGGCAGAGCAGCCGCGCGAAAGGTCGTTGACCGGCTTGGCGATGCCCTGCAGGATGGGGCCGTAGGCGTCGGCGCCGGCGAAGCGCTGGACGAGCTTGTAGCCGATGTTGCCGGCCTCGAGGTCGGGGAACACGAGCACGTTGGCCTTACCGGCGACGGAGGAGCCGGGGGCCTTGAGCTGGGCGACGGTGGGGACGATGGCGGCGTCGAGCTGCAGGTCGCCGTCGATGGCGAGCTCGGGAGCCTTCTCCTTGCAGAACTTCACGGCCTCCTGGACCTTCTTTGCGACCTCGCCACCGGCGGAGCCCATGGTGGAGTAGGAGAGCATGGCCACGTGCGGCTCAACGTTGCCCATGAAGGTGGACCAGGAGTGGGCCGAGGCGATGGCGATCTCGGAGAGCTCGTCGGAGGACGGGTTGATGTTGAGGCCGCAGTCGGCGAAGATCAGCGTGCCGTCGGTACCGAACTGCGGGGTGTCGGTGCACATCACGAAGAAGGCCGAGACCAGCTTGGTGCCCGGGGCGGTCTTGAGGATCTGAAGCGCAGGGCGCAGGGTGTCGGCGGTGGAGTGGCAGGCGCCGGAGACCAGGCCGTCGGCATCGCCCATCTTGACCATCATGGTGCCAAAGTAGGTGGCGTCCATCACCTGGGCGCGAGCCTGCTCGATGGTAACGCCCTTCTTGGCGCGGAGCTCGGCAAACTTCTGCGCGTACTCCTCGTGCTTCTCGGCATTGCGCGGGTCGATGACGGTGGCGCCGGGAACGTCGATCTCGTCGGGGTTGCCCAGGATGACGATCTTTGCCAGGCCCTCCTCGATGATCTTGGTGGCCGCGACGATGGTGCGCGGATCCTCGCCCTCGGGCAGGACGATCGTCTTAAGGTCGGCCTTGGCGGCAGACTTCATACGGTTAAGGAAATCGCTCATGTTACTCCTTACAAGCGTTTCGCTAAGCTCCAGGCGCCCGGCTGTTCACGAATAAACCCGCTGCTAGCGGGTTTACCTTTCAATTATGTACGCCGCGATGCTTGAGCTTTCCTTGTGTGGCAAGCTCATTATAGGACGCATTAGCGCTATAATCGCTCTGATAAATATGTCTCGAAGAATGTTCGAGAAAAGCCCAGCTAACGAGCCCGTGGCTTTTGACAAGGAGTATCGATGCAGATTACCTCAGGCCTGCCTGAAGGCTTTAACGCCGGCGCGTACGACATTATTGTCGTCGGTGCTGGATATGCCGGTGCCGTTTGCGCCCGCCGTCTTGCCGAGACCATCGGCTATCGTGTTGCCGTTTTGGAGCGCCGTAGCCACATTGCGGGCAATGCCTATGACTGCACTGACGAGGCCGGAATCCTGATCCACGAGTACGGTCCGCATATCTATCACACCTTTAACGAGCGCGTGCACAATTTCCTGTCGCGCTTTACCAAGTGGACGGATTATCAGCACAAGGTGCTCGCCAACATCAACGGTACCCTTATGCCCGTGCCCTTCAACCATGCGAGTCTCAAGCTCGCCTTTGGTGACGAGCGCGGCGAGGAGCTGTATCAGAAGCTCGTGGAGACCTTTGGCAAGGATGTCAAGGTGCCCATTATGGAGCTGCGTAAGAAGAACGACCCCGACTTGGCCGAGGTCGCCGATTACGTCTACGAGAACGTCTTTTTGCATTACACCATGAAGCAGTGGGGCCAGACGCCCGATCAGATCGATCCCTCGATCACCGGCCGCGTTCCCGTCTTTGTGGGCGATGATGACCGCTACTTCCCGCAAGCTCCCTTCCAGGGCATGCCGCAGGAGGGCTACACGGCGCTCTTTGAGCACATGCTCGACCACGACCTGATCGACGTGTTCTGCGACGTGGACGCCCGTGACCTCTTTGAAATCGACGAGACTACCGTCAAGATCGACGGCAAGGTCTACGGCGGCGAGATTGTCTATACCGGTCCGCTCGATGAGCTGTTCAACCTCGACTTGGGTGCGTTGCCGTACCGCACGCTCGATATGAAGTTCGAGACGCTCGATATGGACCAGTTCCAGCCCGTGGGCACCGTCAACTACACCACGAGCGAGGACTACACGCGTATCACCGAGTTCAAGAACATGACCGGTCAGGTCCTGCCCGGCAAGACCACCATCATGAAGGAGTACTCTAAGGCCTATACGCCCGGCTCGGACGAGACGCCGTACTACGCCATTCTTGAGCCCGAGAACCGTGAGCTCTATGAGCGCTATCTTGAGCGCGTCCAGAACCTGACGAACTTCCACCCGGTGGGTCGTCTGGCCGAGTATCGTTACTACGATATGGACGCTGTGACCAATTCCGCCCTCGATCTTTCGGATGAGATTATCGCCTGCCATGCATAAAGTCATAACATTCGGTATTCCCTCGTATAACGCCGCCAAGGACATGGACCATTGCATCACCTCCATCTTGGAGGGGAGCAATTACGCCACCGATATCGAGATTATCGTGGTGGACGACGGCTCCAAGGACGAGACGGCCGCCAAGGCCGACGAGTGGGAGGCACGTTATCCCGGTATCATTCGCGCGGTGCACCAGGAGAACGGCGGCCACGGTATTGCCGTCCTTTCGGGTCTGCGCGAGGCACAGGGCACCTACTACAAGGTCGTCGACTCGGATGACTGGCTCGATGCTGCGGCTCTTTCGACTATGCTGTCGATTCTGCGTGGCTTTGAAGAGCGTGACCAGCGCGTTGACCTGTTTATCTCGAACTACGTGTACGAGAAGGTTTACGAGGGCACGCATACCGCTATTGGCTACAAATTTGCCCTGCCGCGCAAAAAGATCTTTTCCTGGGATCAGATCGGTCATTTCCGCCTGGACCAGAACCTACTCATGCACAGCCTGTGCTATCGCACGGATGTGCTGCGCGAGTCCAACCTTCCCATGCCGCCGCACACGTTCTATGTGGACAACATCTACGCCTACGTGCCGCTGCCGCGTTGCAAGACCATGTACTACGCCGACATCGACCTCTATCGCTACTTTATCGGTCGCGAGGGCCAGAGTGTCAACGAGGCCACGATGGTCAAGCGTCTGGACCAGCAGTTCCGTGTGACGCGCATCATGATGGAGTCGTACCACCTGTACAGCGATGTTGAGTCGTCGCGTCTGCGCTCGTACATGATGGGCTATTTCACCATGATGATGGCGATCTGCTCGGTGCTCACCAAGCTTTCCGAGGAAGATTGCGCCGACGAGCGCCTAAAGACGCTGTGGAATGATTTGAAGGCCTACGACGAGCGCATGTATCGTCGTGCCCGCTACGGCGTGGTCGGGTTCTTCACCAATCTGCGCGGACGGGCCGGAGACAAAACCACACTCGGCCTATACCGTCTTGCCTCAAAGATCTTCAAATTCAACTAGCTGCCGAGTAATCGCTGCTGATAGGTTGACTGGGCCCCTTGGCCTTTAGTTTGCTACTGCGAACAGTCCTGCTCGCACGGAAAGCACATTAAGTGCTTTCCGGCTCGTGCGGAACTTGTATCAAACTAAAGGCCAAGGGGCCTCTGCTATAAGAATCGATTGTCAGGTTATTTGAATTTGAAGATCTTCGACGCGCGGTACACAGGGGCCTGGGCTGAAAAAATATTAGTTGGTAGTCGGTCGGAGGCGGGCGGGCATTACGTTTGTCGCGAGTTCCGCATGCAAAGAAGGCCACTTAATGTGGCCTTCGTCTTGCATAGGACTGTAGAGCAGCAAACGTAATGCCCGCCCGCCTCCGACCGACGGTCGAGTGAGATTACTTCGCAGCACCTGGGATTCCGTGGGAGGTTTTGGCGGTTTTGGCTCCGTTTACGATGGCGGTTTCCAAGGCCCTTACGGCGAGCATGCCCAGCAGGTCTAGGGGAACGGCGGCGCTTGCCTGGGCGCCCAGTTTGCCGCTGGCGAGGGTGTAGATGGTGTCGCCGTCGTTGGTGGTGTGCGTGGGACGGATGGCGTGTGCGTAGGCGTCTGCGGCCATCTGGGAGACCTTGGTGGCTTGTGCCTTAGTGAGTTCCACGTTGGTGACGATGCAGCTGATGGTGGTGTTGGTGCGGTCGAGCGGCATCTGCATGGATCCGGCGGCGGCAAAGGCTGCGAGTTCCATGTCGACGATCTGGTCGCTATCGGCCGCGGCGCGCATACCGGCGACCCACTCGCCGGTGAAGGGGTCGACAACGTTGCCGCAGGCGTTGACCGAGACCACGGCGCCCACCTTGATGGGGCCGAGTGCCACGGCGGCAGCTCCAAGGCCGGCCTTCATGCAGGTGGCGGGCCCCATGAGCTTACCCACGGTGGCGCCCGTGCCGGCGCCTACGTTGCCCTGTTCGAGCTTGGTGGGGGTGTGGTCGAGTGCTTCGCACACGGCGGCGATGCCGGCCTCAATGTCGGGGCGCACGGTGGGGTCGCCAAAGGCAAGGTCGAAGATGCAGCTGGAGCACACGATAGGCACCTGCGTGGGGCCGACGGGAAGGCCGATGCCGCGGCTCTCAAGCTCGCGAGCGACGCCGCTTGCAGCCTCGAGGCCAAAGGCCGATCCGCCCGAAAGGCAGACGGCGTGGACCTTGTCGACGGTGTTCTCAGGTCGCAGCAGGTCGGTTTCGCGCGAAGCGGGAGCACCGCCGCGAACGTCAACACCGCCGGTGGCGCCCTCGGGTGCCACGATTACGGTGCAACCGGTGCCGGCCTCCTCGTCCGTATAGTTGCCATAGCAAAAGCCATCGACATCGCAGACGTCAATGGCCTCGAGCAGTGTATCCATGTTTAACTCCTATCGGTTTTCCGCCGCGCCTTGTGCCCGGTCGGGATCCGTACGGTACGCCAAAATTGTAGGCGCCGGGGGATACCCAGCGCCAGATGCAATTACGAGAGTTTTTGAATCGCGCGCGCGACGCGGGCGATGGGTAGGCCCACCACGTTATAGAAGTCGCCCGAAATATCGTGCACGAGCATGCGTCCTCCTGTGCCCTGAATGCCGTAGGCGCCGGCCTTGTCCATGGGCTCACCCGAGGCGACGTAGTGCTCGATCTGCTCGTCGGTGAGCTCGTAGAACGTCACGTCGGTCACATCGACAAAGGACAGGCTTTCGGCGGCATGCGGGGCGGCCGTATCGCCTGCCTTAACGATGCAGACGCCGGTTGCGACCTGGTGCGTGCGGCCCGAAAGCTCACGGAGCATAGTGCGCGCCTCGTCCTCGGTTGCCGGCTTGCCCAGAATCTTGCCGTCAAAGGTGACGATGGTGTCGGCCGCGACCGTCAGCTCATTGGGCTCGGCATACTCGGCAGCAACGGCAGCCGCCTTGGCGCGTGCCAAGCGCTCGACAAGCGTGAGCGGGGCCTCGCCATCAAAGGGCGTTTCGTCGATATCCGCGGGAATCACGCGAATGTTGTAGCCTGCCTCGCGCATCAGCTCTATGCGGCGCGGCGATTGCGAAGCCAAAATCATAGTTGGATGCCCTCGGCGACCTTCTCGACGGCCTTGTCGCCGGCGAGCGTGCGCAGCAGCTCCAATGCAAAGGGGAGGGACTGTGCCATGCCGCTGGCAGTGATGATGTTGCCGTCTTGCGTGACCTTCTCGCCGGTATAGGCGCCTTCGGGGAAGCTTTTCTCAAAGCCAGGGAAGCACGTGGCATGGCGCCCCTCGAGCAGGTCGAGCTCGCCCAGGATAAACGGGGCGGCGCAGATGGCGGCGACGTGCTTGGTTGCGGCGAACTCGCAGACCACGTCGCAGACGCGCTGATCTGCGCGCAGGTTGGTGGCACCGGGCAGGCCGCCGGGCAGCACGACGCAGTCGTACTCGTCAAAGTTGATCTCATCAAAGAGCGCATCGCAGGTCACGGGGATCTGCAGCGAGCTTACGACCTCGCGCGTGGGCATGATCGAGACGAGCGTGGCACGCACGCCGCCGCGACGCATGACATCGACCATGGTCAAGCATTCAATAGTTTCAAAGCCATCGGCGGCGAGAACGGCAACGCTGGGCATGAGGGTTCCTTTCATAGGCGGCATACAATTAGCCGTCTTATACCCCGAAGACCTCCGCTTGCCACGCTCGATTTCCCAATGATTTTCTGAGCAATGATTAAGCGGCTAGTTGCGCCTAAGGTGGACGACGGTCTCGCAGTGGAAGGTTTGTGGGAACAGGTCGACTGGCGTGATCTTTACGGGGGAGAAGGTGCCTTCCTCGACAAAGCGTTTAAGATCGCGCGCCAGGGTGGCCGGGTCGCAGCTCACATAGGCGACATCGCGAGCGCTTGTGCTGGCGATGAGGTCGATGGCCTCAGGCGCTAGGCCTGCACGCGGCGGGTCGACTACTAGGACATCGGCGTCCTGGTCGGGGAACTCGCGCACGGCGTCTCCGCCAATGACGTCGACGTTATCAAGCTTGTTGATTTCCAGGTTACGGCGTAGATCGCGCACGGCGGGGCCGTAGGCCTCGACGGCAGCGACAAAGTCGCAGCGGCGGGCGAGCGGCAGGGTAAAGGTGCCGGCACCGCAGTACAGGTCCACGGCAAGCTCGTCTTCCTGCGGGTCGAGCGCTTCCATGACAAGCTCGATCAAAATCTCGGCACCCTTGGTGTTGACCTGGAAAAAAGACGGGGCAGACAAGCGCATCTGACCCTCGGCGATATTCTCGGTCCATGAGCCCTCTCCGGCGAGCATTTCGACCTTGGAGACACGGCGGGCCTTCTTTTCGCCCTTGCTCATCACGCGCACGATGCTCGTGGGATGAGCGGCGTCTGCCAGCACGCGGGAGACCTGCGAGCGCGGGAAGGAGCCCGTAGGCGTCCAGAGAGCGACCTCGAGCGCCTTGGTGCGGCGCGAGGCGCGAATGCCCACGCGCTCGAGGCCCAGGTCGTGGCTGCCGCTCAGATAGTTGAGCGCGCCGACGACCGATTTGAGCGCCTTCGGGAAGCGCTTATCGAACAGCGGGCACGAGTCAACGGTCACGATCTTGCTGGGGTCGACGCCGTGCATGCCAAGGCGCACGCGACCGTTGACGACGGTCGGTTCGAGCTCGATTTTATTGCGGTAGCCCCAGTCGTCCTTGGTGTGGCAGATGGGCTGTACCAACTCATCGACCTGCTCAGGAGCGAACTTGCCGATGCGCTCGAGCGTGGAGCGCAGGTTTTGCTCCTTGGCGGCGAGCTGTGCCGTGCGTGAGAGATTGCCCCACGAGCAGCCGCCGCAGATGCCCACGAAGGGGCAGGGAGGCTGAATGCGATCGGGGCTTGGCTCCAGAATCTCGGTGGTGCGGGCACGCATGAACGACTTGCCGTCCTGTACGACCTCGGCCTCGACGGTGTCGCCTGCCACGGCGCCCTGCACAAAGACGGCCTTGCCGTTGTCGGCGTGCGCCAGCCCGTCGGCGCCGTAGGTCATCGATTCTATAGTGAGCTTCATATTCCTGCCTGTCATTCGCGTTGTTGTTCGCACCATGGTAGCAGGGAAAAGCGCCCCGCATCCGAGGCTTTCCTCAAATGCGGGGCGCTTCTACAAACTGCTTCTACAAACGACTATTTCGTCTTGCCGGTAATGAGCGTCTTAAGACCCAGGCCGATCAGGCCCAGGCCTATGCGCACGCGACCGGGGCGATGGCGCTCGATGGCCTTGGTCTTGCCGGCGGGCTTATCGCGACGGGCGCTCGTCTCGGGTGCGGGCTTGGTGACCTGCGGCTCGGGCTGAGGTGCAGGTGCGGGCTCGGGCTCAATGACGGTCGCCTGGACCTCTTGGACCTTGGGTGCTACTGGCTGCGGCTCGGCCTCGGGGGCAGGTTCCGCCTCAATGACGGGCTCGGGCGCGGCCTCGGCGTTGCGATAGGCGCGCTCCAGCAGAGCCTCCTGCGAGTTGAAGGGTTTCTCACCCTCTGCACGCTCCACGGGGACCCAGGTGCCGTCGCTCGTGAGGCTGCGGGCCTTCACGTTGTCCCGCAGCTGCATGCCCATGTACTCGTGTACCAGGGCGCGGCAGGTGGGGTCGAGCACAGGGAAGGCGATCTCCACGCGGTGCTCGGTGTTACGTGTCATCATGTCTGCCGAGCTCAGGTAAATCATGTCCGAGTCCACGCCAAAAGCGTAAACACGGGCGTGCTCCAAAAAGCGTCCGACGATGGAGCGGACATGTACGTTCTCGGTCTTGCCCGGAACACCGGGCTTGAGGCACGAGATGCCGCGGATGATCATGTCTACGCGCACGCCGGCACACGATGCCTCGGCGATTTTGTCGATGACCTCGCGGTCGGTGAGCGAGTTGAGCTTAAAGAACACACGGGCGGGCTCGCCAGCGAGGGCGCGCTGGATCTCGCGATCCAGGCCGCGCATGATGAGCGGCTTCAGGCCCACGGGTGCCACGCCCAGGAAGCGGTAATCGCCGCGCAGATTGCCCAGCGACAGGTTGCGGAAGAACAGGTTGGCGTCCTCACCGATGCCGGGATGGGCGGTCATGAGCATAAAGTCGCTGTAGAGCTTGGCCGTCTTTTCGTTAAAGTTGCCGGTGCCCAAGAGCGTCAGGCGTGTAAGCGCCATACCCTCGCGATAAGTGAGCTGGCAGATCTTTGAGTGGCACTTAAAGCCCTCGGAGCCGTAGATGACGGTGCAGCCCGCTTCTTCCAGACGCTCGGCCCACTCGATGTTGTTCTGCTCGTCAAAGCGCGCGCGGAGCTCCATGAGCACCGTGACCTCTTTGCCGTTCTCGGCAGCATCGATCAACGACTCGCACAGACGGCTCTGCTTTGCCACGCGGTAGAGCGTGATGCGCAGCGAGATGCACTCGGGGTCGTAGGCGGCCTCGTGCACCAGATCCAGGAAGGGGTTCATGGCCTCGTAGGGATAAAAGAGCAGCTTGTCGCCCTGCAGCACCTGTTCGCGGATGGAGCGGGTCATATCGATGGTGGGGTTGGGCTGCGGCCTAAACGGCGTAAAGAGCAGCTCGTTGCGCAGGTGCTCGGGAATCTTGCCCTCAATGCCAAAGACGTAGCCCAGGTTGAGCGGGATATCGCAGGTAAAGACCGAGCGACGCGAGAGCTCGAGCGCCTTGCGGATAGTCTTGAGCGTCGCCTTCTCGAGCGACCCCGAGACCGCGAGCACTACCGGCTGCAGACGCAGGCGCTTCTTGAGAATGCGCTTCATGTGCTGGCGGTAGTCCTCTTCCTCTTCGACGCCCTCGCCGTCCGGATCGATGTCGGCGTTGCGGGTGACGCGGATCAGCGCACGATCCAGCGGCTTATAGGAGCCAAAGCAGCTGTCCAGGCAGGCGAGGATGACGTCCTCGAGCAAGATGTAGGAGTAGGTGCCGGTGGGCGAGGGGATCTCGACCACGCGGTTCATCGAGGCGGGAATCTCGATCAGGCCCAGCAGGCTCTCCTCGTCGGTGGCGCCGTCCAGACCACAGGCCAGATAGAGCGCGCCATTGCGCAGGTTGGGGAAGGGGTGGCGCGGATCGATGACCAGCGGCGAGATGACCGGCGACACGTAGGCCTGGAAGTAGCGGGTTACAAAGGTGCGCTCCTCGGGCGTAAGCGAATCGATGCGGGCGCGGTGAACGCCCAAGGTGTCGAGCTTGCCCTCGATGCTCTTAAAGATGGACTCCCAACGGGTAAGGAGCCCGGGCATTTCGGCCATGACAGCATCGACCTGTTCGGAGGCGGTCATATTGCTCTTGTTGTCGACAGGTTGTTTTTTGAGCTCTGCCAGATCGGACAGGCCGCCCACGCGCACCATGAGAAACTCGTCGAGGTTGGACTCGAAAATCGACACGAACTTTAGACGCTCGAACAGCGGAACGGTCTCATCGAAGGCTTCGTCAAGCACGCGGTTGTCAAAGCGCAGCCAGCTAAGCTCTCGGTTTTGCGTGTACGAGAAGTCGCGCGGCGGTTTGCGCAGCTTTGCGGCGGCTTGCTTCTTTTCGATTTTGCTCGGCATATGCATCTGTCCGTTCAGTCCCCACAGAGGACGGTAGCCTAACACTTTTCACTATTGTCTCAATTTAGTCGACCGCTGGCACGGACGTATCGCGTGAACGGTATCTTTACCTACTTCTTACGCTGCCAAGGCATGCAACTAACTGTCCAACTCGTTTGGAAACAATCTATATCCATACTCAACTGGTGAGGATGTATGAATAAGAATGATTGCGAGCTGAATATAATCGAATCCAAATTGAATCATGGACAAACGACATATATATGCAGAAAACCGTTTTAGCTATGCAATTCCTAAACATGAAAATATTTGTGCAATCTAGCTTAATTCCTTAGAAAAAAGAACATTTACCTTTGAAAACCTGCTTTAGAGAACCGAAGTGCATCATGGGGGAATCATATGCGATATACCGTTCATCGCACTTTGCTGACCGTTCGGGGGCGAGGTGGAATTGCGGGTGGAATTTGGATATAACTAGAGCTGTCAGCAAGCAGCGCCCGTTACGGAAGGGCGCTGAGAGATTCGGCCGAAAGGCCCGAAAGAAAGGTAGGAGGCCATGACGAAAGGTCTGCACGTGCCTTCCGAGATCGGCAAGCTCAGGAAGGTCTGCCTGCACCGTCCCGGCGACGAG
>JAGZFB010000027.1:0-24858 GCA_018368055.1 Collinsella sp. | reverse complement strand
CTGGTACTACGCGACTGGCTCCGGCGCCCTCGCCTCCGGCTGGCTCAACCTAAACGGTGCGTGGTACTGGCTCGATCCCTCGACGCACGCCATGGCCACGGGCGTTCAAACTATCGGATCATGTGAATACATATTTAATAGTACCGGCAAGATGATGGCTAATTGCTGGTCAAACGGTGATGGGTCTTGGATGTATCATTCGTCATCCAGCGGCGCAATTGACCTTAAAGGCATCATGACCGATTCGGGAATCCAGCTGATTGACGACGACGGTAATGCCAGAACTGGTTGGATTGAGAGTCAGGGTGCTCGATATTATTGTTCTGCTAGTGGAGTAATTCTGACTGGGTGGCAGCAAATTGCTGGGTCTTGGTATTACTTTAACCCGGATGGTCGAATGGCGACCGGCTGGCTTAACGATGGCAGCAACTGGTACTGGCTGGATTCCGCTTCTGGCGCGATGAAAACGGGATGGCTTTCCCTTGGGGGCACATGGTATTACCTTGATGCCGCACGTGGGGGAGTAATGTTGAGCAACGGTTGGTATTGGATCGGCTCTACTGACTACAAGTTCAGTTCATCCGGCGCAATGGTTGGCGCTTGGGTCGATGTCCCGTGCTATTCGCAGTACCCGGAACTTCCTACTGGCTGTGAGTCGGTTGCCCTTACAAACTTGCTTAACTACTATGGTTTCGGTTTAGGTAAGACGATTATTGCGGATTATTACTTGCCCAAGGGAAGCAACGGCAACTTTGTTACCGCCTTTGATGGCAACCCAAGGCGTAGCAGCGGGGGTCTCATGGGATGCGTCGCCCCTGCGATTACTATTGCTGGTAATAACTTTCTGCGCGCTGCGGGAAGTATCATGCAGGCAAAAGACGTTTCTTTCTCGTCAATTTCTTCCATTAAGAACAGACTGACCTGTGGACAACCTGTTGAGATGTGGAATACCGAATGGGGAAGTTGGCCAGGAGGCCGTTATGCTGCTCGTTGGTATAACGGGCATTCCTATGGTCTGTGGGGCGGTAATCATGCCGTAGTCCTTAAAGGCTATGATGACGAGCAGGGAATTGTCTATCTTTCGGATTCGATTAACGGCAATGTTACGCGAAATGCCCAGGTGTTCTTCGGCACGTGGCAACAGATGGATAGCCAGGCTGTGGTAATTGAATAGCCATGATGCTAAAAGGGGAGAGCTCGTCGAGCTCTCCCCTTTTACTATATTGTTAATCAAGCTACGCCGTCTTATTACGTCCAAATAGTTCGTCCCAGTTACTAGCTGCCAAAACTGTTCCGCATACAATTACAACGCAGCAGATTACGGATGCCATATCGGGAATTGTTCCAAGCAAGATCAGGCCAAAGACCACCGACCATGCCGAATAGGAGATATTCAGAGCCATCGCACGCGCTGCTCCGATTGCCGCAATCCCCTTGTAATAGAACAGATAGGATGCAGTTCCTGCGAGTCCGGCGAGTGCAATAATCAATGTAGGCATGCTCGGGATGGCACCCAGCGTGAAATGCCATGCTCCGAAGAGGGGGAGTACAAGCACTCCATAAACAAGCGCACTTGTAGTTTCGCGGATTTGCAAAGCCGTTTCGTCATCAACGGCATCATCTTTCATTCCCCATGCGCACAGCACCGCTTCGGATCCCCATCCGATAACAGTAAGCACCGCGCCGAGTAAGCCGAGGGGGGCATTTGCAATCTCGCTCGATCCGGCCGATAGATAGCCCATCGTCATTACGCCGCAAAGAGCAACGAGAAGGGAAAGAATCTGTCCTTTGCCCATTTTCTCCTTCAGCAGCACGAAAGAAAGGAATGCTCCGACAGCGGGATAGAAGGCGGATATAATTGCCGTGTAGGCTGCTCCGATATTATTAATCGCCAATACGTATCCGGTCATTCCGATAGGTCCACCGAGCAGTGCGCCGGCGATGACGACCTTGCCCGAACGAGTTTTAAGTGCAGCGAGCGTGTCTTTTAATCTGCCTCGAACTCCCATGTACCCAAAGAGCCAGATCGCACAGAAGGCATCATGGAGAAAAGATCCCGCAATGGAGGCACATGCAAGCGCTTCCGCCGATCCAATATAGGGCGCGAGCGCCAAACCGATTCCAAGTATTACTGTATCAAGGCCCCAAAGAAGACCGCTAAAAAAGCCGAATTGCATCGTTACTCACCTTTTCGATAGATCTCCAGTGCCTTTTTAAGGTATTTGGCACTGTAATTGAAGTAGATATAGAGCCATTCGCCTACGAAGTCGCCTTCGGCTTCTTTCAGAAGAGACCAGAGGTACCAGCACCATCCTGCAAGGGCAATGTGCGCATAGTTATGTGCAACTTCGTTGTTTGTTGCCTTGCGCCCAAAATATGCATCAAGCGCGCGGTCGACTTCATCTTCGGAAAGCTCGCAGCAGACACTGCACGTTCCAAAATCGTTTGCATAATCGCTCATGCCAGCATATTCCCAGTCAATGAGATAGTACTTGTCGTTTTCATCGATAAGGAAATTGAGGTAAAAGAAGTCATTGTGACAAAGGCATTTTGGCGCATTGTCGGCCTGGACAAAGTGCTCCAATTCATCGATTTCGGCGGCCATTTCCCTGTAGCCTGGAATGTCGATAGGGCCTTTTTCCAAAAGAAGTGATTCGTAGCGCTTCGCTTCGAGGTAGAAGTCAAATTCGGTTTCGACATTTGCACCGCTCTCGTGAAGCGAACGACACATCTGCATCATTCGATTCATTTGGGCATCATCATGCGGATCAGGCTGCTTTGCGTTGGGTACAAACTTCGAAATTTTCCAACCGCGCTTTGGGTCCTCATGAATGAACGTGTCGTCAAGGCCGAGTTCCTTGGCCTTTTTAAGTGCGGCTACTTCTCCATTTCTGTTAATAAGCAGTTCGGTCCCGACTCCCGGATGGCGGTAAACGTACTCTCCGTCATTGGTTCTAAAGTGGCACGATAGATTCGTAAGACCTTGTTTAAGGGGATAAACGTCGTGAATCTCTGATTTGGAGCAGCCGAGCACTTGCTCGATGTTATCGAAAATATCGGAGTCAACGTTTTCGATAAAATGCGGATCAAAGGCACGCAGTTCATCAAGAGAATCGAATTCGTTGATCTCGCCCTCAGGATACTTTTTGATCACCATATCGAGCTCCTTGATGTGCTCGATAAATAGATCTTCCCAAAGCTTGTCCGTTGTTTCGGGCTTGTTATATTCCGTTTCGAGAATCTGCTTAAATGCAAGCGAGAAGGCTTTATCAAAGTAGACATGTCCGAGCATATACCAAGCATCGGAACCGCCAATCGTAACATTGGTGATTCTGTCCATTGCTCCGGTTTGAATGCACCATTCTTTGGTGGCGACTTCAGCATATTGAGCAGAATAAAATGCTTTCCAAACGTATGCTTCAAACGGATTGTTTAGAAGGTAATCATCGCTTGAACAAATATAGGTGTTGCCAAGCCGCTCTTTTACGCACATAAGCGATGCGTGGTTATTTTTGGATGCATATTCGTTGTTGACGACAATCGAAACGCCGAACTTGCTTTCGAGATAGAAGAAATACTCTTTTTTATAGCCGACAACGACGGTGATATTGCTGATACCTGCGTCTTGCAGCTGCCTAATCTGACGTTCGATGAGAATCTCACCACGTACCTTTAAAAGGCCTTTGGGCTTTTCATACGAAATGGGAGCAAAGCGGCTCGAAAGCCCCGCAGCCAATATCACTGCGTTTTCAACCTTATAGGGGTGAAGTGCTTCGTAACCGTTGTCGGTTAGGCTGTCCGATTCGAGAAGGCCTTCATTCGTAAGCTCTTTATTTGCTGCGTTTACCGATCCAAGTGAGAGGCCAGTGCGCTCGGCAACTTCTCGCTGGCTGGCATATGGGTTCTTTAGGTATTCGTACAGAACAGTAAAGTTACGCTTGGTCAGTTCCACTGCAGGCCTCCAATTAAGATGTTCATTGCTTAGGAAAAGAATAGAATGATTGAACGTTATGTTCAATTTAATATATTTATCTACATAGACTGAACAGACAGTAACGAAAATCAATCCTGGAATGTGGATTAAAATAAATAAATGAGATATCTGGGAGGGTCGCTTATGTATCGATTCGAAAAGAAGGCCACGCTTGTTTGTGCTGCTGCGTCATTAATCACTGCTTGCTGCTTGCCCCTGAGTGCGAATGTCGCGTTTGCACAGGATTCCGTTGAGGCTCAGAGTATTGAGTCAAAAGCGGATTTTTCTTCTGTGGTTTCCGATGATTTGCAACCTGATAATTCTTCCGTCATAAAAGATGGCTGGCAACGAGACGAGTCGTCTGGAGTTTGGTATTACGGAAAAAACGGTAAACACCAAACTGGCTGGCTGCAAAGCGGGGGCTATTGGTATTGGCTTGATCCAGCCAATGATGGTGCAATGCAGACAGGTTATTTCAATGTGACCGATGCTGGCGGATCGACTGCTTCGTTTTATGCGAATGACGGCAATGCCGCAACGCCTTTTGGCGCGCTATATCAGAACTGCTGGCTACGTAACTCAGATGGAAATTGGTTTTATGCCAATGCTGGAGGCGATTTAGCTGCTGGTTGGTTTTATCAAGACGGCACATGGTATTACCTGGATCCTGCCACCCATATAATGCAGGTTGGTTTTGTCGACCTCGGGAGCGGGAAATACTATTTAGATGCCACTGGTGCTATGAAAACCGGCTGGATTCTCGTTGACGGGAATTGGTACTGGGCTTATTCATCGGGTGCCCTTGCTTCGTCATGGCAAACGATAGGTGGGGCTCGCTATTATTTTGACCCACAGACGTTCATCATGTTTAAGGGTCGTCAAAAGATTGATGGAAGAACCTACATTTTTGGTGACTATGGCCTCGCAAATGGATGGTACAAAGACGGAGCAGATTGGTATTACTGCTCTAACGGTATTGCGGCCACTGGCTGGAAACTCGTTAACGGCGCTTGGTATTATCTCGACCCAGCCTCCGATGGTAAGATGTCCGTTGGGTATTTAGACCTTGGCAATGCAGCATATTATTTGAACCCCAATGGGGTTATGGCTGTTGGCTGGGCTCAGTCCGAGAACGGCTGGTATCTAGCCTCTCAATCTGGTGCGCTTATTTCTGACTGGTATAAAGAAGGCGCTAGCTGGTATTACCTGGACCCTGTTAGCCATCTAATGAAAACGGGCTTATTTGAGGTGAGCGGCAACGATTGTTTTGCAAACCAGAGCGGTAGGCTCGTGGTTTCAAGCTGGGTTACCGTTAATGATGGCGTTGAAAGATATGCCGATGATAATGGATATCTTTGCAAGGATGTGATTCGCGAAAACGGCGCTATTCTAAAAACCGCTGGAGCTGATGGTTGGCAGGTTGCGTCCGGCTGGGTTAATGTCGCAAATCTAAGGTTTTACGCTGAGCCCGGAACGGGTGCCATTCATCTTGGATGGCTGCAGATTGACGGCGATTGGTATTGGCTTGATGCCAATTCTGGCGTGATGAAGACCGGATGGGTTTTTACTGGTGGTTCATGGTATTACCTAAACGCTGACGGAAAAATGGCAACTGGTTGGAAATGCCTGAATGGAACATGGTATTACCTTGAGTCCAATGGAAGCATGCATGTTGGCTGGCTTAAAGATTCGGGTAAGTGGTATTGGTTAGACGGCAGCGGCGCTATGGCAACGGGCGCAAGGACCATCGACGGTGTTCGCCGAATTTTCTGGAGCGATGGCCAGTGCGACAAAGTTGGCTGGCAAAATCCATCCCAGTATCCTCAGGTCAGTTCTTGGACTGTTCAGCTGCCTAGCTATTGCACCGGATACTTTACCTATGTGACCCCTTCTCGCATTTCTGTCGAAGCAACGCGGGAAGATTGCGTGAACGCCTTTATCCAGCGCGCCTATGAGTATATCGGTACGCAATATATTGAGCCTTGGTCTACCGCTCCCGGTGGAGCTGTTGATTGCTCTGGTTTTGTCTTGCAGTGCCTTTATGCTACTGGCATGGATATGGGTGTTTACAACCCTTATAACCATCGCTGGGATCCAAGCCAAACCTACAATTCCATGAATTGGTATCGAAGCAATATCTTTATGCCCGTGAGCACGAGCTCGATTCAACGCGGCGATGTGATTTATTACCGCGGTCATATTGCAATTGCACTTGGCGGCGGCTTGATGATTGATTCCTGGCCTCATCAAGGTGTCGGAATTCATCCTATTAGCGCAAGGGGAAATGTAATCGGCGCAGCTCGTCCGTTTATTTAATAGATTCCCTGCAAGACAGTCGGTACCGGTTGGGGGCTTGAAATGAATGCTCGGATTGATCATCGAATTTGCTGGCGAGTAATTGGCTTGATGCTATTTTCCGCCTTACTTTCAGTTACAGCCCCCGCATTTTCTTGCACTGCTTATGCCGTGGAAGAGGGGGCGGATAACGGTGTCGTAGAGCGCGACTCGACAGGAGGGCCGGGAGCATTGGTCGGTGGCGGTTGCTCTCAAGACTCCAGCGATTGTGCCGGCAAAACAACGGAAGATTCGAGCCTACAGGTTGTCGATAGCCATGACCCGTCGACTACAGAACAACTATCTGGATGGCAATGGAACGGTTTGTCCTGGTATTACTATCTAGATGGCTGTCGTTTGACCGGAATTCAGAATATTGACGACTTGCTGTACTACTTGGACCCCGCTCGTGACGGCGCAATGAGCTGCGGCTGGATTTTTACTGAAAATAAGTGGTATTACGCGGGTCCGTCAGGCGCTTTGGCAAGTGGCTGGCAGTTTATTGGAGACCAATGGTACTGGTTTGACTCCCTTAACAGCTGTTCTATGGCTACTGGTCGACGTGTTATTGATGGGCACCCTTATCTTCTTGGAACCTATGGACTGATTAATGGATGGTACCTTGATAACGGTTTATGGTATTGGGGTAGCAATGGTGAAGTCTTAACCGGCTGGCTTCAAACTGGCAATAACTGGTATTGGCTTGATCCCGCCAATGATGGTGTTATGTCTAGAGGAATCGTTTCTGTCGGTTCGTCTCGTTACTATTTATCGGATTCCGGCGCAATGACTGTTGGTTGGGCGTTTGATGGGACGGACTGGTATTACGCTGACGGTTCCGGCGCACTTGCATCGGGCTGGCGTTTGGTGAATGGCGTTTGGTATTGGCTCGATGTCGCAAATGACAATAGAATGGCTACCGGCTTTTATGTCATCGGATCCAACCGGTATCATTTTTCTTCAACGGGAGCGTTGTCACTTGGCTGGTTTATGAGCGATGGAGACTGGTATTACGCTGAGCCTTCTCAAGCGTCGGGCATTATAAAGACTGAATGGCTGAAGGACGGTGGTCAATACTATTATCTCGATCCTGCCGCCGACGGTAAAATGCTTCTTGGTCATTTTTCTGTAAATGGGAAAAGCTATTATGCAAAAGCTTCAGGCGCTGTTGCTTGTCGTGAATGGGTAGATGTCCAGGACTCGGTTCAGGATGAGCCATCTAAGGCTTTTGCTGGTTCTGATTGCTCATTGTGTGGAGCATTGCGTAATGGAAAACTGTTTACATCAAACGGCGATGGCGAATTGGTCGAAGCTCACGGGTTTGTGATGCTTGGAGGCTGTAAGTTCTATGCTGATTCAACCGATGGCTCCCCCTGCGCTGGATGGAAGAACGTTAACGGAAAATGGTACTTTTTTGATGAGACCGCTGGCTATGCACGATCTGGCTGGCTGTACAAGGATGGCTCCTGGTTCTATTTAGATCCGTCCACTTATGCTATGAAAACCGGTTGGGTTGCCGTTAACGGATCTTGGTATTACTTGAATTCGTCTGGTTATATGCAGACAGGATGGCTCAATCTGGGCGCCACCTGGTATTGGCTTGATGCTAGTGGAGCTATGGCTACTGGCTGGCGCGTTGTGGACGGATCCTGGAATTTCTTTATGGCTAACGGCGCGTGGGTGTCAGACTATATGGATGCTAAGGCTCAAAGTTATTCAAGCAATACAAATTGGCTGATACTTGTCGATACGTCACGTTGCGTTACGAGTATTTACACTGGATCCTGGAATAACTGGTCCTTAAACCGTCGATATGTATGTTCGACGGGAAAAGCTAGCACGCCTACGGTGATAGGGGAGTATCAAGTCTACGGTAAGGGATACTCCTTTGGGCATGGATATACTTGCTATTACTACACGCAGTTCTATGGTGATTACTTATTCCATTCCTCACCCTACTACGTCAACAGCAACCGCGTGATGGATCCCACGATGGGCGTTCCATCCTCTGCTGGATGCGTACGCCTTGAGATTCAGAATGCAAAATGGATTTACGATAACATTCCTTATGGAACAAAGGTTGTTACTTATTGATATTAGGCACTCGTTTTAAGAGACAGGGATAAATACTCTATTTTTAAAAGAGTTTCTTTTAACTGAGGGTGCTTTGATAATCTTTAAGCAATGAATTTGGGAGGATTTTTGGAAATAGAAATGGGAAATGATATTGGCGTATGCGTACTTCTCTCAGCTTATAAACCCGATCTTAAGTTTTTCGCGGAACAACTTGATTCGATAGATAAACAAACTTTTCCGCTTACGCTTCTAGTTAGAAATGACTGCCCTGAATCGGATTCATTAGAGCGGTTTATCCAAGCGCATATAACGAAAAACGCCTATCGGTATTATCACGGTGATAATAATCTCGGTTATGTCAAATCGTTCGAGGCGCTGCTCTCCTTGGCGGAAGGGGATTACGTAGTACTTTGCGATCAGGATGATATTTGGGAGCCTAATAGAGTTGAAGTTTCGCTCAACCATATGCTAGAAGAAGGCTCAATTCTAGATGTTTGTGATAGATCGGTAATTGACGAAAACGGAAATATTCTGGTAAAGAGTTATAGGAAAGCTCATCCTAATTCGCCGGAAGTAAATTGGTGCTCTGGAGAGGATATTACTGTACAGGCCGCAAGCGTATGTTACGGCATTGGTATGGCTCTCATGTTAGATGCGAGTGCGGCGAAGTCGATGATTCCCTTTCCGGAATCGACTGCACATGACTTGTGGTTGACATTGGGTTGCAGTGAACTGGGGAAGTGCAGCTTTACTATGACTCCTTTGGTTAAGTATCGTCGACATGGTGGTAACGAAACTGGATTCCTTGCAGGTGTTTCTTCAAAAGATGATTGGTATTCGACAAGAGTTAAAAACAGGGTTGATACTGCTAGGCGATTTGCCGATAGATTTCCCGATTCACCGCATCTAAAGGAAATATTGGGGTTCGCTGAAGCAAGGGAGCGGCGCTCCATAATTGGTTTACTTAAATACCGACGAGCTTGCCCGTCTATCGCTAAAGCAGATATCATTATACGTCTTATGCCGAATTGGCTGTTTATTTTGATTTTAAAAGAACTTAAAGCTGCGAGATAGCTCCGTATCCTCATTTCGACAGGTTTAGAAGGGCGCTTATATTTGTGAAGGCCACAGAGAAGACTCTTTCGATTAAACATAATATGTTCTGGAATACCGTCGGTTCGTTGACTAATTTAGGCTGTCAGTGGCTTATCACCATTTTGGTCGTTCGGCTGTCTGATGGATATAGTGCTGCAGGCATTTATTCGCTGGCTATGTCTATTTTCAACATGTTTTCTCAATTAGCCCAATACAGGATGTACACGGTGCAAATTGCAGATGTTGAAAGGAAAAACTCTGCTGGTGAATACCTGACTTTTCGTTTCTTTACTACTTTTATAGCGTTTGCAATGTTAGCCGTCTATTCCATTGCAACGTGTCGTATTGGTACGGTGCCCGCTATTCTTCTGTATGCTCTCTATAAAACCGCTGGCTTAGTCATTGATGTCATGCATGCTAATGATCAGGTTGGTCATAGGATGGACTATATTGGGAAATCCCTCATAATGCAGGGCATCGGCTCTCTCCTTTCATTCATTCTTGTCTTTGGATTTTTTAATAGCCTCGAAGGTGCACTGTTGCTTATGACGGTAGTGACAATAGGCATCGGAGTTATTTACGATTATCCAAGATCAAATCGGATTTCTGCAATCAAGCTTGGAATTAGCCGAGCGAAGGTCAGAGCCTTCCTATGTAGCTGTTTGCCCATCGTTCTGGGCGGCATTGCTGCTTCTGCGGCGCCGAATATTCCCAGGCAGTATTTATCTTATTCATTCGGAGATTCTGCTCTGGGTATTTATGCATCAGTTGCTGCACCTGTGGCAATTATCCAAATGGGTGCGACCTATATTTATAACCCTTTATTAGGTTATCTAGTAGAGCGTTACCATTCTAGAGAAAAGTCCTTTTTTTCGCTCATAGGTAAAATACTTGCTGGCATCTTTTTTGTCGGTGTCATATCTTCAGTTGCCCTTTTCTTTTTCGGTAAATTATTGCTGTCACTGTTTTATGGCGCTGGAATAGCTAAACATACCGATCTCCTTCAGCCTATGTTGGCTTGTGCCTTTTTGACTGGCATCGCTTGGTTTGTCAACGATTTGTTGGTTTCTCTTGATAATTACCGAGGGGTATTTGTTGGCAGCATGCTGTCCTTAATTAGTGCTGTCGCTGTTATGGCTCCTGCGCAAATGCTGTTTGGCTTAAATGGCCCTACTGTATCGGCGCTTATATCCAATGCCATTTGCCTTATTTATCAGTCTTCTGTTTTGGGGAAACAGACGCAACAATGGTTCGGGGAAAAGAGATAGGCCGATGATGTCTAAAGCTCACGCGCTATTAAAGCTTCAAAACACTGAATTGGATATCCTTCAGGTTGTCGCCGCATTCTGCTCTAAGCGCGGCATCAGGTGGTGGCTTGACGGTGGAACATGTTTAGGAGCAATGCGTCATAGGGGGTTTATCCCTTGGGATGATGATATAGATATCGGAATGATGCGTTCAGATTATGACCGCTTTTGCTCTTTAGCCGAGGGTGGGTTACCGGAAGGATATTCGCTCCATACATCGCGGAATACTACTGGCTATGCTGCGATGTTTGCTAAGGTGTATCGCGATGGAACTCGCTTCGAGAATCAAGAGGCTCGAGAGGCTTCCAGTTCGATGGGCATTTTTGTCGACATCTTTCCATATGACCAGCTCTATACAGATAAACGCCTTCGTGCAAAGCAAGTCCGAACTGCATCAATTGCACAGAAAAGAGCCTATTTATATCATTCTTCTTCCATTGTTGTCCCTCATAAAGGGTTCCTTGGTCAACTCGAGCAAATTGGTTGTTCTGCTATGCACGTGGTGGAACAACTGGTTTCTCGAGGCGCATGCTCTTACCAGGATTTGTTCGATTCCTGTATTGCCGACTCAAATACGGGTGAGGTCTCTGATTACTGTCTGACGTTAAGCTGGCCGAATATGGCGCCAGTGCCTATTTCAGAGATTTTCCCTCTGAGCAGTGCGGTTTTCGAAGGCAGTGAATTCCCTGTTCCTCGTATGACGGATAAATATCTTACAACGATGTATGGCGATTGGAAAAAAATACCGTCACCGGATAATCGACATACCCATCTTCCGCTCTTGCTCGACTTTGGAGATGGGGAAGTCTGGACGGCACAGAATTAAGGATATGACATCTATATCAGATGAGGTTATGTGATGAGCTCCTCTATTTGTATTTTCACTCACCATTATCACCCGCAACTTAGTGGAATTGGTAATTTTGTCGATGGTCTCGCTCACGCCTTGACTGCACGCGGCGATAGGGTGGTTATCGTTACTAATGATTCGATGCGCGTGGGAGTCGGTCATTCAGTCGAAAACGGCCTGGAGGTAATTCGTCTTCCTTGCATTCCGTTACTTGATGGAAGACTTCCTCTTCCCAAAAAAACCAGTGATTATTACCGACTCCTGCAAACCCTTGATGATTATGAGTGGAATGGTGTTCTGATAAACACGAGACTTTTCCCTCTCTCGCTCGAAGGGCTGAAGTTTGCTGCGGATCATAGTGCTAAGGCTGTTGTTCTCGACCACGGCTCAGCGTATCTCTCTTTCAATCAGCCATTTCTTGATTATTTTGTTCGCCGATATGAAGATTGGATTACTGATCGCGTAAAGTCGTTTGAACCTGATTTCTATGGGATTTCTTCTAAAAGTGTTGAATGGCTTCAGCACTTTAATATCACTGCAAAAGGCGTAATTTCAAACTCAATCAATGCCTCATTCTATAGGAGTATTTCTTCGGGGAGAGATTTCCGATCTGAATTAGGTATCCCTCAGTCATCTTTGGTTGTAGCTTTTGTCGGGCGGCTTATTCCTGAAAAGGGAATTTATTCAATTATTGAGGCGGCTCGCACAAAAGATATTACCAAGCGTGATATTTGTTTTGTTCTTGCAGGGGATGGTCCGCTGGCTAATGAGGTCAAGGAAGCTTGTTCGTCTAACTTGTTTTGGCTTGGGAGATGTAACACAGAGGATATTTCCTCCTTACTTCAGCAAGCAGATGTGCTTTGTCTTCCAACTCGTTCCGAAGGCTTTTCAACGGTACTTCTTGAAGCTTCAGCCTGCGGAACGCCTGCAGTGGTAACAGACGTGGGCGGGGCACGCGAGCTTATCTTAGATGATAGCTTCGGCACAATAATTCGGTCCATGGCATCTGATGAGGTGGTTTCGGCATTATGCAGGCTTTTTGATGATCGAAAGCTGCTTTCTCTTCAGTCTCGAAACTCTAGGGCGCTTGTTGAAAATCGATATAACTGGGATGCCACTGCTATGGATGTCGAGAAGGCGTTTTGTATTTGCTAAGTGATACTTGGCTGGCTTTTGCTTAGCTTTTGAGTGAAGTTGGATTTGAGATACGAATTTGTTATTGTCGACTTACCCTATTCGATTTTGTCTTTAGTTGGAGATGCACGTTTTGAATAATCCTGCAATTAAGAAAAGCGAGTACGCGCTTGCCATCTTTGGGCTGGGACTTCTTTTATTAGCTGTTGCGACATCATTGCACTATAAGAATTTAAATCTATTCATTCTTGAACTCTTTTGCGATGTCGTTGCTGTTGCGTGCTTATATTTGCAACCGAAATCACAGTCGGGTGGTGACGCTATTCGTCAGATAACCGTCCTCGTCGCGTCCAGCATTCTCAGCAGCTTTCTGCTAGTTTTAATCATATTGACTGGTGCGAAGACGTTTGGCCCCTTCGATCTTGACGCATGGAATATCGCAAGTCTTGTTATATGCTTTCATTTAGTTTTAGCGTTTCAAGGCATTGAGCTTTGCTATGGCCTGGTGAAGAGCTTTGTAGCCTCGGTTAAGAAAACTGATACTAAGAAGTGTTTCTTTTTTTTGACGGTTTCTGTTGGCTTTGCTGTTTTAATCGCTTTTATTGGCATTCCGCTCGATAAGTCAAAGACGGTGTTGTTCGCGTCTGCTTTGCCCATTACTGTTTTGATCGGGTTGATTGCTATTAATGGGGGCACTTCTTATCTGAAGCCCGAACTGTTCGCTTTCGCATGCATTGTCTCGGTCGGTCTATCCGTAATTATTTGCTTCCCCGTTACAAATTTTCTGACATGGGATGATGAGGTCCACTATGGAAATGCAAATAGTGTTTCCTACCTCACAAATGCTGAAATAACAAATTCTGACCGAATGATAGTCGAACAGTTTTATAGGGGGGACGGCTTTAGTTTGGATGCATCTTTGGGTAAGTACCCAATAGATGAAACAAGAGAGTTTAACCGTGGCTCTGTTGAGCAATTAGTCAGAGAGGCCGATAAAAATAATATAGCTGAAGGTATCGAACGTGTTAATTGTTTTGATAGTGTGGCTCTTTCTAAAATTGCCTATATTCCTTCATCTATCGGCCTTTGTTTGGGTCGCTTGCTTCATCTCCCATTTTCTATCAAATTTGCATTGGGAAAATTATTTAATTTACTTGCGTATGCAGTTATCTGCGGAATCGCAATTCGTATAGCCCCTTGCAGAAAATGTCTTTTCACTTGTATTGCGTTGTTCCCGTCTGCCGTGTTAATGGCAGCCAGTTACTCGTATGATCCCTGTGTGATATCGTTCAGTTTGCTAGGAACAGCTCTTTTGTTGAAGATGCTTGTTTCTGAAGAGGATATTTCTGCAAAAACATTCTTCGGATTTCTATTATCTTTTGCAATCGGATTTGCAGCTAAAGCGATTTATTTTCCCTTATTCGGACTTGCGCTTTTAATTCCTGCAGATAAATATACTTCGAGCAAGCAAAGACGTATCTTGATTGGAGCTGCACTATTCGTTTGCGCCATAATGATTTTATCTTTCTTGACGCCATATTTCTCTTCTGTCGTAAATAACATTTCTGATGCACGTGGTGGCTCCGAAGTCTCTACGGCTGGTCAAACGACGGGAGTGCTTGCAAATCCAGTTGGAACTATAGTTGTAATCTCGAATTTCGTTTTTGGATCGATGCTGACCCCGGCGTTTCTCAATTCAATATCAACGAATATGGCTTATCTTGGGGACGTGTCCAATCTGTTCCCATGGCTTTCATATCTTCCCATCGTGTTGTTTGAGGCTATATGCATTATTGATAATGAAAAAGTTACTAAATTTAAGTTTAGCCGTTTCGGGATTGTTTGGACTCTATTCCTGGTTCTTGCTACTTGCTATTTAGTTGCTTTGGCTCTATACATCGCCTTTACAGGAGTTGGAAGCCAGACAGTTGCGGGTGTTCAGGCGCGATACCTCATACCTTTGTTAATACCTTTCGCCTGTCTTTTGCTCAGGTTTCCTATTTACTGCGACGAGGAAGAGAAGACTAAATGTACAGCCTTTATGCTCGGGATTCCATTTGGGCTGCTGTATTTTGTGTTTTTCGAGCTTTTGTATATCCGATTTTTCTAAACTAGCGCTATAAGTCATGGCTATAGTAAGAGGGGATAATAGTTGGATTAGATTGGTTCGAATGGGACGGCGTTGAGGACTCAGGACATGCGTTCCGCATTTGAGACAGAGGTGCACGGGGCCCTTACCCTGCTATGATGGGTGGGGACTCCGTGTGGGCCCCAGTTAAGCAAGCTAAATATCTAAGCTTGAGATGTAACTTCGCGATGGCTAGTCAGGATACTGTAAACTTAAGTTTGAGTTAAACTGTGCGTTGGGCTGTAAGAGTCGCAATTTCTTCAAGCGTCGCTAAGAGCCAACTTTTTTGGAATGGATGAATCTCGATTGTCTCTTGCTGCAACAACATGTTCAAAAGGATATCCGCGTGTTCTCGTAATAATCCCTGCCTATAACGAACAGGAGTGCATTCTCGATACCGTTGCGTCTATAAAAGCTGCGGGATATGACTATGTTGTAATCAACGACGGGTCACAAGATGGAACGCTTGAGCTTTGTCGAGAGCATGGTGTCAACATATTGGACCTGCCACAGAACCTTGGTATCGGTGGAGCGGTCCAAGCGGGCCATAAGTATGCTCAGAGATTTGGCTATGATATTGACATTCAGGTTGACGGCGATGGCCAGCATGATCCTTCTTATGTTCCTGAGCTTGTAAAGCTGATTGAGGGTGGGGCGAGCCTGGCGATAGGCTCTCGATTTCTGGTTGAGACTGATGGTTTTCAGTCAACTTTTATGCGTCGCGTTGGAATCAGGTGGCTTTCATTTTTGCTCGAGCTGCTTACGGGTAAGGTGGTCACCGATCCCACTTCTGGTTTTAGGGCATGCAATAAAGATGCTATCGACCTGTTCTGCAAGAGTTATCCTGATGACTACCCGGAGCCAGAGTCGATTGCTTTGGCTATGAAGCTTGGTCTTCCCGTTATGGAGGCGCCTGTAAAGATGAATGAACGCCAAGGCGGACGTTCGTCCATCGGGGGCTTCTCTTCCGTCTACTACATGATCAAGGTCACGTTAGCCATTGTTCTTGTGTGCTGGGTTCATAGGGGAGATAAATAATGAATCTAATTTTGAGGATTGGTGCGGCCCTCTTTTTCGGCGGCTTTCTCGTCTATGTTTTGCGGCTCGTGTCCAACGGAAAGATGCTTCTTAAGTACTCTCTGTTGTGGATTTTGATGTGTATGGCGGCCTTGATTTGTGATATATGTCCTCAAATTATTTATAGTTGTTCAACAGCTATTGGGTTTGTCAACCCAGCCAATTTCCTTTTTTTGGGTGCAATCGTGCTGTTGCTTGCAATCTCTCTGTCTCTTAGCGTTGCCGTGAGTCGTCATGTTTTGGCGATTAAAAACCTTACTCATAGGATTGCCCTACTCGAAAAGGAACTTGAGAAATGGTCTAATCATGAATGAGCTCAATACGATGGTTTGATTCAGTTCCTTCGGCTATTCCTCATTAAGTCTCCCAGGGTGGTTGTCAATCTAGTGCCGGAGCCCAGGGACCGTTATGCTCGAGTGGTCCCGGTGGTGGGGGCTCGCTCTTGAGTCAAAAGTCCTTTCATTATCGAACTGCCTGAGCAATATTCTTTCCGAAGCATAATTTGACTGGGGTGTTTCGCTGTAAATCGTCATCTGGATGGACAGCGGTGACGAGGTCCTTGGTCCGATTGTTAAATCGTCTCAGCCGTTATAATTCACCACTACTGTACGCCAATTGGCTTGTATCGATGCATAGAGTCAACTTAAGCCAGCCGGAGAACTCCATGGCAAAAGAACGTAATTCCATTGTCGAGCTTTTTTGGTTAATCTCAATGTGGTGTGTATTTGCGCATCATTTTGTAATACATAATGCAGATGATATATCGGTTTTTGCTAGTCCTTTAACCCGTTTAATTTTTAAGTGTTAGCGCCGGAATAATTTAGCCAAATATAGTCGGCCGAGATTGACCAATCCCGGCCGACCCATTTTAGCCAACACGCCCGCATCTATGACTTTCCTATCGCATTCCTACATCCCCTCGGGCTGGATCCCCCTCACCTTCACCGCCTGGGGGACGGCCTCCACCGAGTAGGTGTCAAGCTCCCTGCCGCGGTAGCTCGGGCCCCGCATCACGAACACCGACGCCTTGTCGAACAGCCTGCCGAGGGCGCAGAGGAGCGTGTCGTCGCCCGTGAAGAACTCATCCCACCCGCTCGGGGCGATGTTGCTCGTGAGGACCATCGCGTTCGGCCCCTCCTTCTCGTAGCGCCTGTCGACGACATCGAAGAACAGGTCGGTGCACGGCCTGTCGTAGACGCATCTCCCCACCTCGTCAATGATGAGGCACGACGGCTTGACGAGCGAGGAGACGACCCGCGAGGTGTTTCCCCGCTGGACGGCCTTCTGGAACCTGTCCCTGAGCTCGGTCGCCTTTATGTAGTAGGTCTTGAGCCCCCGCATGCAGCACTCGCGCCCGTAGGCCTGCGCGAGGTGTGTCTTCCCTATGCCGCCGGGCCCGACGAAGGCGACGTTGCGGTGCGCGTAGAGGTCGGCCAGCGACGGGAGCTTGCCCAGCGCGGCCGCGTCCCGGCCCTGGATCCTGGAGAAGTCGAAGCCCTCGAAGGTCTTGGGCTCGCGCCTGGGCAGCCTGCTCAGCCTCAGCAGCGTCTCGATGGAGGCGAGCCTCCTCTTCTCCGCAAGGTAGGAGAAGGTGGCTGCCACGGCGGCCATCTCCCCGTCGCCGAGGTCGAGGTCCGAGGCGAGGGTCGCGAGCTCCTCCGCCCCGACGGCGATCCCGAGCCTCGACGCGGCGTCGCTCGCGAGCTCGTAGGGGCTCGCCCCCGCGCCCGCCATCATTCGGCCCTCCCGAAGTCGAACCTCTCGAAACCGGGTTTCGTCCTGGGCGGGGCGATTTGCTCGACCACGGTCCCCACCGGCTGGGTCGGCAGCTCCTCGGGCTGCGCCGGCGATGTCTCCCACTGCCCCTCGCACCAGCTGTCGGCGCCGGTGCCGACGGCGTGGGCGACGAGCTCGCGGGAGAGGTCGTCGCTGTATATGTGCACCACGCGCCCCTCCCGGTTCACCCTGCACTCGCGGCGGACGTACCAGTAGGGCACGCCGTAGCGGTGCCCCTCGAAGCTCACGAAGCCGTCGAAGGAGATCTTCCGGCGCGGGCACAGGTACCGCTCGACCTCGGCCGTGACCTCGAGCGGCCTGGTGTTCGCCGAGCACGCCGCCTCGTGCTCGCGCATCGGGACGCATGCCGCCGCGCGCCGCCAGCGGCCTCCCTGCTCGGCGCACCAGAGGGCGGCCTCCCGGTTGAGGGCGTCAAGGTCGGTAAAGGACCTTCCCGCGAGGAAGTTCCCCTTCACGAAGCGGACGAGCCTCTCCACCTTGCCCTTCGTATAGGGGTGGCGCGGCCTGCACAACCTGGTGCGGAAGCCGACGACGCCCATGAACTCGGCGTAGTCGGCCTGCCAGACGGGCCGGCCGTCGGCATCGCGGCGGACGATCACGCTCTTCATGTTGTCGGTGAGCACGGTCGCGGGCACGCCCGGCGCCGAGAACGCGTGCAGCATCCCGATGAGGAGGTTCTCCTGGCGCGCGTTCGGGAAGAACTCGACGTGGGCGCCCCCGCAATGGTGGCAGACCATGGCGAAGCAGGCGATCCGCGCCCGCTCCCCGCCAGGGCGCTCGACCGCGACGAAGCCCCAGTCCATCTGGTAGGCCTCTCCGGGCGCCGTCCTGAAGCGCTGGCCGCGGCAGCCCTGCGGGGCCGCCTGCCGCCTCTTCGCGGGCACGAGGTCCCGGTGCGCGGCGATATAGGTCTTCACCGTGGTGAGGCCGCCGGCGTAGCCCTGGCCGAGCAGCCGCTCGAATATCACCTGCGAGTTGGTGACGCCCTTCCGCAGGAGGTCGTCCACCAGGCCGGTGTGGCCGGCGAGCACGCCCGGCGCGGCCCTCCTCCGCGGCCATCTCCCGGAGCGCCGCGTCTATAATCTCCTGTAGGTCATCGTGTCTCTCGTTCACCTCAATGGTCCTCCTAACGCCGGCGTGTTGGCACCACCAGCGTAGTGGCGGCGGGGAGGCACGGTGGCCATTATTCGGTGACCGGGATTGGTCAAAATAGTTTGACTATTAGCGGCTAAAATCGCCCGGCGCTAACATTAAGGGAGTGTTTCTCCCTATTGGAAAAGTTGCAGTTGGCTGCTTCGTGTCTATCGCCGTTTGGTTTATAGCCGACAGAGCTTCTTTTAGCATTAAAGATGCGGTCAAGAAGCTAATAATTCTTAATAATGAGGTTGTTTTTTACGGTATAACTTTAGGGATTATTTCTATTTTTACGGGCAGTTTGCCCCTTTCGGCCTCTTTCTTTATCAATACGGTCTTTCCAATTGCCACGGGGTATGGATGGTGGTTTAACACTTCTGATGCCGGCCTTATTTTGCTGCTCCCCTATATATTGGAGGGGCTTCGAGCCTGTAGTAGAAGCGAGCACAAATTCCTTTCACTATCATTATCGTTTGCATTTGGATTATTTCGATATTTGCCGTTCGTTTCGTTTCCAGCCGAAGGAATGCTCATCGATCTCATCGTTCTCGCAATTGGTGTCTGTTATTTACGATAACAGTAAATTTTAATACCACTAGCTGGAATAAGTTGGCGCTTGTTGGGACTGCATGTTTTATATCAGGACTTCTCTTGCTGTACCTTCCGTATCATTCGCAAGGAATAATTCACGACTTTGCTGTGAATCTATTTAACGGGTATGTTTATTCATCAGCTAGCATTCTTTCAATGGGTCTCTCGTTTGCAGTATTTCTATCAGTATTTAAATTGTGTATGAAATATTAATTTAATTCTGCCCGTGTCAATTGGCTTGCGGGATCCGCTTTTGCCGTATATCTGATTTCCGACAATTCACTTGCTCAAAGCTGGCTCTGGAAGCGTCTGTTTACCTTTACCAATCTGGGAAATCAACTTGGAATACTGTTAGTGATGGTGATTCCATCGCTGGTGATGGCTTGTTGCCTGACTGTCGATATCGGAAGAAGGACGATTAATTCACACTTATCTTTGACTAAAAAGTCGTTTGTCTAACATTGATCACTCTCGTCTGCTGCTCCATAATTGCCTAATAGATATACAATCCATATGCTGATGAGTGATGTGTCGTTTTATCTGATGCGACATGTTAAACGATTTTTTGGGCATGCTGTTTATTTTGGGAACTGTGGCTCTAGGTCGATTGTGCCTGGATATTCAAAGGTTTATCTGATTACATAGGAAGAGTGAAATGATGAGAAATCGGCATTTGAGTTTATTCAGCGCGATTTGTCTTGTATCAATTTGTTTCACCCCTCTTATATGGCCTACGACCGCATTTTCATTATCTTATGATTATGCAGTTGAAGGCGCTGATGGATCTTTGGTTCAAGCGGGCCTGGAGGCATTTGGGACACTGGGCGGCGACCGCTTGACTTCGGATTCCGTTAATTTAAAAGCGTCTATTGATTTTTCGACATATGAATATACCGGCGCCGCGATTACTCCTGAGGTTTCTGTTTTTGCCGTCGATGGGTCTGTGCTAGTAAACGGTATCAATTACGAAGTCTTGTATTCAAATAATGTTGCCCCTGGCTGTGCCGCTATAAGTGTGAATGGGCTAGGGGATTACTCCGGTATTTCAGCCCAGTTGTCATTTCGAATTGTTCGTTCCTCCGATAATAGCATCGCTCTTCCTGGTTCTTGGGCCTACCAAAATGGTAAATGGTGGTGGAGATATGAGGACGGTGGCTGGCCGTCAAACTGTTTTCTGACTATTGGGGGAGCGGAATATTATTTTGATTCCGAAGGCTACGCAGCTACTGGCTGGAGATATCTGAGTGATGGATGGCACTTATTCTCTGGGTCCTGTGCGCATTTGAAGGGATGGGCTACCAGCGGTAGTCATTGGTTCTACCTTGACGAAACATCAGGTTTAATGAAGACCGGCTGGGTTTTAGTCAATCATAACTGGTACTATTTGGACCTTTCGGGCGCTATGCAGACTGGCTGGCTGTTCCTTGACAATACTTGGTATTGGCTTGAACCTTCTGGATTAATGGCTACGGGCTTTAAACTTGTTAAC
Organism: Collinsella sp.; assembly: GCA_018368055.1. Classification (GTDB taxonomy): domain Bacteria; phylum Actinomycetota; class Coriobacteriia; order Coriobacteriales; family Coriobacteriaceae; genus Collinsella. The sequence goes on along the minus strand of JAGZFB010000027.1, from coordinate 3,873 downwards.
GGTGCGTTGTATCATTTTTCTCAATCTGGATCCATGAGCACTGGTTGGTTTGTTGACGATGGGACATGGTATTGTGCCAATGCCACTGGAGCGATTCGCGCTGGATGGTTTTACTATGGCTCTAACTGGTATTGGCTTGATCCTAACAATAATGGTGCCATGCTCCTAGGTTTTCAAACTGTGAATGGCTCTATTTATTATTTGGATCCCGATAGCGGTGGTGCATTAGAGTGCAACGCCTGGATCTTCTCGCAAGATGGAAGCGCATATTATGCGTGCGGCAGTGGAGCAATTGTGTTAACGGGTGTCAAGGACAGCGTGGGCGCGATTAAGCTCAACGACGCCGAAGGAAAGCCCATGGTAGGCTGGTATTGGTCTTCCGCTGCTCAGACGTGGTTTTACACAGATTCAGACGGGGTGCTGCAGCACGGTTGGCAATTAATTGGCGAGAGGTGGTATCACCTCGACAACGAATCTGGCGTTATGAATACAGGCTGGTTCCGCGATGCTGACAGGCTATGGTATTACCTTATGTCGTCAGGTCAAATGGCAACCGGCTGGAACAGTATCGATAATGGCGAGTATTTCTTTAATGCAGCTGGTGCTTGGGTAGAGCCCGAACGTTCTGCCCACACTTCCTCTCAGTCTCAAATTGTTGGCCGCTGCTACAACGTTCCTTCTCCTGGAGTGGGGTTGTGCTCGGAGTGGGTTAGCGAGGTTTTTTATCCCGTGCTAGGGTCTTATCCCAACGGTGACGCATGCGACATGTTTTGGAATTGGTGTCACAGTCGAGATATATCGCAGCTTAAGGTTGGAATGATAGTTGCGGTCCCTACTCATACGCATACAAATGCGGGGGCTCGCTGGGGACACATTGCTATTTACGTCGGTAACGGTATGGTTATGGATAACATCGGCTACATCAGGACGACATCACTGGCCTGGTGGCTGAACTACTACCACACTACCGCTACGCCTCAGTGGGGCTGGGTTTTAAATACGCCTTTGGAATAAGATGCTCTCTGACTGTCGAGTGAAGGACAACTTATCACAATAGGGGAATCGAGGGTTAATCCTCGATTCCCCTATCTAGCCTAGACACATGCTAATTTGCCTAGATTGAATAAGAAAAGAAATGCAAACTTCTTATAAATGATAATAACGATTCGCGGGTTCCCCGACGGTGAAGTTTGGATTCATATAAGGATCGCCTTTGACGTAATACTTAGCCCATCGATAATTCATGTACGCGACCTCTTTGTGGAAGCGAATCTGCTTCTCCGTATTGTTTTCAACGCCTCTAGAAATCGACTCGTAGTGATAGAGCTCGACTTCGGGTGTGTATACAATTAGGTCGTTGATCTCGCGTAGCTTTAAGCAAAAGTCAACGTCATTAAATGCAACTTGAAGCTCTTCCGTGAAACCTCCGACTTTCTCATATTCATCACGCTTGGTCATTATGCAAGCTGCGGTGACGGCGCTGAAGTCTTGTTGTGCATCGTTGAGTGCAAAGTAGCCCCAGTTATCCCTTGGCATGCTTTGGCAAAGATGTCCTGCCACGCCACCAGTGACGCATAAGCCCGCGTGCTGGATGGTGTTGTCGGGATAGTAGAGTTTTGCACCAACTGCGCCAACATCCTCACGTGCGCAGATGCCAAGCATAGTCTCAATCCAATTGGGCGTAATTACCTCAGTATCGTTATTCAACAGCAAGAGATAGTCGCCCTTGGCGTGAGCAACGCCAAAGTTCATGAGCTTGGAGAAATTGAATTCGTGCTTCCAAGTTACAAGACGAACGATGTCAGGATATTTTGCTTGCAACTTATCGTAATAATCGAACGTCTCCTTTTCTGTGCTGTTGTTTTCGATTATGACAAGCTCGAAATTGTCGTACGTTGATTTCTCAACAATTGACTTAATGCAGTTGTCCAGAATGTTGGCGTGGTCTTTAGTTGGAATGATAATTGACACGAGTGGATGGGAATCTGGCACAGCGTAGGTTACTTTATATGTAAAGGGACGACGCGCTTGTTCGACCTTCGCATTGAGCCCAAGCCTGTCCAAATGACTCTGGACCGCTTTGATACCTGCGATAGTGGCATACGGCTTGCTATCGGCATTTGCTGCGGTGGAGGTCTCGCTTAGGCGCCAGTGATATAGAACCTTTGGAACATGATGAACTTTCCTTGCCTTTTCCACGGCGCGGAGAGTCAGATTATGATCCTGCGCTCCATCGAACTCTTTCGTGTTCGGTTCTAGAGTGTCAAGCAGAGACTTACGGATGGTAAGCATATGGCAGATATAGTTATTGTTTCTGAGCAGATCGATATTGAAATCCGGCTTAAAGAACGGCTGCGCTAGCTTTCCATCAGGCATGAGTTTATCTTCATCACAATATAGAAGATCGACGTCATCATTGTTTTCAATTGCCTCGGCATATGAGAACAACAAGTCCGGTTCAAGAATATCGTCATGGTCAAAGAAGCTAACGAAATCACCCGAAGCGATGGCAACGCCGGCGTTTGTATTTTCGGAAATGCCCTTATTCTCGGTAAGGTTAATTGATTTAATTCTGTTGTCGTGGGCCGTCTCCTGCTCAACGTGAACCTTTAGTTCCTGATTGTCAGGACTTGCATTAACTAGGATGAGCTCCCAGTTTGCATAAGACTGGTTTTTTACGGATTCGGTCATATCGTTAAAGAACGAAATGGGTGTGTTGTATAGAGGGACAATAATGCTGAACTTCGGAGCACTGTTGAAGACGATTTTTCTCTGCTTCTCCAGAGCGCCGATGGTTGCCTTATGCTCCGTGAACCATTCGGGGTATTCAGGGTCAAACTGCGCATGGGTAAAGAGAAAGTTGGTCTCCTCAAGAAGCAAGCCTAACTTATCGGGTGTTAAGCAGTCAAATGCACTGAATGATGGGTGATTTTGATCGTCAATAACAAAGTAGTAACGATCGAACGCCTTTGGCATTCGAATTGAGAGCTGCGTTTCAAGCTGCTTTTTCTCAGGCGTAAATCCAACGCTTGTTACATTCGAACCGAAATTGACGATGCTCAAATTAACTTCATTAAGGGTTCGATCGAAACAACGAAGTTTGATTTGCGAGTCGCTACGATAAGGAGTTCTCACCGTGCACCTAAGGATATAGTCGCTTGAATCTTCGATGCACTGCCAGAAATCAATCGTTGCCATGTCAAACTCTGAAACGTCATCGTAGTTTCGGAGTTTGCTGCACATGTCAGGTTTAATTTTGTAGTTAAGGCGCGACTCCCATTTGATGTTCTTGCAATTTAGCGAAAGGGAGTCGCTGCTCAGGGTGCGACCGTCTTGGCCGATTTCGCTAAACTCAATTTTGATGGTGCGAGCATCGGGATCGGGGACTACAAGGACGTATGAGTTCGAGTCACAACTATTGTCCCGGAATTTTAGGAGGGATAAAGGTGAGCGGCGGTTATCGTCTGTAGCCGCCTGGGCTGTTACGCTGGAGCCTTTATGGATGCCTTCAATCTTAAGCTGCTGGTAGATTTTCCAGTTTCCTCTGCATACTCCGGTTGTTTCGACTCGCATTGTTTGCCTTTCGTTTGTTGGACACTGCTCATTGTACTTTTTCATTTGTTGCCTCGCTAGAAATGCAGAAAGAGTTGCGTGTTTCTGCTGTCCGATTTAAATAAGAAGACGGGGAGGTTGCTGCCGGTGCGTATAATTTAATTAACTATGCATCTGTAATCAGCGGCTTTTGCTCAACGATTGTCAATCGAGAGGATTTTTATGAAAGGCATCATCCTCGCCGGCGGGTCCGGCACGCGCCTGTACCCGCTCACACTCGTGACCTCCAAGCAGCTGCTGCCGGTCTACGACAAGCCCATG